>NZ_JBITLS010000003.1:0-232415 GCF_044465465.1 Nonomuraea sp. NPDC049655
CTGGGGTTTTTATTACGTTACACCGTGTGCACCGTATTCATGGTCCCCCCCCCACCCCCCCCCCCCCCGGTCCCCCCCGGCGGCCCCCCCCGGGGGGGGGGGGCCGGCGGGGGGCCCCCCCCCGCCCGCGTCCTGACCACATCCGGAAAGGCCCACACCCATGACCGCCATCGACGCCGGGTCGCCGGACGCGGCCCAGGACCCCTCACCGGTCCGGGGCTGGTCCGCGATCCTCGCCGTCACGCTGGGCATCTTCGCCCTGATGACGTCCGAACTGCTGCCCGTCGGACTGCTCACCCCCATCGGCACCGCCCTCGACCTGTCCGAGGGCACCACCGCGCTCATGGTCACCGTGCCCGGGCTGGTCGCCGCCGTCGCGGCGCCGCTGGTCACTGTGGCCACCGCCCGGATCGACCGCCGCCTGGTGCTGGTCGTGCTGATCGGCATCGTGGGCGCGGCCAACCTCGCTTCCGCCTTCGCCACCAGCTTCGCCGTCGTCCTGCTGGCCCGTTTCTTGATCGGCATCAGTGTCGGCGGCTTCTGGTCCCTGGCCGGCGGCATCGCCCTGCGCCTGGTGCCCGAACGCCACGTGGCCCGCGCCACCGCGGTCGTCTTCGGCGGCGTCGAAACCGCCTCCGTGCTCGGCGTGCCCGCCGGCACCCTGACCGGTGACCTCGCCGGCTGGCGCACCGCGTTCGCCGCCGTCGGCGTGCTCGGCCTGATCTCGCTGGCCTGCATGGTCATCGTGATGCCGAAGGTGGCGCCGCAGCGCACCCTCACGTTCGCGGACCTGCCGCGCGTGCTGCGCACCCACCGCGCCGTACGCACCGGCCTCGCCATGACCTTCCTGGCCATCACCGGGCACTTCACCGCCTACACCTTCCTGCGGCCCATCCTCCACGACGACGGCGTCGCCGACGGCATGATCAGCGTGCTGCTGCTCGTCTTCGGCGTCGCCGGCATCTGCGGCAACTTCCTCGCCGGCGCCCTGGTCACCACGCGCCTGCGGCAGACCGTGTGCGGCATCGGCCTGCTGCTCACCGCCGCCATGGCCGCCGTCGCGATCGGCAGCCACGACGTCCGGTCCGCGGCTGCGATCCTGGTCGTCTGGGGACTGGCGTACGGCGCCGTCCCGGTCACCTTCCAGACCTGGATGCTCAACGCCGCCCCTACCGCCACCGAGGCCGCGTCCTCCCTGTACGTCTCGACGTTCAACCTGTCCATCGCCCTCGGCGCCTTCGTCGGCGGCCTGGCGGTCGATGCCGCCGGGCCGGTGAGTGTGCTGTGGATCGGCGGCGCCCTGGCCGTTCTGGTGCCGCCGCTCGTCACCGTCGCGGGCCGCCGGACATGACGACCTCGCCGCACGAGTGGTGTTGAGGTGTGTCATCAGCTCTCGAATAGTCGCGCGAGCTGCGCCGGACACCGTGACAAGGCGGCTCGGCACCACCCGCTCAGCACGTCTGCTCGACCACATCCACGCCGACATCCGACAGCACGGCACCCCTGAGGAGGTCGCCGAACTCGACGCCGCCGAGAGCAGTGACGAGCTCCAGCATGAGAGGCGCACGGAGGTCGTCAGATTGCATGATGGTCTTCGCAGTGCTCGGCGAGCCGGCCCCCGGCGTCGTCGGCCCGGATCCGGTCGCTCGACTCGAACCGCGTGCTGCACCGGAGCGGTCGTCGGGATGTCCGGCCGTGCCGCACTCGCGCTTGCCGGCGTCGGACCGGGACCGCGACTCGGCGAAGATCCATCACCGCCGGACAGTCCGGCGGGAGGGGGAGGGTCAGGGGCGGAGGCCGGTGAAGAGGTCTTCCTCGTGGTCGGGGGCGTTGACCTTGTTCAGCTTCCGTTCGAAGGCCTCGTGGGAGAACGCCTGGTGCTGGGCCTCGTCGGGCATGCGGAGGAGGAAGATGTTCTCGCCCTGGCTCTCGTGGGACTTGAGGGCCTTGAGCTTGCGCTCGACGTAGGGGGTGACGTCGACGACGGCGTTGACCCGCTCGTCGGGGGTGCCGAAGTCGTCGGACGGCTCGAAGCCGCCCAGGTCGACGCCGCTGTCGCGCATCAGCTCGAACATGCGCTTGATCGCCGCCCGGGGGATCGCCGTGTAGTAGAACTTGTCGGGGATGCCGGTCGCCTCGACGGCGGCCACCGTGATGCGGTGGGCCTGCACGTGGTCGGGGTGGCCGTAACCGCCGCCTCCGGTCTCGTCGTAGGTGATGACCACCTGCGGGCGGTAGCGCTCCATCAGCTCGCCCAGCCTGGCGGCGGCCACCTCGACCGGCACGTTGGCGAACGCGTCCGGGTGGTGGTTGGTGTCCCAGCCGTCCATGCCGGAGTCGCGGTAGCCGAGCAGCTCCAGGTGGTCGATGCCCAGGTGCGCGACGGACTCGCGCAGCTCGGCCAGCCGCCGCTCGGCCACCCTGGCGGCGTCGTGCCCCTCCTCGCCTGGTTTGACGCCGCCCGTGTCGTCACCCTGCTCGCCGTTGGTGCAGGTGACCAGCACGGTGCGGATGCCCTCGTCGGTGTAGCGGGCGAGGACGCCGCCGGTGCTCAGGCACTCGTCGTCGGGGTGGGCGTGGACGACCATCAAGGTGAGTTCCCGATCCATGAAGGGAACCCTACTCGGCGCGTGCGACACTTCCGGCCGCGCGTCCCGCGGCGACCGCGGCGGAGCGGCCGGGTTCGCGGCGACCGCGGCGTCTTCAAGGAGGAGTGGGAGAGGCGACCGGCGGGTCAGGCGCCGGCGATCAGCGTCGCGGCCTTCCGGCGGGCGACGGCGGCGGCCGCGCGGTCGCCCAGCCCGTCGGCCACCGCCGCCTGCTTGAGCCAGTTGAACGGGCTGCACGGCCGCACGCCGATCCGCTCGCTCACCAGCGCCCGCGCCAGCTCGTGCCGCCCGCCCCGCAGCGCCGCCTCCAGCAGCGTCTTCTGCACGGCGTCCCGCTGGGCGTGGCTGCCGCCGAACTCGCCGACCCGGTGCCGGATCGGGTGCAGCAGGTCGACCACCGCCGCGAAGTCGCCCCGCCCGTACGCCACCAGGGCCCGGCACACCGGCAACCCCACCCGCAGCGTCATCGCGACGTTGGTGACCGCCGGACGGCACTCCAGCGTGTACGCCTCCCGCGAGGCGATCAGCTTCTCCGCCTCCCCGATCCGCCCGGCCCCGACGTACGACATGACCGCGTGCACGTCGTTGAAGGCGTAGAACGGCTCGGCCACCAGCGGCGGCCACGCCTCGGCCAGGGCCTGCCAGCGTTCGTGCTGGTCGGAGCCCTCCAGCAGGAGCCGCCAGAGCAGCGCGGCGGCGTCCAGCAGCTCCATGGACGTGCGCCCGCCGGCCAGCGCCGCGTCGTGCACCTCCAGCGCCCGCCGCGTGTCGCCGCTCTCCAGCGCGTAGAGGGCGTAGTGCCACCAGGTGTGGACGTTGAAGAACGTGCCGGTGGACCAGTCGTCCAGGCGGGCGTCGAGGTAGCGCACGCCCTCGCCGAAGCGGCCCTGCATCTCGTAGGTGTGCACGACCGCGTGGATGCCCCACACGTCGCGCGGATTGAGCTCGACGGCGCGCAGGCCGACCTGCTCCGAGCGGTCGTAGTGGCCGGCCTCCTCCAGGCCGAAGGCGTACATGCCGAGCAGGTGGCCGAAGTGCCGGTCGTCCTCGTGCCAGGCGGTGAGCGCGCCGCCGATCCGGTCGCGCAGCGAACGGGCGTCGCCGGTGAAGAAGTCGAGCTGGTGCCCGACGGCCAGGGCCAGCGCGTCGCGCGGGTGGGCGACGGCGATCTCGGCGAGCAGCGCGCCGCAGGCGGTCAGGTCGCCGTCGAGCAGCGCCTGGACGGCCGCCACGTGCGCGCGCTCGCGCGGCAGCAGCGACGACTCGTCGGCCCGGCGGCGGAAGGACGCGAACCGGGCGCGCGCGGCACGGGCGCCGGCCGCCTCGGTGGTCAGCAGGTCGAGGTAGGCGGCCAGCACGTTGCCCATCGGGAAACCGGGGGAGTCGGCCAGCGCGGCGGCCGTCTCGGCGCCGACCTCGGCCCGGAAGTGCAGCAGCTCGTCGATCGCCCGGTCGTAGTGGCGCGCGGCGGCGGCGCTCGCGCCGGACATGGCCAGGCCGTGCTGGTCGGTGGTCACCCGGCCACTGTAACCGCGCGACCGTCGGCGGCTCAGGGTAACGGCACGCCGGCCTCGGAGCTCATTCGCATCCGTACGACCCAACAAGACCCTTGTCCGAATAAGTCGCCAGACGTAATGTTTGTGGCCGAACAAGGTGAAGGAGAGCCATGCGTCTGGAAGACGTCGACCTCGCCGACCCCGGCCGGTTCACCGACGGAGTGACCCCCTGGCGCATGTTCGACGTGCTGCGCGCGCAGTCGCCCGTCCACTGGCAGGACGAGCACGGGCACGGCAGAGGCTTCTGGGCGGTCACCAGGCACGCCGACATCGTGGCCGTCGGCCGCGACCCGGAGACGTTCACCTCCGAGGGCTTCACCAACCTGGAGGAGGTGGACGAGCGGCAGGCCGCGATCCGGCGTTCCCCGCTGGAGACCGACGGCCCCCGCCACCACGCGCTGCGGCGGCTGCTGCTGCGCGACTTCTCGGCCAGGGCGGTGGCCGGCTACGAGGTGTTCCTGCGCGGCCTGACCGCCACGACCCTGGACGCCGCCCTGCCCAAGGGCGAGTTCGACTTCGTCAAGGAGGTCGCCGCCGACTTCCCGATCAACGTGCTGGCCCGCATGCTCGACGTGCCCGACACCCAGCGGCTCATCGACTGGGGCAACCAGATCATCGAGAACACCGACCCGGAGCGGCTGCGCGAGAGCGAGGAGTTCAAGGACCTGCCCTTCCGCAGCCCGGCCTCCCTGGAGGTCTTCGAGTACGGCCGCGAGCTGGCCGCCCGCCGCCGCGGCGGCCACGGCACGGACCTGGTCAGCAGGCTCGTCAACCAGGAGCCCGTGGACGGCCTGCCGCTGTCGGACCGCGACTTCGACAACTACTTCCTGCTGCTGGTCGTGGCCGGCAACGAGACGACCAGGCACGCCGTCTCGCACGCCATGCTCGCCCTCATGGAGCACCCCGCACAGCTCGACCGGCTGCGCGCCGACCCGGCGCTGATGCCCCGGGCCGTGGACGAGTTCCTGCGCTGGGCCTCGCCCGTCTACCACTTCCGCCGCACCGCCACCCGCGACGTCACCCTGCACGGCCGCCGCGTCGCCGCCGGCGACAAGGTCGTCATGTGGTACGCCTCGGGCAACAGGGACGAGCGCGTCTTCCCCGACCCGTACCGGTTCGACGTGGGCCGGGACGCCGACGAGCACCTGACGTTCGGCAGGGGCGGGCCGCACTACTGCCTCGGCGGCGCGCTGGCCAGGCTGGAGATCCGGGTGCTGTTCGAGGAGCTGCTGCCGCGCCTGTCGTCGATCGAGCTCGCCGGCGAGGTGCGCAGGGTCCGCTCGAACTTCGTCAACGGCATCAAGGAGCTGCCGGTCAGATGCTCTCCAGGTGCTCCATGACGCGCCTGAGCGAGCCGGCCAGCTCGCGCCGCTGATCGCTGTCGAGCTCCTTGACCACGAACGCCTCCTGCCGGTTGAACTCCGGGAACAGCTCGCGCATCAGCCGCTCGCCGGTCGCGGTGAGCGCCAGCATGACCCGGCGGCCGTCCGTGGGATGCGGGAAGCGGCGCAGGTGACGGTAGGACTCCAGGGTCTTGACCACGCCCGTGAGCGTGCCCTTGGAGATGCCCGCCTCGGCGGCGACGTGGCGGGTCTCGCTCTCGCCCCAGATCCACACCACCCACATCACCACGAACCCCGTCCAGGTCAGGCCGGTGTCGCGCAGGACGGTCTGCTCCAGGTGATTGCGGATGGCCGAGGAGGCCCGGTAGACGTTCGACACCGCCCACATGGCCTCGAAGTCGATGTTGAGGTCGCCCAGCCGCTGGCCGATGGCCTCCTCGGTCTGGCGCAGCGTGTGGTGTCCCGTCATGGCACGAAAGTATATTCGGTACCTAACAATCTTCACGTTCGCCGCTCACGAACGGGACCAAACGACCCGGCCGCCGAACACCGTCAGGTCCACCGGCGCGGCCACGACGTCGTCGTCCGCCGTCGCCGCGCTGACGCACAGGTCGGCGACCTTGCCCGGGGTGAGCGTGCCCTTCCAGCCCTCGGCGAAGTCCTGCCGCGCTCCGGCGATCGTATAGGTGGCCAGGGCCTCGGCGAGCGAGACGCCCTCGCCGTCGCGGTCGACCAGCGCCGCCACGCCCGCCCGCCAGTCCGGCGCGGTCACCGGCGCGTCGGAGCTGCACGCGGTCAGCACGCCCGCGTCGATCGCCGAGCGGGCCGGCCACTCCTGCTCGGCCGCCCGCGCGCCGAACAGCTCGCGCGTGGTGCCCGACTCCACGCGCTGCAGCACCGGCTGGAGGTTGATCCCGTAGCCCAGCTCGCCGAGCGTGGCCAGCGCCTGCTTCGAGGCGAACTGGCCGTGGATCACGTAGTGGCGGGGGTCGGCCCTCGGGTGCTCGCGGGAGATCGCGGCCAGCGCGTCCACGACGGCGTCCACGCCCCGGCTGCCCACCACGTGCACGCCCGCCTGCAGGCCGGCCACGTGCACCAGGCGCAGGATCTCGTCCAGCTCGGCGACCCGCTCGGCGTCCGTGCCGCCGTGCGTGCACAGCGAGCCGTGCCCGCCCGACGGGTACGCCTCCCGCATCCAGGCCGTCTCCGACGGCGGGATCCCGTCGGCGAACACCTTCACGCCCAGCAGCCGGACCAGCCGCTCGTCCACGCCGTCCAGGTCGTCCGGCAGGCGGTCGAGGTAGGCGGCGGTGTCGGCGACCGAGGCGCCCGACATCGGGCTCGGCAGGCCCAGCACGCTCACCCGCGCGGTCAGCTCGCCGGCCCGGGCGAGCTCCGCGTACGCGCCCAGCACCCCCGGCCCCATGCCGCCCGCGAACGCCTCCCCGCCGCCCGGCCCGAGGCCCGGCTCGGTGAAGCTGGTGATCCCGGCCCGGTTCAGCTCGGCCACCACCTCGCGCAGCACCCGCGTCAGCCCGCCGGGCGGCGGCGGCACCAGGCGCTGGACGAGGCCCTGGTCCCCGTGGTGCAACAGGCCGTCGCCGTCGTCGGGCAACCCGGCCAGCCGGAGCGCGGCGGAGTTCGCCCACGTCGTGTGGCCGGAGAAGTCCTGGAGGAGGACGGGATGGTGGGGGGCGACGTCGTCCAGGTCCGTCCTCGACGGCGACCGGCCCTCGGCCAGCCGGCCGGGGTTCCAGCCGATCCCGCGCACCCACTCGCCGGGCCCGGCCGCGCGTACCGCGGCGGCGACCCGCTCCCGCACCTCGGCGATCGACCCCACCGCGACGTCCACGCAGAACGGCGGGCGGGTCAGGCCGTAGCCGCAGGCGTGCAGGTGGGAGTCGTTGATCCCGGGCAGCAGCACGCGGCCCCGCAGGTCCACCACCTCGGCCGCGCTCCAGCCGGCGGCGTCGCCGACGTGCGCGATCACGCCGTCGCGCACCGCCACGCCGGTCGCGTACGGCCGCGCCGGGTCCATGGTGAGCACCCGCCCGTTGACCAGCAAAAGATCCGCGTTCGTCATGAATCATCTCCCAAATAGGCGCGCCTGAGCGCGGCATCCGACTCGCGCAGCGGCGCGGGGTCGCCGCCGTAGGTGATCGCGCCGTGGGCCAGCACGTACGCGCTGTCGGCCAGGGCCAGGGCGGCGTGCGCGAACTGCTCGACCAGCAGCACCGCGCAGCCCTCGTCGGCCAGCCGCCGGATCACCGGCAGCAGCCGGCGCACGACGCCCGGGGCCAGGCCGAGCGACATCTCGTCGAGCAGCAGCGCCGCGGGACCGGTCCCGATGGCCCTGGCCAGCACCAGCATCTGCTGCTCGCCGCCGGACAGCAGCCCGGCCCGCACGTCGAGCCGCCGCTCCAGCTCGGGGAACAGCTCCAGCGCGCGCCCAGGGTCGCCGGCCAGGGCCAGGTTCTCGCGCGTGGTGAGCGTGGCGAACACGGCCCGTCCCTGCTCCACGTGCGCCAGGCCGTGCCGGGCCCGGTGGGTGCGCGGCCGGCCGGTCAGCGTGGTCCCGCCGAGGACGATCTCGCCCCCGGCGGCGGGCAGCACGCCCGAGACCGCTTCCAGCAGCGTGGTCTTGCCCGCGCCGTTCGGGCCGAGCAGCACGGTGACCTGCCCGCGCGCGGCGGTCAGCGTCACGCCCCTGACCACCGGCTGGCCGCCCCTGGCCACGGTCACGTCCCGCAGCACGAGGTCCATGGGGACGCCTCCCGTCCGCCCGCTCACGCGGCGGGCTCCTGGCCCAGGTAGGCCAGCAGGACGCCGGGCTCGGCGAACACCTCGGCGGGCGGTCCCTGGGCGATGACGCGGCCGAAGTCCAGCACGGTCACGCCCGTGCACGCCGCCCTGACCAGGTCCAGGTCGTGCTCGATGAGCAGGACGGCGGCGCCGTACCGGGCGGGGACCTGCCGCAGCCAGGCGCCCAGCCGTTCGCTCTCGGCGTGCCCGAGGCCGGCGGCGGGCTCGTCCAGCACCGCCACCGCGGGACGGGCCAGCAGCGTCCCGGCCACCTCCAGCAGCCGCCTGCTGCCCACGTCGAGCGCGGCGATCGGGTCGCCGGGCGCCGCCGCCACCAGCCCGGCCAGGCCCTCCGCCAGCTCGGCGTCGCTGAGGGCGCGGCGCGCGGCGAAGCGCAGGTACTCGCGCACCGACAGGCCCACCGGCACCCGGTCCTGCTGGAACGTGCGGCGCAACCCGGCCCTGGCGCGCCGGTGGACCGCCGTGCCGCCCCGGGCCCCGGCGACGGCCACGCCGCCGACCTCGACCAGGCCGCCCCCGGCGGACACGAACCCGCTGATCGCGTCGACCAGGGACGACTTGCCCGCGCCGTTCGGGCCGACCAGCCCGTGCACCTCGCCGGCGAGCACGGTGAGGCCGACGCCGTCCACGGCCACGACCTGGCCGTACCGCACGCTGACGCCCTCGATCCGCAACGCCGGCGGCCGTCCGTCCGGGCCGGGCGCGGGCAGCTCGGGCGCCGCCGCCGCGGCGGGCACGTCCGGCCCGGCGCCGGACCCGCGCGAGCGGCGGGCACGGCGGGCACGGCGGGAGCGCAGGGCGGCGCGTAGGCCGTCGCTCATGCCCGAGCCCTGCGTCATCGCCTGCACCGCGCCCACCGCGAACACGACGTTGGCCCACTGCTGCGGCACGCCGAACCGCCGCAGCAGCTCGCTCACCAGCACGCCCAGCGCCCCACCGATGAGCGCGCCCTCGGCGTGGTGGGCGCCCGCCATCACGGCCACGGCGTAGGCGACCAGCGACTGCCCAGGGTCGAAGTTGCGCGAGACCACCATGGCGAGCTGCCCGGCCAGCAGCGCCCCCGACACGCCCGCGATGAAGGCGCTCACCGCGAAGGCGCTCAGCTTGGCCCCCGGCACGCTGGTGCCGGCCGCCGCCGTGGCCCGTTCGGACTCCTTGAGCGCCCGCCACGACGCCCCGAGCCGGGTCCGCCGCACCACCGCCAGCGCCACCGCCACCAACGCGAAGACGCCGCAGCAGAACAGGAAGAACTGGCGGTCGGAGGTCAGCCCCGCCGGACGGCCCACCACCACGCCCTGGCTGACGCCGGGGAAGGAGTTGGCGGCCATCACGACGTCCACGGTCGCGGCGAAGCCAAGCGTGACGATCGCCAGGTGCACGCCGCGCAGCCGCAGCGCCGGCAGGCCGATGAGCAGCCCGAACGGCACGGCGGCCAGGCCCGCGAGGGGCAGCCAGACGTACAGGCCGCCGGGGACGCCCCAGACGTTGAGCTGGGCGGTGGTCCAGGCGCCGATGGCGGCGAAGGCCATCTGGCACAGCGACACCATCCCGGCCTGCCCGGCCACCACGCCGAGGCTCTGCAGCAGCACCCCGGAGATGACCGCCGACATCGCCAGGAACACCCAGTACGCCGGCAGCCCGGCGGCCAGCCCGTAGGCTCCCGCCGCCATCAGGACGCCCGCGGCCGCCCACCGCGCCACAGGCCCGTCAGCGGGACGCATCCCACACCTCCCGCCGCCGGCTCCACACCAGGATCAGCAGGATGGCCGCGAACGGCACCACGTCCCGGTACTGCTGCACCACCGCCGACCCCGCGAGCACCCCTTCGAGCAGCCCGAGCGCCAGGCCGCCGGCCAGCGCCCCGGCCAGCCGCCGCAGCCCGCCGAGCAGCGCCGCCGCGCAGGCGGGCACGATGAGCATGCTCAGCGACAGGATGTCGCTCGACCGCACGGGCGCCACCACCAGCAGCACCAGCGCCGACAGCGCGCCGGCCAGGGCCCACACGGTCACGGTGAGCGCCCGGGTGCCGATGCCCAGCAGCTCCGTGGTCACCGGCCGCTCGGCCATGGCGCGCAGGCGCAGGCCCAGCGGCGTCCGGGTGAGCAGCAGCCAGGTGCCCGCGCCGATCACCACGGCCAGGGCGAGCAGCACGACCGCGCCCTGCGTCACCACCACCCCGGCCAGCGTGGCGACGCGGCCCGCGGCCGGGTTCGGCAGCACCCGCGGCTCGTCGCCGAAGGCGATGTAGGCCAGCGCGATGATCCCGATGAGCTGCGCGATCGACACCGCGGTACGGGTCTGCGGCCCGCTCTCGGCGAACCACCGCGTCATCACGAACCCGCACCCGGCCGACACCAGCGCCCCCGCCGCCACCCCGGCCAGGGCCGCCGCCCAGTACGGCCACCCCGTCCCGGCGAGCGCGGCCATCACGTACACCCCGGCCACGCCGGTCGCCGCGACGGCCAGGTTCACCGTCGCGGTCAGCCGGTACATGGCGGTGAGCAGGAGGCCGAGGGCGGCGAACGTGCCACCCGCGGCCAGCCCCGAGACCAGGCCCTGGAGCATCAGCCGAGCGTCCCCGGGTAGCGCACCCACTCGCGGGTGACCACGTGCCACGCGCCGCCCCTGAGCTGGACGATCTTGCCGGCCCGGTTGGAGAAGTGCCTGGGGGCCTGCCCGAACTCGTACGGGGTGCCGGTCATCGGGGTCTGGACGGGCTTGAGCGCCTGGAAGGCCGCCGTCACCGACTCCCGGGTGATCGGTCCCTTGATCGTCTTCAGCGTGTCCACGAAGTACGTGGCCGCCAGGTAGCCGCCCTGGCCGAAGGAGGTCAGCGGCACGTTCTTCGAGGTCATGAGCGTGCGCCAGTCCTTCAGCGCGGGCGAGTCGGCCTCGGTGAACGGCTCGAACTCGGCGTTGGCGTACATGCCGTCCCCGTCGGCGCCCAGGGCCTTGGCGACGGCCTCGGTGTAGGGGGCGGTGGTCATCAGCCAGTCGATCCCGCTGACGCGCTGCTGCTTGACGACCTTCATCCAGGAGATCGCCATCGGCTCGGTGCCGTTGTACAGGACCGCCTGGCAGCCCTCCCGCCGGGCCCGCAGCACGAACGGCGTCGGGTCGGAGTCCGGCTTGACCGTGCGGTCGTCCAGGGTGAGCTTCTTGCCGGTGAGCGCGGTCCAGCTCTTCACGGCCCCGCCGTAGGCGTCGTTGGTGTTGCCGAGGATGGCCAGGAACATGCAGACCTTGTCCCGTTTGAGCACCTCGGAGGCGTAGTAGAGGTTGATCGCCATGTTGAGGTACGGGCCGGTGTTCACCGGGGAGATCGCCGGGGACTCGAAGCAGGTCGGGTCGACGCCGGTGCCCTGGACGGAGACGATCCGCGACTGCTGGTAGAAGGGGGCGTTCACGGCGCAGTCGAGCAGGCTGGCCGAGCCGACCAGCGCCACCACGCCCTGGTTGGTGACCACGTCCCGGGCGGCCTGGGCGGCGGCGGCCGGGTCGCCCTTGTCGTCGGCGCTGACGTACTCGATCTTGTGGCCGTTGACGCCGCCCTGCTCGTTGACCCGGTCGAAGACGGCCTTGGCGGCGGCCGAGGAGTCGGGGAAGGTGACCGCGCCGCTCAGCGAGCTGACGCCGCCCACCTTGACGACGTCGCCGGCGGCCCCGGACGAGGCGGCCGGCGGGTCGTCGGACAGGCCGCACCCGGCGGCCAGCAGCAGGGCGGCGAGCGGGACGGCGAGTGCCCTCATGGGGATCATGGGCGACCTCTCTGCGGATTTTGGAGGGATCGTAAGGTGCCAAACGATTGGGTTCAAGAGCTAGCTTGCTGAAGATCGTTCGGGTATGAATGCAAGATGAAGCAACCGCGCATGCAACTCGTGCTGTCCGAGAACTGGACGATGACCTCGGCCCGCGACCTGCCGGTGCTGGTCCGGTGGGCGCGTGAGGCCGAGGACGCCGGGTTCGACTCGGTCATGATCAGCGAACACCTGGTGCTCGGCCCCGACGCCGGCGCCCGGGGCCGCATGGCCAACCCCCGCGAGTACGCGCTGCCCGGCAACCAGGACCCGTTCACGCCGTGGCCGTACTCGCTGGGCCTGCTGGCGGCCGTCGCCTCGGTCACCACCCGGCTGCGCCTGGCCGCCGCCGCGGTGCTCGCCCCGCTGCGCCACCCGCTGGCGCTGGCCCGCGAGCTCGGCACGCTCGACCTGCTGTCGCAGGGCCGGCTCGTCGTGCTGCCCACCGTGAGCTGGAGCCGCGACGAGTACGCCGCGCTCGGCGTGCCCTTCGAGCGGCGCGGCGAGCTCCTCGACGAGCACCTGGAGATCTGGGAGCTGCTCTGGCGGGACTCGCCGGTCACCTACCACGGCAGGCACTACCGGTTCGACGAGGTGTACTTCGAGCCGAAGGCCTACCGGGAGAGCGGGCCCGCGCTGTGGTTCGGCGGCGCGCGGACGAGCGGCCACCTGCTGCGCCGGATGACCCGCTGGGGCAGCGGGTTCAACCCGCTCGGCTACCCGCCCGCCGAGGACATGAAGGCGCTGGCCGACGGCATGAAGGCGGCCGGTCGGGACATCGGCGAGCTGGAGCTGGCCGGCGGCACGCGGGCCGTCTTCCCCGACGCCGTCTCCTGCGCGCCGCTCGGCCCCGCCCTGGAGCACATCCCGGCCCGGATGGCCGAGGGGTACACCACGTTCTGCATCAAACCGTCGCAGTTCATCGACGACCCGGACGGCGTCGGCGCGTTCTGCCGCGAGGTCATGCGCCGCGTGGGCGAGCTGACCGGCTGAAAACGTCGCGCGGCCGGCCCTCATCCGGCCGCGCGACGGGATCATGGGACGAGCGCCTCCCGGACCAGGGCCGTGTCGGTGAACTGCTCGAACCGGGTGGCCACGCCGTCCGCCAGGTGCCAGACGTGGGTGAAGCGCACCCTCATCGACTTGCCGGTGGCGCGGTAGGTGCCGCTGTAGTGGCCGATCACGACGACCACGTCGCCGCCGTCCACGAACTCCTCCGGCTCGGCCTGGTAGCCGTCCCACTCGCTGCCCAGCTTGGCGAACACCTCCGACAGCACCTGCTGCGGCCCCACGTACGTGCCCGCGTACGGGAAGCCGGCCATCTCCGTCCACCGGGCCTGCGGGCCCAGCAGGGACACGATGCCGTTCACGTCGCCGGCCGCCGAGGCCGCGTAGGAGGCGCGTACGGCGTCGAGATTGTCGCTCATCTGTGTTTCTCCTCAGACCGGTTCCTCACCGGCCGGATAGGTGACCTGACCCAGCGGCTCGATGTGCGCGCCGCCGGGGGAGTGGTGGATCTCGCCCTCGCCCGACAGGCCGAAGAAGGTGCCGACCGTGCGCAGGGCCGTCCAGTCGTAGAGCCAGGTGGCCGCGACCGGGATGCGGAACTCGCGGAAGGTGAACACGTACAGGCCGTCGGCGATCTTCCAGGCGGCGGCGAGATCGACGTCGCCGTGGCCGCGTTGCGCGCCGGCCAGGCACTGCCAGGCGTAGCGCTCGGAGCTGAGGTAGACGTGCTCGTAGAGGTGCTCGGGGCTGTAGCGGTACAGGGCCCGGCGGCCGATCAGCTCGCGGGTCGGCGCGGGCGGCTCGCCGGTGACCTCCCGGCCCTCGATCACGCCGGGGGTGAACGTCTGCGACACCCGCGGCTGCCCCGGGACCGGCTCGGGCGCGATGACCGAGACCACGCGCAGCGCCCGGCCCGTGCTGGTGTGCAGGACGGTGACCGTGTACTCGCGGGGCCGCTCGGCGTGCGCGCGGCCGACGTAGAACAGGTCCTCGCGCATGGCCACGGCCTCGTACGGCTCGGCGGGGCCGCCGTCGGCGTGCAGCTTGTAACGACCGGCGAAGGCCAGGGACGTCTTGCTGCCGTCGTCGAAGGTGAGGTCCACCTGGGTGCCCGCGAGCGCGTACGTGGCCGGAAGGCGGTTCGTGGCGATCCCGGGCGCGAAATCGTCCATGTTCTTCCAACCGGCAGGGCGATCGGTCATGGCCGCTCCTTCCTCCACGAATTCGTCTATGAAATCATATAGCTTCCCGTTGCAAAGGAGTAGGCGATGAGGCTCAAGGGAAAGGTCGCGCTGATCACCGGGGCGGGCACCGGCATCGGCGCGGCGACCGCCCGCAGGTTCGCCGCCGAGGGCGCCTCGGTCATGCTGACCGGCCGCCGTCCCGGGCCGCTGGCCGAGGTGGCCGCGGACCTCGGCGACGCGGCGGCCGTGGCCTGCGCGGACATGTCCGACACCGGCCAGGCGCGGGCGGCGGTCGAGGCGTGCCTGGGCCGCTTCGGCGGGCTCGACGTGGTGGTGGCCAACGCGGGCGGCCACGGGGGCGGGCCGGTCGGCGAGACCGACGACGCGTCCTGGCGGCTCAGCCTCGACGCCAACCTCAACACCTGCTTCGTGACCTGCCGGGAGGCGCTGCCGGCGCTGGTGCGGTCGAAGGGGGCGATCGTGGTCGTGTCGTCGATCGCGGGCCTGGCCGCCGGCCCGGCCGTATCCGGATATGTCACGACGAAACACGCGCTCATCGGCCTGACCCGCTCGATCGCCCGCGACTACGGGCCCCAGGGCGTCCGGGCCAACTGCCTGTGCCCCGGCTGGGTGCGCACGCCGATGGCCGACGAGGAGATGGACGTGCTGGTCGGCCGGGACGGCATCACCCGCGACGCGGCGTACGAGCTGGTCACCAAGGACGTGCCGCTGCGCCGCCCGGCCACCGCCGACGAGATCGCCGCGATCTGCCTGTTCCTCGCCTCGCCGGACAGTGCCGTCATGACCGGCAGCGTGGTCGTGGCCGACGGCGGCGCCACCGCCGTTGACCTGCCCACCCTCGCCTTCGACTGATCGCCGACGCCTAGGACCCCGTTTCCCGGGCAAAGGGGAGTTCTTCCGCAAACCCCCAGGAGGAACGGTGAGCACCGCACAGAGCGCGGGCCGCGAAGCCATGGACGCGGGCCGCGAGGCCAAGAACGCGGCCCGCAGAGCAGCGGACAGCCCGGCGATGACCACGCTGGCCCGCATCGGGCTGGCCTGCCGCGGCGTGCTGTACGCGCTGATCGGAGTGCTGGCGTTGCAGATCGCCTTCGGCGACGGCTCCCGCCAGGCCGACAAGTCCGGAGCCATCACCACCATCGCCGGACTGCCCTTCGGCCAGGTGCTGCTGTGGATCATGACGGTCGGCTTCGCCGGGCTGGCGTTGTGGCAGGCGTCGGAGGCGCTGTTCAGTCACCGCAAGGCGAGTGACCGCGCGCAGTCGGCCTTCCGCACCGGCGTGTACGTCCTGATCTGCGTGACTTTGCTGAGCGTGCTGCTGGCCGGCCAGGCCAAGTCCGACGACAAGCAGTCGCAGAACCTGACGAGCAAGCTGCTCGACCTGCCCGGCGGCCAGATCATCGTCGGCCTGATCGGGCTCGGCATCGTCGCCCTCGGCGTCTACTGGATCCACGAGGGCGTCACCAAGAAGTTCGAGCGCGAACTCGACCTCGGCCGCATGTCGCCCAAGTCCCGCAAGGTGATGGAACGGCTGGGCCAGGCCGGCTACATCGCCCGCGGCGTGATCACCGGCGGCGCCGGCGTCTTCGTCGGCTACGCGGCGGTCACCTTCGACCCCGACAAGGCGGGCGGCATCGACGCCACCCTGCGGCGCTTCGCCGACACGCCGGTGGGGCCGTGGCTGCTCGCGGTGGTGGCCCTCGGGCTGCTGCTGTTCGCGGGCTACTGCTTCGGCGAGTCCCGCTGGCGCCGCACCTGAGGCCGTCCCGGCGGCGAACTGGCGGCGGGTCCCCGGCACGGGGGCCCGCCGCTTCGTGTGCGCCCCGGTCAGGAGGGGACCGCCGCTTCGTGCGTGCGCCCGGTCAGGAGGGGCGTCCGGCGACCACCGCGCGGCCCATCGCCGGGTCGTCGCAGAACGCGCCGTCGATGCCCAGCTCGATGAGCCTGGCCAGCCAGCCGGCCACGTCGCCGGTGGCCCGCCCGTAGACCGGGCTGGCCGGGTTCCCCCTGCGGTGGTCGGCGGGCAGCTGGGAGTTCTCGTTGCGGATCGTCCACACGTGCACCTCCAGCCGCCTGCGGTGGGCGTCCTGGACCAGCGTGGTCGGGGGCAGCGTCGCGCCCGCGGCGTCCACCGGGACCACCCGGCGGGTGTCCACGCCGATCCCGGCGGCGTACCGGGCCACCTCGCGCAGCCCGTCGGGGGTCACCATGTCGTCGTAGGTGCGGGTGCTGCCGGCGGCGACCCAGTCGTAGGGCGCGCCCCCCGAGGTGATGAGCTGGATGAGCGGCAGCCGCGTCCGTCCGCGCAGCTCGCGCAGGTTCGCCGTCTCGAAGGACTGGATGTACGCCTTGCGCACGTGGTACCGGTTCAGCACCTCCAGCAGCGGCTCCTCCAGCGACAGGCCGATCGAGTCGAAGTACGTCGGGTGCTTGGTCTCGGGATAGACCCCGACGCCGTGCCGCTGCGCCAGCTGGACGACCTCCTCGAACGTGGGGATCTCGGCCAGCCCGTCGAAGGCGGTGTTGTCCGGCCGCAGGTCGGGCACGCGTTCCTTGGCCCGCAGCGTCTTCAGCTCGGCCAGCGTGAAGTCCTCGGTGAACCAGCCGGTGACCGGCCGGCCGTCCACGGCCTTGGTGGCCCGCCGATCGGCGAACTCGGGGTGGGCGGCCACGTCGGTCGTGCCGGAGATCTCGTTCTCGTGCCGGGCGACCAGCACGTGGTCCTTGGTGGAGACCAGGTCGGGCTCGATGTAGTCGGCGCCCATGGCGATGGCCGCCTCGTAGGACAGCAGCGTGTGCTCGGGCCGGTGGGCGCTCGCGCCCCGGTGACCGATCACGACGGGGGCCTGGCCGCGGCGCTCGGCCGTGGCGGATGGCGTCTGGGTCAGCACGACAGCGACCGTACCGCCGGCCAGGACGGCGGCCAGCACGCTCGCGAACAACCTGCGCGTCGTCATGCGGGCACGGTAGACCGCCGAGGTGGCCCGGACGTTACGCCCGGGCGCACAGTGCAGAACGGTGCAGGACGTGGCGGGACGGGTTCAGCCGAGGCCGAAGCGGGGGATCGGCAGGTCCTCGGTGGCGACGTGCACGATGTGCGCCTCGGTGTAGACGTCGATGCTGTGCCGGCCGCCCTCCCTGCCCAGGCCGCTGGCCTTCACGCCGCCGAAGGGCGTGCGCAGGTCGCGGATGTTCTGGGAGTTGATCCACAGCATGCCGGCCTCGACGGACTGGGCAAGGCGGTGGGCGCGGCGCAGGTCGCTGGTCCACACGTAGGCGGCCAGGCCGTACCGGGTGGCGTTGGCCAGCTCCAGGGCCTCCCTCTCGGTGGCGAAGGGGGTGACGCAGACGACCGGGCCGAAGATCTCCTCCTGGAAGATGCGCATCGCGGGCGTCACGTCGGCGAAGACCGTGGCGGCCAGGAAGTTGCCCTCGGGCAGGCCGTCCGGGCGGCCGCCGCCGGCCACCAGGCGGGCCCCCTCCTCGACGCCGGCTCGTACGTACTCCATGACCCGCTCGTAGTGCTCGGGGTGGATGAGCGCGCCCAGCTCGGTCGCCAGGTCGTGCGGCGGGCCGACGCGCACCCGCGCGGCGCGCTCGGCGAGCCGGGCCACGAACTCCTCGTAGACGGTGTCCTGGACGAGCACCCGCGAGCTGGCGGTGCAGCGCTCGCCGTTGAGCGAGAAGACGCCGAAGACGGCCGCGTCGAGCGCCCGTTCCAGGTCGGCGTCGTCGAAGACGAGCAGCGGGGACTTGCCGCCCAGCTCCATCGACAACGTCTTGAGGCCGGTGGCGGCGTCGCGCATGATCGTCTGGCCGGTGGTGGTCTCGCCGGTGAAGGAGATCACCGGCACGTCGGGATGGGCCACCAGCGCCGCCCCGGCCCGCTCGCCGATGCCGTGGACGAGGTTGAACACGCCGGTCGGCAGCCCCCCCTCCTCCATGATCTCCGGCAGCAGGCTGGCCGAGAGCGGCGACCACTCGGCCGGCTTGAGCACCACCGGGCAGCCGGCCGCCAGGGCGGGCGCGAGCTTCCAGGTCTCCAGCATGAACGGCGTGTTCCACGGCGTGATCAGCCCGGCCACGCCGACCGGCTTGCGCACGACGTAGTTGAGCTGGGCCGAGCCGACGCGGTAGACGTCCTCGCCCAGGCTGCTGATGACGTCGGCGAAGAAGCGGAAGTTGTGCGCCGCCCGCCGGGCCTGGCCCCTGGCCTGGGTGATGGGCAGGCCGGTGTCGCCGCACTCCAGCTCGGCGATGCGCTCGTCGCGCGCCTCGATGGCCGCCGCGATGCCGCGCAGCACCGCCGCCCGCTCCTCGCCCGGCATCCGCGGCCACGGCCCGTCGGTGAACGCCGTGAGCGCGGCGCGCACGGCCAGGTCGACGTCCTCGGCGTCCCCGGAGGCGACGGTCAGCGCGGGGCGGTTGGTCGCGGGTTCCAGCGAGGTGAACGTCTGGCCGGACACGCTGGGCACGTGGGCCCCGTCGATGTAGTGCTCCAGGTTCAACGGGCGATCTCCTTGCACTGGGACGGCGGCCCCCCGGCCACGGGTGCGATCGATCCCCTGTCGGACGTGCGGCCGGACCGCCCTGTCATGGCACTCCTCCTCCGCCCCGCCACGATGACTGCCCAGGTGGAAGGCCCAGCGGAAGGCCCCTCGCAACCCCGTCAAATCGTATAGGACATCGTCGATGATACATGGGGAACCTATGGACAGAAATATCTGATGTCGTACATGATTTGTCCATCGGGGCTGGACGCACGGCGCTTCGAGGAGGATGCGTATGCGATGTCCACGACGCCTGGTGTGGTGGGCCGCGATCGCCCTGGTGGTCTCCGCCTGCGGCACCGGCCAGGACGGCGGCGCCGCCAGAACGGCCTGCGGCACGGGGAAGCCCGCCACCGGGATCCCGATCACCGTCGGCGCGATCGTCACCGCGAGCGGCGGCATCGACTTCAGCTCGGCCACCAAGGCGGCCAAGGCGTACTTCGACTGCGTCAACGCCGGCGGCGGCATCGGCGGCCGTCCGGTCGAGTACCTGGTCGAGGACGACGGCCTCAACCCGCAGAAGGCCTCCGCCCTGGCCACCAAGCTGGCCGGCAACCGCGACCTGGTCGCCCTGGTCGGCGGCTCCAGCTTCGTCGCCTGCGGCGTCTCCGGCCCGATCTGGGAGCAGAACGGGCTGTTCGACGTGCTCGCGGTCGGCGTGCCGAGGGCGTGCTTCGAGTCGCCGCGCATCGCCCCGGTCAACGCCGGGCCCAGGGTCAGCGCCGTGGCCGCCGCCCAGTACGCCGTCGAGATCAAGGGCGCCAGAAGGGTCGCCCAGATCAGCAACCGGGTGCCCGGCGTCGGCGACTGGACCCAGGACGGCGTGCGCGCCTACCTCAGGACCAAGGGCCTGACCTCGGCCGGCGACGTGCTGCACGACCCCGGCGTCAAGGACGCCACCGCCGTGCTCCTCGAAGCCATGCGGGGCCGCCCGGACGCGATCATCCTCCAGGACCCCGCCCCCGACGACGCCGCCATCCTCAAGGCCGCCCAGGCGCAGGGCCTCAAGGACAAGGTCACCTTCGTCTGCCTGACGCCCTGCTACGACACCACCTTCCCCGGCCAGGTCGGCGGCTACTGGGAGGGCTTCGTGTCCAACTCCGAGTTCACCATGCTCGACGCCGGCACCCCCGACAACAAACTCTGGCGCCGCGTCATGGACGAGTACGCCGACGACAAGGCCCCCCGCGACTCCTTCTCCCAGGGCGGCTTCCTGGCCGCCAAGATCTTCGTCGACACCCTGACCAGGACCGGCGGGACGATCGACCGCGCCTCGGTGAGCCGGGCCCTGTCGCAGGTCAAGGGCTTCCGCAGCGACCTGCTCTGCGCCCCCTGGTACTTCGGCCGCGCCGCCCGTCACAACGCCAACCACGACACCCGCTACGTCACGATGAAGGGCGGCGGCTGGTCGAAGATCAAGGACTGCACGCCGACCCAGGACCCCGACCTCGCGCCGCTGCTGCGGGAGGAGAAGCAGTTGGGGCTGACCGGCTGATGCTGCCGTTCGTCATCAGCGGGCTCGCCCTCGGCGCCGTCTACGCGCTGTCGGGCGTGGGCATCGTCGTGCTCTACCGCGCCACGGGCGTGCTCAACCTGGCCTACGGCGCGCTCGGCGCGATCGGCGCGCTGCTGTCCTGGCAGCTCCTGCAGGACGGCTGGCCGGTCGCGCCCGCGCTGGCGGCCGCGCCGCTGCTGTCGGCGCTGCTGTCCGGCCTGTACGGCGGCCTGGTCGGCCCGCTGGTCGCCGCCCGCGACCCGCTGGTCAAGGCGGTGTGCACGCTCGGTCTCGCGCTCGTGCTGCTCGGCCTGTGCTACTGGACGTGGAGCGACGACCCGCGCACGCTCACCCTGCCGACCGACACGGCCGGGTTCGACGTGGGCGGCGCGCGGGTCACGCTCACCCAGGCGCTCGCGCTGGCCCTGGCCGTGGCGCTGACCGCCGGGACCGCCGTGCTGCTGCGCCGGACCGGCTTCGGCACCGCCATGCGCGCGCTGGCCGACGACCGCGAGATCAGCGCGCTGCTCGGCGTGCCCATCCGGCGGGTCGAGACCGTCACCTGGGCCGCGGGCGGCGCGGTGGCCGGGCTGACCGGGCTGGTGCTCGGCTCGCTGACCCGGCTGGAGGCGGGCACCCTGACCTTCCTGGTGATCGCCTCGCTGGCGGCGGGCGTGGTCGGCCGCTTCAGGTCGCTGCCGGTCACGCTGGCGGCCGGGCTGGCGATCGGGCTGGCCGAGGCTCTGGGCGGGGCGTGGGAGCAGACCGCGCCGTACCGGTCGGTCGCGCCGTTCGCGGTGGCCGTCGCGGCGATCCTGTGGCTGCAGCGCACAGGGGCGCGGGCCAGGCGCGGCGGCACGGTCGAGGTGCGCCCGGCCGAGCCCGCGCTGCCGTCGCGGACCCGGCCGCTGCCGCCCGGCGACGCCCGCTCGGTGCTGCGCGTGGTGCTCGGGCTGGCCGCCGGGGCCGCGGCGCTGGCGGTGCTCGTGCCCCTGGCCGTGGACGGCTACTGGGTGCGGGTGCTCACCTCCGCGGTCATCTTCGTCATCCCCGCCGCGGGCATCGCCCTGCTGTACGCCCGGCTCGGGCTGGTCTCGCTCGGCCAGGTGGCGCTGCTCGGCGTCGGCGGCTGGGTGGCGCTGCGGCTGGCGTTCGCCACCGGATGGCCGTTCCCGCTGGTCGTGCTGGCGGCCGGGGCGATCACCTGCCTGGTCGGCATCGTGTACGGGCTGCCCGCGCTGCGCCTGTCCGGCGTGGACCTGGCCCTGGTGACGCTCATGGCCGGCGGGGCGTTCCAGGTGGCGTTCTCGGCGACCGGGTTCCCCGACGGCGGGCCCGGGTTCCTCGGCCGGGTGGCGGGCAGCGGGACGCAGCAGGCCATGCCGCGGCCCTCGATGGCCTCCTCCGACGCCGGGTTCTTCCGGTTCGCCGTCCTGTGCGCGGTGCTCGCGCTCGTCCTGGTCGTGCTGCACCAGCGCGGGCGGCCGGGCCGGGCGTGGGCGGCGATCAGGAGCGGCGAGGCCGGCGCGCTGGCCGTCGGCGTGGCCCTGACCAGGTACAAGGTGTGGGCGTTCGCGCTGGCGGCGTTCGTCACCGGGACCGCCGGGGCGCTGCTGGCGGCCAACACCGGGCGGCTGGACCCGATCTCGTTCCGGGCCTCGGACTCGGTGCTGCTGTTCGCCGTCGTCCTGGTCGGCGGCGCGTACGGGCTGACCGGCGTGGTGCTGTCCGGCGTGGTCGGCCAGGTCGTGCCCGCCGCCCTCGACGCCGCCGGGCTCGACGGCAACCTCATGCTCGTCGTCTTCGGCGCGGGCACCGTGCACGCCCTGGTCACCGCGCCGCGCGGCATCGGCGGGCAGCTAGAGGACCTGCGGCGGCCCGCATGAGGCTGGAGATCGAGGACCTGCGGGTGCGCTTCGGCGGCGTGCGCCCGCTGGACGGCGTCACCCTGACCTTCGACTCGGGCCTGTGCGGGCTCATCGGGCCCAACGGCGCGGGCAAGACCACCCTGTTCGACGTGCTGTCCGGCTTCGTCCGGCCGGTCTCCGGGCGGGTCACGGCCGGCGGCGCCGACCTGCTGGCGCTCGCGCCGCACCGGCGGGCCAGGTGGGGGCTGCGCCGCACGTTCCAGCAGGAACAGGTGGTCGCCGAGCTGAGCGTGGCCGGCAACCTGCGCCTGGCCGCCGACCACCTGGGCGGCCAGGACGAGGGCCTGCTCGCGTTCTGCGGCCTGAGCGACCCCGGACGTCCGGCGAGCGAGCTGACGCTGCCGGAACGGCGGCGGCTCGAACTGGCCCGCGCCCTGGTCGGCACGCCCAGGATCGTGCTGCTCGACGAGCCGGCCGCCGGGCTGTCGGAGGCGGAGTCGCGCTCGCTGGCCGAGGTGGTGACGGCCGTGCCGGACAGGTTCGGAGCGCTCGTGGTGCTCATCGAGCACGACGTGGCCCTGGTCGGCGAGGTCTGCGCCACCACGGCCGTGCTGGACTTCGGCCGGCTGGTCGCCGCCGGCCCGACCGCCGCGGTGCTGGCCGACGAGCGGGTGCGCGCCGCCTACCTGGGGGAGGCGCCATGAGCCTGGAGGTGCGCGACCTGCGCGTGCGCAGAGGCGGGCGCGAGGTGCTGCACGACGTGACGCTCGACGTGCCGCCCGGCGAGATCACCGCGCTGCTCGGCGCGAACGGCGCGGGCAAGAGCACGCTCGTGCTCGCCGTGGCCGGGCTGCTGCCGGTCGAGACGGGCGCGGTCAGCGCCGACGGCGACGAGCTGACCGGGCTGCGCCCCGAACGCGTCCGGGCGCTGGGCGTGGCCGCCGTGCCCGAGGGCCACCGGGTGCTGCGCTCGCTGAGCGTGGCCGACAACCTGCGCGTGGCCGGGCCCGACCCGGGACCGGCCCTGGCCGCCTTCCCCGAGCTGGCCGGGCTGCGCGACCGGCGGGCCGGCACGCTGTCCGGCGGCCAGCAGCAGATGCTCGCCCTGGCCCAGGCCGTCACCGGCGGGCCGCGTTACCTGCTGGTGGACGAGCTGTCCTTCGGTCTGGCCCCCGCCGTGGTGTCCAGGCTCGTCCCCGCCCTGGCCGCGCTCGCGGAGGCCGGGGCCGGGGTGCTGCTCATCGAGCAGTACACCCGGCTCGCCCTGGAGCTGGCCACCCGCGTGCACGTGCTGGACCGGGGCCGGGTCGTGCTGCGCGGCACGCCGGACGAGCTGCGCGGCCGGCTGCGTTCGGCCTATCTGGGAGCGGGCGATGGAGACCTTTGACGTCGTCGTGGTCGGCGCGGGCTCGGCGGGCGCCGCGGTGGCCCGCCGGCTGGCCGACGACGAGGCGCTGCGCGTGCTGCTGCTGGAGGCGGGCGGCCCCGACGTCAACCCCGACATCCACGACCCCGGCGGGGTGTTCCGGCTGTGGGGCGGCCCCGAGGACTACGACTACCGGGTGGCGCCGCAGCGGCGGCTGGGCGGGCGGCGTCCGCACTGGCCGCGCGGGAAGGTGCTGGGCGGCTCGTCCTCGCTCAACGGCATGATCTTCGTCAGGGGCGCGCCGGCCGACTACGACGCCTGGGGGCCCGGCTGGTCGTACCCCGAGGTGTTGCCGTACTTCAAGCGGCTGGAGGACTTCGACCGCGGGCCCGGCGACTACCACGGCGCCGGCGGGCCGGTACGGGTGATCGCCGACTACGCGCCGCACCAGGTCAACGCGGCGATCGTGGCGGCCGCCGTGGAGCAGGGCCTGCCGTTCAACCCCGACTGCAATGGCGAGCGTCCCGACGGCGCCGGGTTCTGCCAGCTCACGATCCGGCACGGCCGCAGGCACAGCACGGCCGACGCCTACCTGCGCCCGCGCTGCGACCGGCCGGTTCTGGAGATCCGCACCGGGGCCCGCGCCCGCCGGCTGCTCCTGCGCGGGCGGCGGTGCGTGGGCGTGGAGTACCGCCAGGGCGGCCGCCTGCACCAGGTCGGGGCCGCCGCCCAGGTCGTGCTCAGCGCCGGGACCGTCGAGTCGCCGCGCCTGCTCCTGCTGAGCGGCCTCGGCGACGCGGCCGAGCTGCGCCGGCACGGCATCAAGGCGGTGGAGGACCTGCCCGGCGTCGGGCGAAACCTGCACGACCACGCGCTCGTCCCGGTGATCGTGGCCGCCCGCCGGCCCGTGCCGCCGGCGATGCCCGGCCTGCAGCCGATGCACAGCCAGCTCTTCTGGCGCAGCCGCCCCGGACTGCCCGGCCCCGACGTGCAGCCGCTGTTCTTCCACATCCCGCTGTACGACGAGGGCATGACCGGCCCGCCGGACGCCTTCACCCTCATGGCCGGGATCGTCCGGCCGGAGAGCAGGGGCCACCTGGCGCTGACCTCGGCCGACCCCGACGCCCCGCTGCACCTCGACCCCGCCTACCTGGAGGCGGCCGCCGACCGCGCGTGCATGCGCGCGGCCGTCGAGCTGTGCCGGGAGCTGGTCCACGCCGCCGCCCTGCGGGAATGGGCGGGCGCGGAGCTCCATCCCGGTGACCGTGAACTGTCCGAGCACATAGAGAGGACCTTGGTGACCTACCACCATCAGGTCGGGACCTGCGCCATGGGAACCGTCGTGGACCAGCGGCTCAGAGTCCACGGCATCGACGGGCTGCGCGTCGCCGACGCCTCGGTGATGCCCGCCGTCACGTCAGGGAACACGAACGCGCCCGCCATCATGATCGGCGAGCGGTGCGCGGACATGGTGCGAGAGGAGATCGGCTCATGACCGGCCTGTACATCGGCGGCGCCTGGGGCCCGGCCGCGGACGGCGCGACGTTCGCCACGCTGGACCCGGCCGAGGCCACCGTCATCACCGAGTGCGCCGAGGCGGGCCCCGCCGACGTGGACCGCGCGGTGGCGGCGGCCAGGGCCGCGCTGGACGACCCGGCCTGGGCCGAGCTGCCCGCCGCCGCCCGCGCGAGGCTGCTGTGGAAGGTGGCCGACCTGGTGGAGGAGCACGCCGACGAGCTGGCCGAGCTGGAGACCAGGGACAACGGCCAGCCGCTGGCGGTGGCGCGAAACGTGACCGTCCCCGGCACCGCCGAACATTTCCGATATTTCGCAGGATGGTGTACGAAAATCGAGGGCTCGGTGTTGCCCGTCTCGTACCCCGACACCCTGCACTACACCCGGCGCGAGCCGGTCGGCGTGTGCGCGCTCATCACCCCGTGGAACTTCCCGCTGATGATCGCCGCCTGGAAGCTCGCCCCCGCCCTGGCCTGCGGGAACACGGTGATCGTCAAGCCCGCCGAGCAGACCCCGCTGACCACGGTGCGGCTGGTGGAGCTGATGGCGCTGGCCGGCTTCCCGCCCGGCGTGGTCAACCTGCTGACCGGCGGCCCGGAGACCGGCGCGGCGCTGGCCGGGCACGCGGGCGTGGACAAGATCTCCTTCACCGGCTCGACGTCGGTCGGCCGCTCGCTCGTGCACGCCAGCGCGGACAACCTCAAGCGCCTGACCCTGGAGCTCGGCGGCAAGACCCCGAGCATCATCGCGGCCGACGCCGACATCGACGCCGCGGTGGCGGGCAACGTCCAGGGCGCGCTGTTCAACAGCGGCCAGGTCTGCGCCGCGTACTCGCGCTTCTACGTCGACCGCAAGCGCGTCGACGAGTTCACCTCGAAGATGGCCGCCGCGGCCGACGCGCTCAAGGTCGGACCCGGCCTCGACCCGGCCACCGATCTCGGCCCGCTGATCAGCGAGGACCACCTGATGGCCGTGGACGCCCACGTCCGCAGCGCGCTGTACGATGGCGCGCAACTCGTCACCGGCGGCAGGCGCGCCGAGGGCCCCGGCTTCTTCTACCGCCCGACCGTGTTCGCCGAGGTGACCGACGCCATGGCCGTGGCCCGCGAGGAGGTGTTCGGGCCCGTCATCCCGGTGCTGGCCTACGACGACCCCGACGAGATCGCCGGCCGCGCCAACGGACTGGAGTACGGCCTGGCCGCCTCCATCTGGACCAACGACCTGTCGACCGCCCATCGCCTGGCCGCCCGGATCCGGGCGGGAGCCGTGTTCATCAACATGATCCATGTGCCCGACGCCGCCACCACGTGGGGGGGCTACAAGGCCAGCGGGTGGGGGAGGGAGATGGGCCCGTACGCCATCGACGCCTACACCGAGGTCAAGGGCGTCTGGACGCACCTGGGGAGGGTGTGATGGGAGAGCTCGTCCTGGCAGCCAAGATCACGCATGTGCCGTCGATCTGGCTGTCGATCCAGCCGGGCAGGCACTTCGGCATCCGCCGGCCCGCCGAGCTGGCTCTCACCGAGGTCGGCAGGCGGGCGCGGGAGCTGGGGGTGGACACGTACCTGATCGCCGACACCCACTGGATGAACAGCATCGGCTTCCACCTCAACGGCAAGGAGCGCCACCGCGACTCCTACGCCAGCCACGAGCTGCCGCACTTCATCCACGACCTGGACTACGACTACCCGGGCGACCCCGAGCTGGCCGAGCTGATCCGCGCCGAGATCGCCGCCGGCGGGCAGAAGGCGCTCGTGCACACCTACCGCGACCTGGGCCTGGAGTACGCGACGCTGGTCCCGATGCACTTCATGAACGAGGACTCCGCCGTGCGGGTGTTGCCGATCGGCTGCAACGTCTACTCCTCGATCGACGAGAACCGGCGCATCGGCGAGGCGCTGCTGCGCGGCATCCGGCAGAGCGACCGCCGGGTCGCCTTCCTGGCCAGCGGCTCGCTCTCGCACGCCTTCCCCTCCAACGAGACCGCCGAGTCGCTGCTCAACGAGGTCAGCAGCCCGCTCAACCGGAAGATCGACATGGCCGTGCTGGACATGTGGGCCGAAGGGCGCATCGGCGAGTTCCTGGACATGTTGCCCGACTACAACGTGCGCTGCGCGGGGGAGGGCGCGATGGCCGACACGGCGATGTTGTTCGGGCTGCTGGGGTGGCGGTCGTACAAGGGGCGGGGGGAGCAGTTGTGCCCGTACTTCGGCTCGACCGGAACCGGGCAGGTGGTCGTGGACTTCCCCGTGCCCGCGTACGATAAGATCTGAAATCATATGTGAAATAGGACAGACGGAGGTTCTGGATGGCGGGGGTCCAGGCGTCGCGCGGGCTCGTGGTCGGGCAAGATGAGGGGATGACAGTGGGCGCGGGCTTCCGCGACGCCATCATGAAGGTCCTGCAGAGGTGATGGTGAGCAGCACGAGAAAACCGGCCCAGGCCAAGCGGCCCAAGGGCTCCAAGGCCGAGATCAGCTACGACCTGCTGCGGGCCCGCATCCTCGACGGCACGTACGGCCCCGGCTACCGGCTGGTCATGGACCAGCTCGCCCGGGAGACCGGCGTCAGCACGATCCCGCTGCGCGAGGCCGTGCGCAGGCTGCAGTCCGACGGGCTGGTCGAGGTCGTCCGCAACATCGGCGCCCGGGTCGCGGTCTTCGACTCGGTGCAGGTCGAGCACACCCTCAACGTGCTGGCCCGGCTGGAGGGCTACGCCACGGCCATCTGCGCGCCGCACATGGACGCGGCCAAGATCCAGGAGTCGCGGGAGATCAACGAGCGGATGAAGGAGGCGCTGGAGGAGTTCGACCCGACCTCCTTCACCGCGCTCAACCGCGAGTTCCACTTCTCGCTCTACCGCCACTGCCCCGACGAGCACCTCAACGCCCTGCTGGAGTCGGAGTGGGCGCGGCTCGACCACATGCGCCGCTCCAGCTTCACGTACGTGCCGGGGCGGGCGCGCAGGTCGGTGGAGGAGCACGACCACCTGCTGAGCCTGATCGAGGGCGCCGCCGAGGCCGAGGTGATCGAGCAGGCGGCCCGCAACCACAAGATCGCCACCGCCGACGCCCTGCACACCGCCCAGGTCTCCCGGCAACACTGACCTCCCGGCAACACTGACCTCCCGGCGGCGCTCGACGTCCTGCGGCGGTGCTCAGGGCCCCGGGGCAGGGGTTCAGGGCGGCGCTTCGGGTCAGGGCTTCAGGGTGGGTCAGGGCTTCGGGGTGGGGCTTCGGGGTGGGGCTTCGGGTCAGGGTTGCAGGGTGAAGAGCGTCCATTCCTCGCCCTGGGCCAGCCCTGCCAGCTCGCGGCCGCACTCCCGCAGCGCCTGCGGGCCCGAGGTGATGTGCTGGGCGCCGGCGTGCGCGTCCCGGAACAGGCGCTGGAGCAGGCCGTCGCGCAGCGCCGTCGTGCCGCCCGAGGCGTAGGCGAACCCGGCCGCCCCGGTGAGCGTCGAGGTGGCGTGGTTGAGCGCGAGCCGCACCATCGTCTCCTGGCGGGTGGACAGCGTGCCGCCCGCGTTCAGGGTGCGTTCGGCGTCCTCCCACGTCTCGCGGACCAGGGCGCGCGCCGCCCGCAGGGCCGCCTCGGCGCGGGCGAAGCCGGTGTGGAAGGCGTCGCTGACGGCGAGCTGACCCGGACGTCCGGCGCGGGCCGCGACGTGCCGGCCCAGCTCGTCCAGCAGGCGGCGGCCGAGGCCGAGCGCCCAGCCGGAGTGGGCGATCAGCGCCTGGTCCAGCAGGCCCAGCCGGTAGATCGCGCCGCCGCGCAGCGGCTCCCGCTGCGCGAACAGGTGCGTGCGCGACTCCGGCACGAAGGCGCCGTCGATGGCGTAGTCGAGGCTGCCGGTGGCGCGCAGGCCCAGGACGTCCCAGTTGCCGAGCGGTTCGGCGTCCTCGACCGGGGTGATGAAGATGCGCTCCTCGCCGGTGCCCTCGACGACGCCGAGGCTGTGCACGTACCGGGCGTGCGGCATGGCCGAGGCGAAGCTCCAGCGGCCGGTCAGCCGGAAGCCGCCGTCCTCGCGCACGGCGGTGCCCGGCCGGGTGCCCTGGCCCGCGAACAGCGGCGTGCGGGGGCCGCCGAAGATGTGCTCGACGGCGTCGTCGCCCAGGTAGGCGCCCGCCGTGCCGTTCTCCAGGGTGGTGGCCATGACCACCCAGCCGGTCGAGGCGTCGGCGTAGGTCAGCTCCTCGAAGAGGTCGAGCAGCTCCGACGGCGACAACTCCGCGCCGCCCAGCGGGGCGGGCAGCCAGACGCCGAACAGCCCGGCCTCGTGCAGGGCGGCCACGACGGGCTCGGTCAGCCTGCCCAGCGCCTCGGCCTCGGCCGCCTCGCTCTCGATCAGCGGGCGCAGGTCGCGGGCACGGTCCAGGTGGGTGGGGCCGGCTGAGTGCAGTCGCGGCGTGTCGCTCATGTCCCGGTGCTCCTGTTCGTGATCGTCGGCGGTCCTTCCTCCGTCAGATCACGTCCCCGCCCGGTTGTCCACCCTCCGCCGGAGATCCCGGCCCGCACCCGGAAAAGACACTGGCTTTGCATGAACATGCGTTGCAATGCATAATCTTCTTCTATGTCCAAGGTTCTCACCTCCCTGCCCACCGGCGAGCGGGTCGGCATCGCCTTCTCCGGCGGTCTCGACACCTCGGTGGCCGTCGCGTGGATGCGCGACAAGGGCGCCGTCCCGTGCACCTACACCGCCGACATCGGCCAGTACGACGAGCCCGACATCGCCTCGGTGCCCAGCCGCGCGCTGGCCTACGGGGCCGAGCTCGCGCGCCTGGTCGACTGCCGCGCCGCGCTGGTCGAGGAGGGCCTGGCCGCGCTCACCTGCGGCGCGTTCCACATCCGCTCGGGCGGCCGGGCCTACTTCAACACCACGCCGCTCGGCCGCGCCGTCACCGGGACCCTGCTGGTGCGGGCCATGCTTGAGGACGAGGTGCAGATCTGGGGCGACGGCTCCACGTTCAAGGGCAACGACATCGAGCGGTTCTACCGCTACGGCCTGCTGGCCAACCCCCACCTGCGCATCTACAAGCCCTGGCTCGACGCGGACTTCGTCTCCGAGCTCGGCGGGCGCAAGGAGATGTCGGAGTGGCTGCTCGCCCACGGGCTGCCCTACCGCGACAGCACCGAGAAGGCGTACTCGACCGACGCCAACATCTGGGGCGCCACCCACGAGGCCAAGACCCTCGAACACCTCGACACCGGCATCGAGACCGTCGAGCCGATTATGGGCGTGCGCTTCTGGGACCCCGAGGTCGAGGTCCTCCCCGAGGACGTCACCATCGGCTTCGACCAGGGCCGCCCGGTCACGATCAACGGCAAGGAGTTCGGCTCCCCGGTCGACCTGGTCATGGAGGCCAACGCGATCGGCGGCCGGCACGGTCTGGGCATGTCCGACCAGATCGAGAACCGCATCATCGAGGCCAAGAGCCGCGGCATCTACGAGGCCCCCGGCATGGCGCTGCTGCACGCCGCCTACGAGCGCCTGGTCAACGCCATCCACAACGAGGACACCCTGGCCACGTACCACAACGAGGGCCGGCGGCTCGGCCGGCTCATGTACGAGGGCCGCTGGCTCGACCCGCAGGCGCTCATGCTGCGCGAGTCGCTGCAGCGCTGGGTCGGCACGGCGGTCACCGGCGAGGTCACCCTGAGGCTGCGCCGCGGCGAGGACTACTCGATCCTCGACACCACCGGCCCGGCCTTCAGCTACCACCCCGACAAGCTGTCGATGGAGCGCACCGAGGACTCCGCGTTCGGCCCGGTCGACCGCATCGGCCAGCTCACCATGCGTAACCTGGACATCGCCGACTCGCGCGCCAAGCTGGAGCAGTACGCCACGCTCGGCATGGTCGGCACCACCCACCCGGCGCTCATCGGCGCCGCCCAGGCGGCCTCGACCGGCCTCATCGGCGCGATGCCGCAGGGCGGCGCGGAGGCCATCGCCTCCCGCGGCGAGGTCGCCGAGGACGACGAGCTGCTCGACCGCGCCGCGATGGAGTTCGGCACCGACTGACCGCGCCCCCAGGGCCCCCGGGCCTCCCGGGCCGCCCCTGGGCGGCCCCGCGCGGCCCGGGGCGTGGCGCGCGGACGCCACGGGTACGGACCGGAGATGATGCTCGACGAGCGGGACGGCGCGGACGTCACGCCCGCCATCGACTGGCTGCTCGGCCCGGTGTCCCGCGAGGAGTTCCTGCGGGACCACCAGGGGCGGCGGCATCTCCTGCTGCGCAGGCGGTCGCCCGGCCACTACCGCGAGCTGTTCTCGCTGGCCCGCCTCGACGAGCTGCTGTCCGGCTCCGGCCTGCACGCCGGGGCCGTGCGCGTGGTCCGCGACGGCCACGCCGACGGCGGCGCGGCCGGGCTGGAGGACCTCTACGCCCGCTACCGCGACGGCTCGACCCTGATCATGCCCTCGGTGCACGAACGGTGGCCGCCGCTGCGGGAGCTGTGCCGGCGGCTGGCGGGCGAGTTCAGCGCGGAGTGCCGGGTCAACGCCTACCTCACCCCGCCGCGAGCGCGCGGCTTCGGCGTCCACCACGACTCCCACGACGTGTTCGTGCTGCAGGTGGCCGGGACCAAACGCTGGCGGATCCACGAGGACGCCCGCCACGAGTTCGACCTGTGCGAAGGGGACCTGCTCTACCTGCCGCGCGGCCTGCCGCACGAGGCCGCCTCGGCGCAGGGCGCGTCCCTGCACCTGAGCGTCGGCGTCCATCCCCTGACCTGGGCCGACGTGCTGCTGGCCGGGTGCGAGGCGGCCGTCTCCGCCGACCCCGACTGCCAGGAGCCGCTGCCCTTCGGCTTCGCCCGTACGAGCGGCGGCCGGGCCGCCGCACGGGAGCGCATCCGGGAGCTGACCGCCCGCCTGATGACCGTCCTCACCCCCGAGAGGCTGGCCGACGACGCGGTGGACATGGCGTTGCTCGCCGAGGGCGACCGGCTGGGCGGCCATCTGCTCGACCTCGCGGGCCTGGCCGGCCTCGACGCCGGCACCGCCGTCCGGCTCCGCCCCGGCCTGCGCTGGGAGAGCAGACGGGACGCCGGCACGCTGGTCCTCGCCTTCCACGGCAAACGGCTCAGCCTCCCGGCCCGGCACGAGGCCGCCTTCCTGCGCATGGCGGACGGCGAACCCTTCACCGCGGCCGGCCTGCCGGGGGAGGACGGCCTCGCCCTGGTACGCCGCCTGGTCGAGGAGGGCTTCCTGACCCTCGCGACGTCAGGCTGACCCGGCGGCGCCACCTGTGCCGGGGGCAGCGGGCCTGCGGAAGACGCAGCGCACCACGTGCCAGCGTTTGGGCTCGTCCCTGGCGTCGACGCCGTCGTAGCGGTCCTCGCGCAGGACGACCGGCTCCAGCCCGGGGAACAGCGCGCCGGCCTCGGGGGCACGCAGGAACGTGCGCCCCGGCCGCCCCGCCCAGGCGTCCTCCGGACCGAAGAACGTGCAGCACAGCACGCCGCCCGCGGCCAGGCCGCCGGCCATCGCGGCCGCCACCCGGCGGACGTCGGCCTCGGGCAGGAAGGGCAGGACGTGGATCGCGACCATGAACGAGTAGGCCCCCGCCGTGACCGGCACGTCACGGACGTCGGCGTGCACGACCCGCAGCCGCGGGTGCCGCCAGGCCGCCGCCAGCGCGAGGGTGCAGGGGTCGGTGTCCACGGCCTCGACCGAGAAGCCCAGCTCCAGCAGGAGGCGGGTGTCGTTGAGCGGGCCCGCGCCGAGGTCCAGCGCCCGCCCGCGGACGCCGCCGAGCACGCCCAGCGCCTCGACGACGAGGGCGTTGGGTCCCCGCCCCGCCCGCAGGGAGGCGTAGGTCACGCCCCGCTAGCCGCTCACCTTGAGGATCCGCTGCTCGACCAGCACCCCGGCCAGGGCGACCCGCTCCTCCCCGGTCAGGCCGCCGGGCAGCTCCCGCACGTAGAAGGCGCCGGTGCGGGCCACGAACTCCAGCGCGGGCGAGGCGATCATGTTGGCGGCCACCAGCGGTTCGCCCGACGGGGAGAGCAACTCGACCTGGTTCCCGTCGCGGCGGGTGGTGAGCAGCCCGGCGCGCTCGTTCACCATGCGGCGGGTCAGCGTGACGGTGCGATGGTCGTACCAGACGTCGGGGAGCGGGCAGCCGAAGAGCTCCTCGTAGCGGTCGCGGAACTCGGCGAACGTGCCCGCCGGGGTCTCCTCGGCGGGCTCGTCCGGCGTGCCGGGGTCGTTGCTCGGGCTGTGGTGGACGTACCGGCCGAAGTAGGTGCGGCAGAACTCGGTGTACAGGCCGGTGAAGAGGATGAAGTGATGCCAGGCGTCGTCGACGCGCGTCGAGTGCATCGTCCAGATCCGCGACCGGTCGACCTGCGTGAGCACCAGGTACTTCTTCGCCTCGGCGAACAGCTCCCCGGCCTCCTCCTCCGTCGCGGCGACGCGCTCCTTGACGAGCCGTTCCAGCAGGTAGGGCGCCTGGTGGTCGAGCGCGGCGAGCGGGGTGTCGGTGATCATGTCGGTTCCCCTACTCCGGCGACGACTTCCTGCGGCAGGACGAGATGCACACGCTGCTGCAGTCGCGGCAGGTCATGCAGGGGCTGTGGCAGTCGGCGCGCTCGGTCTTGACCCGCAGGTGCAGCCGGCCCGTCCGGATCTCCCCGGGGTCCCCGGCGGCCTCGGCGGCCTCCGAGGTCAGCGACGTCTCCGCCGTGCCGGCCTGCCGGCGGACGACCTTGGCGTCCCGGCGTACCCACAACACCTTCGCGCCGAAGAGCAGGATGTCCTCGGGCACGTCCTCGATGTGCAGGACGTCGCTCTGCGGGATGTCGAGGGCCGAGTTCAGATCCTCCAGGCTGGGATACAGCGTGACGAATCCGTCCTGGTACGGCGGGCCCACGTAGCCCCAGAACGTCATGGTGTCCGGGGAACCCTCCTGGAGCAGCTTGACCAGGAGAGGATGCGGCTCGGGCCCTTGCACGGCTTTGCTCATGGCGGTACTCCTCGTTCCCGGCGAGCGTGACATCCCGGACCCGGGAGCGGCGGCGCGCCGCGCCGCCGCTTTGCCGAACCCGGGGCCGCGCCGGGCGGGCTCAGCCGAGGTCGCCCTGTGCCGTGCCCGGCGCGTTCGCCTCGGCGAAGACGCCCACCTGCTCGGACGCCGGTGACGGCGGCTGCTCCATGAGCGCCTGGATCGCGGACCTGCGCTTCTCCAGGCCCACTTCGTCGATGCTGATCCGCCGCCGGTTCCGGCTCTTGTCTTCGGTCATGCTCGGCAACCGTAGTGAGCCGCACGTCAACGCGGGGCAACGGCACCGTCTTGTTTGGGCGCGCTCGCCCCGGCCGGACGGCGTCGCGACCTGGTCTGTTCCGGTTTTCCGCCATCGAGGTCGGCGGCCGGACCCCATGGTGGCCCGTCCCCCGGCTGCCTAGCGTTGACCCTCGTGATCAGTCTGAAGGGTTTGACCAAGCGGTACGGCGACCGGACGGCGGTGGACGACCTGTCGCTGGAGCTCAGACCCGGCGCGGTGACCGGGTTCCTCGGTCCCAACGGCGCGGGGAAGTCCACCACGATGCGGCTCGTCCTCGGGCTCGACCGGCCCTCGGCGGGCACGGCGCTGGTCGGCGGCGTGCCGTACCACCGGATCAGGAACCCGCTGCGGACGGTCGGCGCGCTGCTCGACGCGCGGGCGCTGCACCCCGGGCGCAGCGGCCGGGCGCACCTGACCGCGCTGGCCCGCAGCAACGGCATCCCCGTGCGGCGGGTGGCCGAGGTGCTGGAGAGCGTCGGCATGGCCGGCGCGGCGAACCGCCGGGCCGGGGCGCTCTCGCTCGGCATGAGCCAGCGGCTCGGCATCGCCGCCGCGCTGCTCGGCGACCCGGCGGTGCTGCTGTTCGACGAGCCCGTCAACGGGCTCGACCCCGACGGCGTGCGGTGGGTGCGCCGGCTCATGCGGTCGCTGGCCGCGGAGGGCCGCACGGTGTTCGTCTCCAGCCATCTGATGAGCGAGATGCAGCTCACGGCCGATCACCTGGTGGTGATCGGCAAGGGCCGGCTGATCGCCGACGCGCCCCTGGCCGAGGTCATCGGGCGCAGCTCGCTGACGGCCGTGCTGGCCCGCACCCCGCACGCCGGGGAGCTGGCCGGACGCCTGCGCGCCGCCGGGATCGCCGCCGAGCGCGTCGCCGAGAACGAGGTCGTCGCCACCGGCGCGCCCGTCGAGCGGGTGGGCGACCTGGCCTACGAGGCCGGGATCAGGCTGCACGGCCTGCGCACCCGGGAGGCGTCCCTGGAGCAGGCCTATCAGGAGCTGACGGAGAGCAGCGTGGAGTACGGGACGACGGAGGCGGGCGCGTGACGGCGGCGTTGTGGCAGGCGGCACGGGCCGAGTGGGGCAAGTTGTGGTCGGTCCGGTCCACGTGGTGGTGCCTGGCCGGCGCGGCGGCGCTCATGGTGCTGACCGCCGTGGCCCTGGCCGCCGCCGCGGCCACCGACGCGGTGCGAGAGGGGGTGCGAGAGGGGGTGCCCGGCGCGCGGGTGACGGCGAGCGAGTCCGTGGTGTCGGCCACGTCGTTCGTGCAGTTCGCGCTGGTCGCCCTGGCCATGCTGGCGATCACGTCGGAGTACTCCTCGGGCGGCATCAGGGTCACGCTGCAGGCCACGCCGGTGCGCGGGCTCGTGCTGGCCGCCAAGGCGCTGGTGGTGGCGCCGGTGATGTTCGCCGCCGGGGCGCTGTCGGGGGCGGTGGCGACGGCGGCGGTCTACGTGGTGCTGCAGGCCGACGCGTTCGGCGGGCTGGTCGCGCTGCCGTTCGGGGAGGCGGTGCGGGACGTGACGGGCGCGGGCGTGTTCTTCGCCCTGGTGGCGGTGACGACGCTGGGCGCCGGGGCCGCGATGCGCAGCGCGGCGGGCACGCTGACCGTGGTGTTCATGCTGCTCCTGGGCCTGCCGCTGGTGCTGCTGATGACCGGGAGCCAGGCGGCGCTGGACGCCTCGCTGCGCATGCCGACGTTCGCCGGGCTGGCGTTCATGGGCAGCGTGGACAACCTGACCGGCGGGCCCGTCCCGTACTCGGCGGGGGAGGGCCTGGCCTGGCTGCTGGCCTGGGCGGCGGCGGCGCTGGCGGCGGGCTACGCCGTGCTGCGCCGCCGCGACGCCTAGACTTCGGGCCCGTGTCGGACAACTTCGGGCCCATGCCGGACAACCGGGAGAACACCGGCAGCCGGGCGGTGAAGGCGCTGGTGGGGGTGCTGGCCGGCATGGCGCTCGGCGCGGTCGAGCTGGCCTTCCTCTGCGCGGCCTGGCCCGCCTGGCTGGTCCCGGCCGCGCGCCCGCTGGCCCGGCGCGGCGCGGCGCGGCTCATGGCGCTCGAACGCGCCCGGCTGACCCGGTGGTTCGGCCACCCCGCCCCCACCCGCGACGGCGGTTACGCCTACCTGGCCGCCCGCGCCGCCCTGGGCGTGCTCGGCGGGTACGGCTGCGCCGTCGCCCTGTTCGTCGGCGGCCTGCTGCTGGGCGGCGGGGCGTGGGACCTGATCACCGACGGCTCGGCCCCCGTTCCCGTCGAGCTGCCGGGCGTGCGGATCGTCACCACCGGCGGCATGCTCGGCCTGACCGGCGGCGTGGCCCTGCTGACGGTGACCGCGCTGCTCGCCCTGGCCGCCGGCGTGCTCGAACGCCGCCTGGCCGCCCACTTCCTCGGCCCCGGCGGCCGGGAGCTCATGCGCCGCCGCATCGCCGAGCTGACCGCGACCCGCTCGGGCATCGTCCGGGCCGTGGACGACGAGCGCCGCCGGATCGAACGCGACCTGCACGACGGCGTCCAGCAGCGCGGCGTGGCCCTGGCCATGCTGCTCGGCCGCGCCCGGCACGGCCGCGACCACGACCGGACCGCCGAGCTGGTCGACCAGGCCTACGCCGAGTCGCGCCGCCTCCTGGACGAGCTGCGCAGCGTCGCCTGGCGCATCTACCCCACCGCCCTGGACGAGCTGGGGATCGAGGCCGCGCTGGCCGGCGTCGCCGAACGCTCCGTCGTGCCGGTCACCGTCCACTACGGGCTGTCGGCCCGGCCCGCCACGGAGATCGAGACCGCCCTGTACTTCGTGACCAGGGAGGCGATCACCAACGCGGTCAAGCACGCCCGCGCCCATGACATCCTGGTCGTGGTGGGCGAGGACGAACGGACGGTGAGCGTGGCGATCTCCGACGACGGCGGAGGCGGCGCCGACCCCGCGGGCGGCGGCCTGTCCGGGCTGGCCCGCCGGGTCCTGGCGCTCGACGGCGCGTTCACCGTGGACAGCCCGCCCGGCGGCCCCACGAAGATCGTCGCCACGCTGCCCAAGGAGCCGCCGTGCGGCTGATCCTGGCCGACGACTCCGTGCTGCTGCGCGAGGGCCTGACCCGGCTGCTCGCCGAGGCCGGGCACGAGGTCGTCGCGGCCGTGGGCGACGCGCCCGCGCTGCTGGCCGCCGTCGCCGATGACCGGCCCGACGTGGCGGTGATCGACGTGCGCATGCCGCCCGGCCACAAGGACGAGGGGCTGCGGGCGGCCCTGGAGATCCGCGCGCGGTGGCCCGAGGTGGGCGTGCTCGTCCTGTCCCAGTACGTCGAGCCCCACTACGCCGCCACCCTGCTGGCCGGGCCCGCCGAGGGGCTCGGCTACCTGCTGAAGGACCGGGTCTCGGAGGTGGCCGACTTCCTCGACTCCCTCGACCGCGTACGCGCCGGCGGCACGGCCTTCGACCCCGAGGTGGTGCGGCGGCTGCTGGCCCGCACCAGCCACGCCGACCCGCTGAGCCGGCTCAGCCCGCGCGAGTCCGAGGTGCTGGCCCACCTGGCCCAGGGGCTGGTCAACGCGGCCATCGCCGAGCGCCTGCACGTCTCGGCGTCCACCGTGGAGAAGCACGTCAACGCCATCATGGAAAAGCTCGACCTGCCGCGCGACACCGGCTACAGCAGGCGGGTGCTGGCGATCCTGCGCTACCTGGAGGGCTGACCCGCAGACCGGGCCGGCGGTCACACGTCGATCACGCGGGGCAGCGCCGGCGGGTTCGGCCGCGGCCGCCACTCGCGCGGGTAGCCGAGCGAGACCTCCATGAACGGCACGCCGTCGTGGTGGGTCAGGCGCGGGATGTGCAGGTGGCCGTACACGACGGCGGCGGCGTCGTGGTCGAGGTGCCAGCGGGCGGTGCGCTCGGTGCCGCACCACTGCGCGAACTCCGGATGGGTGAGCACCCGCGTCGGCTCACGGACCAGCGGATAGTGGTTGACCAGCACGGTCGGCAGCCCCGGCGGCCGGGCGGCCAGCCGCGCCTCGGTGTACTCGACCCTGGCCGCGCACCAGGCGTCCCTGCCGGGGTGGGGGTCGGGGTGGAGCATGACCTCGTCGGTGCAGACGATCCCCGCGTCGTAGGCCGTGCGCAGGGCCTCCTCCTTGGTCGTCGCGCCCTCCGGACGCCAGGTGTAGTCGTACAGGACGAACAGCGGCGCCACGGTGACCGGGCCGCGCGCCCCCTCCCACACCGCGTACGGGTCCTCCGGCGTGAGCACGCCGAGATCGCGGCAGAGCTCCACCAGGTACCGGTAGCGCTCCTCGCCGCGCAGCCGCACCGGGTCGCGGGCCGGCGTCCACAGCTCGTGGTTGCCGGGCGCCCACACCACCCGCGCGAACCGGTCGGCCAGCAGCCGCAACGCCCAGGCGATGTCCGTCGTCAGCTCGCCGACGTCGCCCGCGACGAGCAGCCAGTCGCCGTCCGACCCGGGGCGCAGCTCCTCGACGAACGCGCGGTTGTCGGGATGGTGCACGTGCAGATCGCTGACGGCGAGCAGGCGGGGAGCGGTGATCACGTCTCGGATCGTACGCCGCCCGCGCCGCGACGTGGCGCGGGGTCCACCGGCAGGTTGATCATCCCGGCGGCGGGTAGGTACGTCACCTGCCCGCACCCGGAAGAGGACCGCCATGACGACCGCGCCGACCCTCGTGCTCTCCGACGGCCGCGCCATGCCGCGCCTGGGCCTCGGCACCTGGCCGATGGACGACCGCCAGGCCCGCCAGGCCGTCGGCCACGCGCTCACGCTCGGCTACCGGCTGATCGACACCGCCGCCAGCTACGGCAACGAGCGCGGCGTGGGCGCGGCGGTCGCCGAGTCGGGCGTGCCGCGCGAGGAGCTGTTCGTCACCACGAAGCTGCGCGGCGCCCAGCACGGCTACGACCTGGCGCTGCGCGGGTTCGAGGAGAGCCGGTCCCGCCTCGGCCTCGACCACGTCGACCTCTACCTCATCCACTGGCCGCTGCCCGGCCACGGCCTGTTCGTCGACACCTGGAAGGCGTTCGTCCGGCTGCGCGAGGAGGGGCTGGCCCGCTCGATCGGCGTGTCCAACTTCACCCCGGAGCAGATCGAGCGGGTGGTCGACGCCACCGGCGTGTGGCCCGCGGTCAACCAGGTCGAGCTGCACCCCGGCTTCCCGCAGCCCGGCCTGCTCGCCTGGCTCACCGGGCACGGCGTGGCGACCGAGTCGTGGAGCCCGCTCGGAGCCGGAAGCAAGCTGCTCGACGACCCGGCCGTCACCGAGGTCGCCGCCGCGCACGACCGCACCCCCGCCCAGGTCGTGCTCCGCTGGCACGTGCAGCTCGGCGCCGTGCCGATCCCCAAGTCGGCCGACCCCGGGCGGATGCGCCACAACCTGGAGGTCTTCGACTTCGAGCTGTCGCCCGAGGAGATGGCGCGCATCTCGGCCCTGGGCGGCGGCGGCAGCCGCCTCGGCGGCGACCCCGACCACCACGTGGAGCTGTGACTCCACCAGCCGCCCCCGGTCAGCGTTCGTAGACGATCCTGCCGTCCACCATCGTCATCGCGACCGGCACCTCGGGCAGGTCGGCCGGGTGCGCGTCCAGCAGGCTGTCGTCGAGCACGCACAGGTCGGCGACCTTGCCCGGCTCCAGCGAGCCCTTCCACGACTCCGCGCCCTCCTGCCAGGCCGGGGTGCTGGTGTAGGCGCGCAGCGCCTGGTCCAGGGCGAGCCGCTGGTCGCGCGCGCCCTCGACGGCCCACCGGGTGGCGGCCGCGGCCACGCCGTGCCGCCAGTCGGGGGTGAGCATGGGGGCGTCGGAGCTGAGGCTGAGCCGTACGCCGGCGGCCAGCGCGTCCCGCACCGGCCAGGCGTGCCCGAGCGCGGCCTGGCCCAGGGCGTCGCGCAGCATGGGGGAGGCGGCGGCGGCGATGCCCGGCTGGGTGGTCAGGCCGATGCCGGCCGCGGCCATCGTCTTGAGGGTGTCCGGATGCAGGACGTCGCCGTGGACGAGGTAGTGGCGCCGCCCGGGGGCTCCGGCCAGGGCGCGGGTGACCGTCCGGGTCGCGCGGCTGCCGGTGGCGTGCACCGCGACCTGGTGCCCGGCCGCGGCGGCGGTCTTGATCATGGTCGTCAGGGCGGTCTCGCGCTCGTCCTCCGAGCCGCCCTCGACCAGCGGGGCGCCGTGCGTGCCGTCCTCGTACGGCTCGTCGCTCCAGGCCGTGCGCATCGGCGGGATGCCGTCGGCGAAGATCTTCACCCCGGCCACCTTGAACCAGCCCGGCACCTCGGCGGGCGGCGTCAGGTCGCGCAGCCCGGCGACCAGGTCGGGCAGTGAGCTGCGCCCGTCCACCTCGGCGAACAGCAGCAACGCGCTCACCCGCGCCTTCAGCTCGCCCCGCGCGGCCATCCCGGCGTACTCGCGCAGGACCTCGACGCCGAAGCGCCCGCCGCCGTCGTGCTCGCAGGGGCCGAGGCCGGGCTCGGTGTAGCTGGTGATGCCCAGGGAGGCCAGCAGGTCGCCGGCGCGCAGGATCGCCGCCCGCCGCTCCTCCTGCTTGCCCAGCCGGGAGTCGGGGACGAGGTCGGCGGCGCCGGTCAGGCGGTCCAGCAGCAGGTCGGGCCAGCGCAGGCCGAGCCACGCGCCGTGCAGGTGGCTGTCGTTGATGCCGGGCAGCACCGATCTGCCGCGCAGGCGCACGACCCGCGTCCCCGGGCCCACCATGGCCTGGACCTGCAGTGGAGTGCCGACCCTGACGATGCGTCCGTCCTTGATCGCGATGCCGGACGCGAGATGGCCGGCCGCGTTCATCGTGTGGACGACGCCGCCGGTCATGACCAGATCCGCCGACCTGTTGTCAGCCGCAGATTTCATATCCGCTCCGCTCTGGACACTCTCATTTCCATCCGCATAACGTACATGGAATCAGATACGATTTCGTGCCGGGAGGTGACGATGCCTCTACCTTTCGAGGCACGGCGCATCATCGATCGGGCCCCTCGCGGACCGGCGCACGCGCCGCCGGCCGCCGCGGCCGACGACCGCCGCCGGAGCCGCTGATGGGCGCTCCCGCGGACGACGTCCTCGACGTACGGGGCCTCAGCGTCTCCAGGGGAGAGGTGCCCGTCGTCCACGAGGTCAGCCTCGGCGTCGCGCCCGGCACGGTCACCGTGCTGCTCGGCGCGAACGGCGCGGGCAAGACCACCCTGCTCGACGGCATCGCGGGCCTGGCCCCCGCCGCCGCCGGCACGGTCGCCCTCGCCGGCACGCCGCTGACCGGCCTGCCCACCTACCGCCGCGCCCAGGCCGGACTCGGGTACGCCGAGCAGGCCCGCACCGTGTTCCGCACCCTCACGCTGGAGCAGAACCTGCTGGTCTCCGGCGACGGCGACCCGGCCATGGTCTACGACATCTTCCCCGAGCTGGACCGCAGGCGCACCCTGCCGGCCGCCAACCTGTCCGGCGGCGAGCAGCAGATGCTCGTCATCGGCCGGGCGCTGATCGCCGGGCCCAAGGTCGTCCTCATCGACGAGATGTCGCTCGGGCTCGCGCCGGTCGTGGTCCGCCGCCTGATGGGCTCGGTGCGGGAACTGGCCGAGCGGGGCATCGGGGTGCTGCTCGTCGAGCAGTTCGCCAACCTGGCGCTGGAGATCGGCGCCCGCGCGTACGTGCTGCGCAAGGGCCGGGTGGTCTTCGAGGGTCCGTGCGAGGAGCTGCGCGGGGCGCAGGACCGGCTGCACGAGCTCTACTTCGGCGCCGTCACCGACGACGGTCTCGCCCGGGCGGCCGGCACGGAAGGCGGGAGCTGATGAACGTGCTGCTGAGAACCTGGGGTCCCGGGCTGGGGCTGGCCGTCGCGGCGTGCGCGGTGCTGCCCTGGGTGCTGCCGCCGTACTGGATCTACCTGGCGATCGCGGCCGTGGTCAGCGGCGTGCTCATGCAGAGCTACGGCGTGATCGTCGGGCGGGCCGGGGTCATGTCGCTGTGCCAGATGTCGTTCGCGGCGATCGGGGCCTGGGTGGTGCTGCGGCTGAACCTGGCCGACGCGCCCGGCGGCTTCCTGCTGTGGCTGGTGCTCGGCGGCCTGGCGGCCGTGCCGGTGGGCGTCGCGATCGGGCTGCCCGCGCTGCGCATCCGGGGCGTCAACCTCGCCGTCGTCACGCTCGGCTTCGCCGTCTCCACCGACATCGTGCTGAACGCCAACCAGTTCCCCGGCACGACCGAGCTGAAGACGCTCGTCCGGCCGGAGCCGTTCGCCTCCGACGCGGCGTACTTCGTGCTGGCCATGGCCGTGTTCGTGCTGATCGCGATCGGCCTGGCGCTGGTCAACCGGACCAGGATCGGGCGGTCGTGGCTGGAGCTGCGGCACTCCGAGCGGGCGGCGGCGGCGCACGGCATCTCCGTGGCCCGCAGCAAGCTCACGGCCTTCGCCATCAGCGCGTTCATCGCCGGCATCGGGGGCGGGCTGATGGCGGGGCAGCTCGGCCTCGTCGTATCCGGAAATTTCGTGATGATGCAGTCGCTGGCGCTGTTCGCGGTCGCCGTGCTCATCGGGCCGCACAACACCGAGGGCGCCGTCCTGGGCGGCATCTTCGGCGCGGTCATGGCCACGGTCCTGGAGAAGCTGCGCCTGCCGCAGGACCTCGGCGGCATCCTGTTCGGCGTCATGGCGATCTTCGCCCTGCGCAGCGGGGTCAGCCAGACCGACTTCACCCGCGCCCGCAGGCGCGAACGGGCCGCCCGCCCGCTGCTGGAGGCCGCCTCCGCCGCGCCCGCCGAGGGGCCCGCCGAGGAGGCCGCCCCGGTTCCTCCGGCGGCGGGCGAGGGGAACGTGCTGGAGATCCGCGGGCTGAGCGTGCGGTTCGGCCAGGTCGTCGCCCTGGACGGCGTGGACCTGACCGTGCCCGCCCTCGGCGTCCACGGCCTGATCGGCCCGAACGGCGCCGGCAAGTCCACGCTGATCTCCGCGGTCACCGGCTTCGCCGCCCGCTACGAGGGCTCGGTCGTGCTCGCCGGGCAGCCACTCGACCGGCTCAGCCCGAGCGTCAGGGCCCGGCGCGGGCTGCGCCGCACGTTCCAGACCACCGCCATCGCTCCGGAGCTGACGCAGGAGGAGTACCTGGCGATCGTCGCCGGGCGGCGCCTGCCCAGGCAGGAGGCGGCGGAGGTGCTGCGCTTCTTCGGCTGCCCGCCCGGCGAGGTGCCGGTCTCGATCCTCGACGCGGGCACCAGAAGGCTGCTCGACGTCGCCGCCGCGATCGCCGCCAGGCCGAAGGTCGCGCTGCTCGACGAGCCGGCCGCCGGCCAGTCCGCCGCCGAGTCGCTGCGCCTCGGCCACCGCCTGGCCCAGGTCCCGGCCCGCTTCGGCGTGTCGATCCTGCTGGTGGAGCACGACATGGATCTCGTACGAGCCGCCTGCGGCCAGGTCACGGTGCTGGACTTCGGGCACGTGATCGCCTCGGGGCCGACGCTCGACGTCTTGGACGCACCGGCCGTCAGGGCCGCCTACCTCGGCACCGTCTTGGAGGAGACATCGTGAAACGCGTACTCATGGCCCTGCCCGTCCTCGGCCTGCTGACCGCTCTGACGGCCTGCTCCGGCGGCTCGGGCACCGACGGGCCCATCAAGGTCGGCGCCGTCAACGGAGTCACCGGCCTGTTCCAGACCCCCGAGGTGCCGCAGGCGGTCAAGGCCGTCTTCGAGGAGGTCAACAAGGCCGGCGGGATCAACGGCCGCAAGATCGAGCTGATCAGCAAGGACGACGCGATGAACCCGCAGCGCTCCACGGAGGCGGCGCGCGAGCTGATCGACTCCGAGGAGGTCGTCGCGTTCGTCGGCTCCTCCAGCGCCGTGGACTGCGGGCTCAACCGGGCCACCTACAGCAAGGCGCAGATCGTCTCGATCCCGGCCGTGGGCGTGGACCCGGCCTGCTTCACCAGCCCGAACATCGCCCCGGTCAACCCCGGCCCGTTCAAGCTGCTGACCGCGATGCTCTACTACGCCTCCGAGACGCTCAAGCACGACAAGGTGTGCCTGGCCTTCACCGTGCTGCCGGGCAGCGGCGGCGGCATCGACGCGGCCGTCAAGGAGTGGAGCGACATCACCGGCAAGACGCTGGCGGTCAAGGACACCTCGGTCGGGCAGGGCGACCCGACGCCGTACCTGGTCAAGCTCAAGAGCGGCGGCTGCCAGGCGGTCGTCTACAACGCCCAGGTCGGGCCCTGGTTCGCCCAGGCCAAGACCCAGGGCATGCAGGACGTCGACTTCATCCTCATGGCCAACGCCTACACCGACGCCAACGCCGCCCTCATCCCGGCCGGCATGAAGGCCCAGGCGGGCACCGAGTGGCAGCCGTACACCGACGAGACGCTGCCGGGCAACGAGCGGTGGGCGAAGATCGTCAACGACAACAAGATCCAGAAGACCGCGTTCAGCCAGGGCGGGGTGATGGCGGCCGACGTGTTCGTCCAGGTCCTCAAGACAATCAAGGGGGACGTCACCCGGGAGTCGGTGACCAAGGCGTTCAAGTCGATGCAGCCCATCACCTACCCCATGGTCGGCACGCCCTGGGTGTTCGGCCCCGGCCAGGCGCACAACCCCATCGAGGGCAGCCGCTTCGTCAAGGCCGAGAACGGCAAGTGGACGGTGCTGCCCGAGGGCTTCATCGTCCCGAAGCGGAACGGCTGATGCTCGACTCCGTGGTCGCGGGCCTGACCAGCGGCGGCGTGTACGCGCTGCTCGGGCTCTGCGTCGTCCTGACCTACCGGCTCGTCGCGGTGGTGAACTTCGCGATGGCGGCCGTGGGCGCGATGGGCGCCTTCGTCATGGTCACCCTCACCGACGCCGGCCTGAACGTCTGGCTCGCGCTGCCGCTCGGGGCGCTGGCCGGCGGGCTGGTCTCGGCGCTGCTCGGCCTCGGCCTGGTGCGCTGGTTCGGCGAGCACGACCTGCGCACCAAGGCGGCCGTCACCGTGGCGGTGTTCGTCGCGCTGATGTCGGTCGGGCTGCGGCTGTTCGGCAACAACACCAGCGGCGCGCGGCGCTTCCCGCAGCCGTTCGACGCGCCCGCCTTCACCGTGGGCGAGGTGGTCGTGCCGCAGGCGGTGCTGGTGTCGCTGTCGTTCGCGGTGCTCATCACGGTCGGCGTGGGGCTGCTGCTCGGGCGCACCCGGGTGGGGCTGCGGCTCCAGGCGCTGTCGGAACGACCGGCCACCGCGCAGGTCGTCGGCATCCCCGCGCCCCGGCTCGCGCTGGCCGTCTGGGTGGCGATCGGCGCGGTCAGCACGCTGGTCATCGTCCTGGTCGCGCCGCGGCTCGGCGGCGACTTCTCCACGCTGGGCAACCTGGTCACGACCGCGCTGGCGGTGGCCATGGTGGGGGCGTTCAGCAGCCTGTGGCTGACGCTGGCCGGCGGGCTGCTGCTGGGCTGCCTGGAAGGGGTGACGGCGTCGCTGGAGGCGGTCCAGCAGTACCGCGGGGTGCTGCCGTTCCTGGTGATGGTGGCGTTGTTGTGGTGGCGCAGCCGCCACCAGGTCTGGGACTCGGAGGCGAACGTATGACGGTCAAGGTCCCCCAGCGCCAGATCGGCGCGCACGGCCCCGAGGCGTCGGTGCTGTCGCTGGGGTCCTGGCACACCTACGACCGGATGGACTTCGGCGCGGCCGTCGAGCTGCTGCGGCACGCCGTGGAGATCGGCGTCAACCTGTTCGACGTGGGCGTCTACGGCCTGCCCGGACAGCGGCCGGTCTTCACCGACGTGCTCTTCTCGGCCATGGTCAGGGCCGCCGGCCTGGCCCGCGAGGACTACCTGCTCTCGGTCAAGCTCTGGCTCGACGACCACCCCGGGCGTCCGCTGCGCGACCAGCTCGAACGCGCGCTGCTGCGGGCCGGCACCGACCACGCCGACCTGGCCGTGGTCGGCGACGTGCACCGGGACGACCTCGACCTGCGCCGCCTGGCCCGCGAGCTGGCCGCGCTGGAGGCCGAGGGGCTGCTCGGCTGCTGGGGCGTCAACAACTGGTCGGCCACCTCGATCCTGACCATCCGCAACCACGCCCGCGACCTCGGCTCGCCGGGGCCGCAACTGGCCCAGCTCAAGTACAACCCGTGCCGCCGCTCGATCCCGGAAGGGGTGCCGTTCTCCGAGGTGTTCGACGCCGGCGTCTCGCTGCAGGCCAGCGACGTGCTCGAAGGCGGGCTGCTGGCCGGCAAGGAGAGGCCCGCCCGGCCGGTCTTCCCCGACCCCGGCGGCGTGCGCGCGCGGGCCGCGACGGCCGCCGCCGGGCTGGCCGAGGTGGCGGCCGCGCTGGAGGCGACGCCCGCGCAGGTGTGCGTGGCTTTCTGCCTCACCCATCCGGCCGTGGCCAGTGTGCTGTTCGGCGTCACGAGCACGGCCCAGCTCGCCGACAACGCGGGCGCGCTCGCCCTGCTCGACCGGGTCGGCGCGGCGCGGCTGCGCGAGCTGGCCGCGCCGTTCTGGGCCGACGCCGACACGGTGGACCCCGAAGGCCCCTGACGGTGTCCCGGCCACCGCGGCCGGGACACCGTGCGGCTGCATGCGGGCTGCCTGCCGGCTCAGCGGGGCGCCTGGACCAGCCCCGCGCCCAGGTCCTCGGTGTCGGCGTCCGGGACGAACACGTCCGTCGCGGCGGTCAGCAGCAACCGGCCGGTGACCGCCGCGGCCCGCGCGCCGTCGCTGCCCGCCCGCAGCTCCTGCCACCACAGCGCCGCCGCCCCGGCCACGTGCGGCGCGGCCATGCTGGTGCCGCTCTTGCTGGTCAGCCCGCCTCCGGTACGGGCCGAGACCACGTCCACGCCCGGCGCGCACACCTGCGGGAAGGTGTTGGAGAACCGCGCGACCGCCAGCCGCCCGGACGGCAGCCGCTGCACCGCGCCCACGGCCATCATGCCCTCGGCGGCCGACGGCAGCTCCGGCCCGACCTCGAAGTCCGGCCGCAGCTCCCGGTGGCTGGCGTTGCCCGTGGCCGCGACGACGATCGTGCCGGCGCCGAACGCCGCCCTGGCCGCGATCATCCGCATCAGCGAGTCGTAGAGCCGCAACGTGGCCCGGTACGACTCCAGCGCGATCGACGTGGCCAGGAACTGCGGCAGCCCGCGCTCCTCCAGCTGCCGCATGGCGGCCGGGAAGTCGATGCCGAGCGACATGGTGATGACGTCGGCGTCGTTCCCGAGCGCCCAGAGCAGGCCCTTGACCGTCGCGGCGGTCGAGCCCTTGCCGTCGTCGCCGAGCACCTTGCCGATCAGCGCCCGTTCGACGCCGGGGGCGACGCCGATGCGCATGCCGTCGACCGGGCGGCCGAAGACGGTGCCGGCGCAGTGGGTGCCGTGGCCGACCTTGTCGCCGCGGCCCGACCCGGTGAAGTCCTCCTCCACCAGCGTCATCCCGGCGAAGGCCGGATGCGTGGCGTCGATGCCGGTGTCGAGGACGGCGACCACCGTCCCCGCCCCCGTACGGGTGGAGGCGTCGGCGCCCAGCGCCCGCACCCCCCACGTGACCTGCGCGCCCGCCTCCGCCGCCGGCGGCGGGGCCTCGGCGTCCTCGGGCGCGCCCGGCACGGTGGTCGGCATCGGCCGGGCGACCGCGGCCACCGACGGGTCCCGCGCGAGGTCGGCCACCTCGCGCTTGCCGAGCCCGGTGACCTCGACGTGCGGCTCGCTCGGCGTCTCGGCCACGGCGGCGGCCCGCTCGAACGGCGCGGCCATGCGGGTCCTGCTCAGATCGCGCAACACGATGAACTGGTCGGCCATCGTCTTCCCTTCCTGGAAGTAGCCCACCCCTGTGATGTCAGGCGTACTCCTGCCGGGGTCGCCTGGCAACAGCCCGCGGCCGCCGGCCCGCGACGAGCACGGCCACGATCGCCAGCAGCAGCCAGGCCGAGGTCAGGACGATCAGCCAGGTCCATCCGGCGTGGCCGTAGACGGCGCTGCCCGCCGTGCCGCCGGCGCCGCTGCCCAGGTAGTAGCACAGGGTGTAGATCCCGGCGGCGCGCCCGCGGGCGGCCGGCGGGGCCTGCGCGGCGACCCACGCGTTGGCCACGGCGTGCGCGGCGAAGAACCCGGCGGTCAGCACGGCGAACCCGGTCACGACCGCGGCCAGGGGGCCGAGCGCGGTCAGCGCCGCGCCGGCGGCCGTCACGGCCAGGGCGGCGACCAGGGCCGCCCGGCGTCCCAGGCGGTCCGCCAGCCGGCCGGCGGCGGCCGAGGAGGCGGTGCCGAGGGCGTAGGAGAGGAACACCAGGGAGGCCACGGCGGGGGAGAGCGACAGCGGCGGCGCGGACAGGCGGAAGGAGGCGGCGTTGTAGAGGGCGACGAACGCGCCGACGCCCAGCGCCCCCACCGTGTACGGCGCCAGCAGCGCCGTCCCGATCCGGCCGCCGCCTCCGGCGTGTGGAGCACGGACGAAGGGCGGCGGGGCGGGCAGCGTGCGGGCCGCGTACGCCGAGCAGAGCAGCGACACGCCGGCCACCACCAGCAGCGCGCCCCGCCACCCCCACGGCCCGGCGGCGAACCCGGCGCCCAGCCGGCCCAGCATCCCGCCCACCGAGTTCCCGGCGATCATCACGCCGACCGCCCCGGCCAGCCTCGTCGCCCCCACCAGATCGGCCAGGTACGCCGCCCCGACCCCGGCGAACCCGGCGACCGCCACCCCCTGCGCCGCCCGCATCGCCACCAGCACCGGGAACGTCGGCGCCAGCGGCAGCGCCAGCCCGATCAGCGCCGAGGCCAGCACGGACCACACGATCATCCGCCGCCGCCCGACGACCTCCGCCAGCGCGGCCAGCGGCAGCACCGCCACCGCCAGCGCCGCCGTGGCCACGCCGACGGCCAGCGACGCGCCGCCGGGGTCGAGCCGGAAGTCGGCGGCCAGCTGCGGCAGGACGGGCTGCGGCGCGTACAGCAGGGCGAAGGAGGAGACGCCGGCCGCCGCCACGGCCGGACCGGCCCGCCGGGTGCCGACTCGTTGAGCTTCGATGACCGCCACGCCTGGAAACGCTAAGCAAGGCTAATAAATACGTCCAATGCGGAAGTAGGCCATAATTCATGCTGTGGTGGATGAGTACGAGCTCGCGGACGAGCGGCTGGCCGCCGGGCTGGCTCCCACGCTCGCCCTGCTGGCCGCCGTGGGGGAGACCGGGCACGTCACGCGGGCGGCCGAGCTGCTCGGCATGCCGCAGCCCACCGCCAGCCGCCGCCTGGCCGCCCTGGCCGACCTGGTCGGAGCCCCACTCGTCGTCCCGTACGGGCGGGGCATCCGCCTGACCAGGGCCGGGCGCGTCCTGGCCGCCGCCTCCGGCAGGGCGCTGGCCACCATGGAGTCGGCCGCCCGCGAGGTGCGCGAGGAGATCGACCCCGGCAGCGGCCGGATCGTGCTCGGGTTCCTGCACCTGCTGGGCCGCACGCTCGTCCCCTCGCTGATCCGGGGCTTCCGCGAGCGCCACCCGGGCGTGCGGTTCAGCCTGGCGCAGGGCTCGCGCCAGGACATGCTGCGCGCGCTCGCCGAGGGCGAGATCGACCTGGTGTTCGTCGCGCCCCTGCCCGACGGCGACCCGGGCCTGGCCGGGCACCCGCTCGCCGACCAGGAGCTGGTGTTGTCCGTGCCGCCCGGCCACCGGTTCGCCGGACGTGCCAGGGTGCGGCCCGCCGAGCTGGCCGGGGAGGAGCTGGTGACGCTCGAACACGGCTACGGCGTCCGCCAGATCACCGACGACCTGTGCGCGGCGGCCGGGTTCACGCCCAGGATCGCCTTCGAGGGGCAGGAGTCGGAGACCGTGCGCGGCCTGGTGGCGGCCGGGCTCGGCGTGGCCGTGCTGCCCCGTCTGGCGCCCGCCGAGGGCGTCGTGCAGATCCCGCTGTCGCCTCCGGTGTTCCGGACGATCGGGGCGTGCTGGCCCGCCGGGGCCCGGCTCACGCCCGCCGTGCGCGCCTTCCTGGACCACGTGCGCTCCGGCGCCGCCGACGTCGGCCCGGGGTTGCGGCCCTGCCGACACCCGTCCTCGCAGAAGTAGTTGACGGCTCATCGATTCTGTATGGAGACTTCAGCTGCAAAGCCCTTCTGCGGATGGGGACGACCATGCCTGCCGAGTCGTTCAACGCCGGCGTCCATCTCACCGACCGCCTGGTCGAGGCCGGGCACGGCGACCGCGTCGCCGTCGCCGGGCCGCTGGGCGCCATGACGTACGCCCAGCTCGCCACGCACGTCGCCGAGCTGGCCGGCGGGCTGCGGGTGATGGGCGTGCGGCCGGAGGAGCGCGTGCTGCTCGTCCTGCCCGACCGGCCCGAGACGCTGATCACGATCCTGGCCGTGCTGCGGATGGGCGCGGTCGCCGTCCCGGTGCCCGCCCTGTACGACGGGGCCGAGCTGGGCGCGCTGATCCGCGACTCCAGGGCGCGGGTGGTGGTCTCCGCGCCCGAGTTCGAGGCGGCCGTGCAGGAGGCGCTGCTGTCGGCGCCCGAGGTCGTGGCGCTCGTGCTCACCGACGCGGGCCAGGCCCCCGGCCACGTGGCGCGCATCGCCACCGCGACCGGAGCGGGCCCGTCGGCGGCGGTCGAGCCCGGCGTGCCGGTCTGCCTGTGGTCGGACGTGCTGGAGGCCGGCCGGGGCGCGACCGGCGCGTACGACACCTGGCCCGACTCGCCCGCGCTGTGGCTCTACACCGCCGGCACCACCGGCGCGCCCAAGGCGGCCATGCACCGCCACGGCGCGCTGCGCGACGTCCACGAGGCGTACGGGCGGCAGGTGCTCGGCGTGCGCCCCGAGGACCGGTGCCTCTCGGCGGCCCGGCTGTTCTCCGCCTACGGGCTCGGCAACTCCCTGATCCTCCCGCTCGCCGCGGGCGCGACCACGATCCTCGACCCCGCCGCGCCCACCCCGGGCGGCGTCGTCGAACGACTGCTGGCCGAGCGCCCCACCCTGTTCTTCGCCGGCCCGTCGTTCTACGCCGCGCTGCTGGCCGCCGAGGCCCCCAAGGACGCCTTCGCCTCGGTCCGCCTGGCCGTCTCCGCGGGCGAGGCGCTGCCCGCCGAGCTCCACCGCCGTCTCACCGGCCGCTTCGGCGTGGACCTCATCGACGGCCTGGGCTCCGCCGAGTCGCTGCACGTCTTCCTCTCCGGCCGTCCGGGCCAGGCGCGCCCCGCCGGCTCGGGCGCCGTCGTGCCCGGCTACGAGGTGCGCCTGCTGGACGACTCCGGCGCGCCCGTCCCCGACGGCGAACCCGGCCACCTGTACGTGCGCGGCGACTCGATCGCCACCGGCTACTGGTGCCGCACCGCCGCCACCCGCCAGGCGTTCCAGGGCGAGTGGCTGCGCACCGGCGACACCTGCGCCCGGGACGCCGACGGCTCCTACCGCTTCCTGGGCCGCTCCGGCGACCTGATCAGGACGGGCGGCGCCTGGACGTCACCCCTGGAGGCCGAGGCCCGGCTGCTGGAGCACCCCGCGGTCGCCGAGTGCGCGGTGGTCGCCCACGCCGGCGCCGACGGGCCGGACCGGCCGGTCGCCTGCGTGGTGCCCAGGCCGGGCCGCCCGATCGACGCGGGCGAGCTCATCGCGTTCTGCCGCGAGGGCCTGGCCGCCGTCCTGCTCCCGCACGAGGTGCTGGTCCTGGACGAGCTGCCGAGGACGGCGACGGGCGCGGTCCAGCGCGCGGTGCTCCGGCAACTGGCCGCCGACCTGCTCGGCAAGTGACCGGCGCGGGCTCTCAGAAGGCGTCGCGCAGTTCGCGTTTGAGCACCTTGCCGGAGGCGTTCTTCGGCAGCGCGTCCACGAACACCACGTTCTTGGGCGTCTTGAAGGAGGCCAGCCGCTCGCGCAGGAACGCGTTCAGCTCGGCCGCGGTCAGCCCCGCGCCCTCGCGCAGCACCACGGCGGCCGTCACCGCCTCGATCCACCGCTCGTCCGGGACGCCGAACACGGCCGCCTCGGCGACCGCCGGATGCTGGTAGATGACCTCCTCCACCTCGCGGCTCGCCACGTTCTCGCCGCCGGACTTGATCATGTCCTTCTTCCGGTCGACCACCGACAGGTAGCCGTCGGCGTCCATGACGCCGAGGTCGCCGCTGTGGAACCAGCCGCCGCGGAACGCCTCGGCGGTCTTGTCGGGGTCGTTCCAGTAGCCGAGCATGGCGTGCGGGCTGCGGTGGACGATCTCGCCGACCACGCCCGGCGCCACCGGCCGGTCCTCGTCGTCGACGATCCTGGTCTCGACGTTGAGCGCGGGCCGCCCGGCCGAGCCCAGCCGGGTCAGCTGCTCCTCGGGCCGCAGGATGGTGGCCAGGGGCGCCATCTCGGTCTGGCCGTAGAAGTTGAACAGGCGCACGTCCGGCAGCCGGGCCGAGATCTCCTTCAGCACCTCGACCGGCATGATCGAGGCGCCGTAGTAGCCCTTGCGCAGCGAGGACAGGTCACGGCGGTCGAAGTCGGGGTGGCGCAGCAGGGCGATCCACACCGTGGGCGGGCAGAACAGCTTGGTCGCGCGCTCGCCCTCGATGGTGGCCAGGATCGAGGCCGGGTCGGCGCCCGGCAGGATGAGGTTGGTGGCGCCCAGGTAGATGCCGGGCGTCAGGAAGCAGTGGAGCTGGGCGCAGTGGTAGAGGGGCAGCGCGTGCACCTCGACGTCGTCGGAGCTCATCTCGCCGTCGACGACGCAGCTCACGTACTGGGCCAGCAGGCTCCCGCTGGACAGCGTGGCGCCCTTGGGCCGGGACTCGGTGCCGCTGGTGTACATGAGCTGGATCGGGTCGTCGGCGGCGATCTCCACCTGCGGCTCGGCGTCGTCGCCGCGCCAGGTGGCGAAGGACTCCCAGCCCTCGGCCGCGCCGATCACGCCGCGCACCCGCACGGCGGGCCCGGCCGCGGCCTCGGCCACCGGCAGCAGCGCCTCCTCCGCCAGCATCCCCGTCGCGCCGGAGTGCTCCAGGATGTAGGCCACCTCGCGCGGCCCGAGCATGAAGTTGATCGGCACGGAGATCGCGCCCAGCCGGGCCAGCGCGAAGTAGGCCACCACGAAGGCATGGTTGTTATGGCTGAACAGGGCGAACCGGTCGCCCTTGGCCACGCCCCGCGCCGCCAGCGCGTTGGCCGTGCGGTTGACCTCAAGGTCGAGATCGGCGTAGCTCTGGCGGACGTTGCCGTAGATCACGGCGGTCTTGGCGGGGAACCTGGCGGCCGAGCGCCGCAGGAGGTCGCCGATCGTGTGCTGGCGCGTGGTCATGCTGGGCACCCCCATGCCGAATGATGTTCGGCGATCGTACCCGACGAAGGAGGCGCCCGCCGACCCCCGGCGGACGCCTCCTCGGGCTCACCCTGGCTGGGTGACGCCGTTGACCTTCAGCGTGTACGGCGCGTACTGCTGGACCTGCTCGGTCGGCTCGTCATAGGCCACGATCGCGACCACCGACGGGAAGACCGCGAACGGCGCGAGCTGCAGCCGGTTGAGGCTGATCGAGCCCTTGCCGTCGAACTGGGCCTGCAGCACCACCGAGTGCCGCTCGTCCAGGCCGACCAGACGCACGTTCCAGTTGCTGACCGGCGTCGGCGAGATCTCGGTCGGGGAGTCGAACGGCTCCAGGCCGGCCCCGTCGCTCACCGCCGTCGCGCCCACCGTGACGTCGTCGATCTTCCAGCCGCCCTCGTTGACCCCGCCGTCGCTGACGTACTGGAAGCCGACGAGGATCTCCTTGCCCGCGTAGGCGGACAGGCTGTAGCTGTGCGGCTGGAACCCGGTGGTGGTGCCGTTGACGGCCGGGCCGAGCGGGCCGGCCACCGTCTTGTCACCGGGGATCGCGGTGTAGGTCTTGCCGCCGTCCGCGGAGACGATCACGTAGCCGTAGTCGAAGCCGGACTCCGCGCCGTACTTGGCGAGGAAGCGCAGCGTCGGGTCGGCGGCCGGGACCGTCACCTTGGTCACCGCGGCGACGTTGAGGTTGCTGGCGTTGCCCGACCACAGCACCGGGTTGCCCGCGCGGTCGGGGTCGTCGGAGACGACGGTCCAGGCCAGCGGGATCGGCGGCAGCGTCTTGGCGCCCTGGAAGGACAGCGAGGTCGGCGCCGCGCCGCCCGGCTTGCGGATCTGCACGTAGTCGGCGCCGTTCGGGGCCGCCCCCGGAGTGTTGTACGCGGCCGGGTTGGCGAGGTTGACCGTGGAGTTCAGGCTCGCGGTCGTCACCCGCTTCTTCGGCACGCCCAGCACCACGCCGCGGCTGCCCACGACCTTGTCCACCAGCACCATCGTCTGGTAGTCGTGCAGCACCTGGTACAGGTCCGTGCTGCCGAGCGCCGCCTTGACGCTGGCCAGGCCCTGCAGGGAGCCGTCACGGTGCAGCTTGGACAGGAAGTCCGCGCCGTACCGGTCGTACAGGAACAGCATGAACGAGTACGCGTTGCCGTAGTCGGCCAGCACCGCGTCCGGGTTGCCGCCGTCGCCCCACAGGTTGAGCGAGTTCTGCGGGCCGCCGCAGTTGCGCGGGTTCGGGTTGTACGGCGTCTGGACGATGCCGAAGCCCTGGAAGCAGTTGATGTGGTTGTCGAAGCCCTTCTCGAACACCGTCGCCTTGGGGTTGCCGTAACCCGTCACCGAGATCGCGAAGTCCGACAGGCCCTCGTTCATCCAGGTGGTCTCAAGCGGGTCGGTGTAGTAGTGCAGCAGGTGCTGCCACTCGTGGGCGAAGACGCCCTCGTACTGGAAGGGCCGGGCCGAGCGCGAGGTGCACACGTCGGAGGTCGGGTTGTCCGGCGGGTTCGCGCCGGTCCTGTGCAGCCAGTCGAACGCGTCGATCGTCATCACGTTGCGGTCGAGCAGCTCGTTGTACTGGGAGGAGAAGAAGCCCGCGATGTACGTGGTCGCGGCCGGGAAGGTGTAGTAGTTGTCGTCCCGGACGTTGTCGATCAGCGTCACCGTGCGGTCGCCGGCGCCGGTGTAGACGCCGCCGTTGCCGTTGGCGTCGGGGCCGAGCACGGCGTTCGTGCCGTCCCGGTCCGGCGGCGTGCTGAAGGTCGCGGTCTCCTTCGGGTACATGTTCGTGTCGAACTGCTGCACCAGGTTCGTGACCTGGGCATCGGTGATCTCCGTCGTCCCGGGCACCTGCATCCGGCAGTCGCCGGCCGGGAAGGCCAGGTCGTTGGCGACCCAGACCTCGATCTTGTCGCCGACGCCGCGCAGCGTGTAGTCCTTGCGGTACAGGCGGCCGTTGTAGTCGTCCGTGGCCAGCCACTGCCGCACGGTGCCGACCGGCGGCGTCTCGGCGGCGGCCTTGGCCTTGGCGCGGGCCTCGTACTTCGCCGGGACCTTGACGGGCTTGCCGTCGAGGGTGAAGTCCTTGCGGGTGAGCTCCTTGACGTCGCTCGGCGGCGCGGCCGTGGCGGCCGCCTGCGGGGACTCGGCCGACGCGGGTATCGCGGTCAGCGTGGGCAGTAAGAGAAGTGCGGCAGCGATTCCGATGATTCGGGTGCGCGCCATTGAACCCCCTAGGTATGGGTGTTGCCCGGATGGAACAGGGGTGACATCCGGTAATTACCGGAACCGAATTGGCGCGCGCAATGGGGGCATTTGCCAACAAAATGCGGTGGAATTGGCGATCAAACCAGAACGGCCAGCCGCCGGTACGAATCCAGCCGCCGCTCCAGGTCGTAGGTGTTCATCGTGACCAGCACCTCGTCGGCGCCGGTGGCCGCCACCAGTGAGCCCAGCGCGACCGCCACCTCCGGCGCGGTGCCGTGGATCTGCCCCTTCAGCGCCTCCGCCAGCAGCGCCCGCTCCCGCCCGGTCAGCTCCAGCCGGGCGATCTCCTCGGCCGGCACCAGGGGCGGGAACGCGCCGCTGGTGCGCGAGCGCGCCGTGGACCACGCCTCCGGCAGCTGGAGCTGCGCCGCCTCCTCGCGGGTCGCCCCGACCGCGACGCTGACCGCCGCCATCAGGTACGGCCGCGCCGCCCACTCCGAGGGCCGGAAGCCCGCCCGGTAGCGCGCCGCCGCCTCCACCGCCCGCGGCCCGGCCCCGATCACCATGGGCAGTCCGAGCTCCGCCGCCAGATCCGCCCCCGACCCCATGGCCAGCACGAACACCTGCGGACGCAGCCCCTCGGCCGGGACGGCGTGCACGCCCGGATGCGCCCGCTGCCCGCCGGTGAAGTACCCCAGCAACTCGCCGACCTGGTCGCCGAACCCGTCCGCGGCCTCCTTGCCGTGGCCGAGCGCCCGCCGGACGCCGCCCGTGAACCCCACCGAACGCCCGAGCCCCATGTCGATCCGCCCCGGGTGCAGCGACTCCAGCACGCCGAACTGCTCGGCCACCACCAGCGGCCGGTGGTTGGGCAGCATCACGCCGCCGGTGCCCACCCGGATCCGCCCGGTCGCCGCCGCGACGGCCGCGGCCAGCACGGTCGGCGCCGCCCCCGCCACGCCGGGCACGCTGTGGTGCTCGGCCACCCAGAACCGGTGGTAGCCCAGCTCCTCGGCCTGCCGGGCGAACGCGACGGTGTCCCGCAGCGCGGTGGCCGCGTCGGAGCCCCGCCGCAGGAGCGAACGGTCGAGAATCGAGTAAAGCGTCACGCCTGCGTGCAACGCCGCACGCCCCGGGATCAATCCAGCGGGTCCCACGGGACGGCGTCGTAGCAGGAGAGGAGCCGGGCCAGCGTCGGGCCGTCCTGCCGCAGCGGGACGCCGTCGACCTCGCCGACCGGGACCACGCCGTGGGAGTTGCACAGGAACACCAGGTCGAAGCCCGGCAGGTCGGCGACCCGCAGCGGGCGGCGCTCCTGGGGCACGTCGATGCCTTCCAGCAGGCCCATGGCGGTGCCGCGCAGCATCGGCGCGTCCGGCCACACCAGGCGGCCGGCGGACCAGCAGCCGACGTTCGTGATCGCGCCCTCGCTGATCAGGCCGTCGGCCGTGGTCAGCAGCGCCTCGTCGAAGCCCAGGGGCGCGACGGTCCGCCGCAGGTGCGCCTGGGCGAAGCCGGCCGCCTTCTTGATGTGCGGCAGGTAACGCTGGTAGACGACCGCCGCGACGCGCTGCGGGCGGGTGGCGACCTCGGTGGGCGGGGCGGCGGTGGCCACGACGCGCGGGCGGCCGTCGTGCTCGACGACGTAGACCCGCACGCCCGCGTCGCGCAGGTCGTCGCCGAGCACGGCCCGGATCGCGCCGAGCACCGCCGCCGGGTCGAGCCGGGCGCCGAACAGCTCCAGGTTGGCCGCCGCCAGCCGTTCCAGATGCAGGGCCAGGCCGCGGGTGCGCCGGTCTCTGACCTGCATGGCGGTGAAGTGCCCGTAGCGGGCCTCCAGCGCGAAGCGCGCGTCGGCGTCCACCGGCCTGCCCTCGACCACCGCTCGTACGATCATGCGTCCAGCATGTCCTGTCCGCCGGCCCCCGCGCGCATGATCGTGAAGGGCGCCAGCTCGCCGAGCCCGCGCACCGACAGCCGGTCGACCGCGCGCAGCAGGAAGGCCCGGTCGCCCTCCAGCTCCTCGGCCATCTCGGGGTCGGCCAGGATCGTTCCCGGCAGGGAGAGCGCGGTGAGCCGGCTGGCCAGGTTGACGGTGGTGCCGAACACGTCGCCCATGCGCCAGATCACCGGCCCGGCGGCCAGGCCCACCCGCAGCTCGGGCATGTCCCTGCCGCGGTGGGTCTCCACCAGGCGCAGCGCGATCTCGGCCGCCACGTGCGACTTGTCGGCCACGAACAGCACCGAGTCGCCGAGCGTCTTGACCACCCGCCCGCCCGAGGACGTGACCACGTCGGCCGAGCGGCCCTCGAACCTGTCGACCAGCCGGGCCAGCTCGGTCGCCGTGATCTGCCGGCTGAGCCGGGTGAAGGCCACCAGGTCGGCGAACCCCACCGCCATGCGCACGGCGCTCATGTCCTGGTCGGCCAGCCGGCCGGCGGCGGCGGCGAGCTGCCGCTGCCAGGCGTAGACCAGCAGCCGCGCCAGGTCGGGCACCACCCGCTCGGCCCGCCGCCGCCAGGCCCGCGGGCGTTCGGCCAGCGGCACGCCCGCCTGGTCGAGCGCCTCGGCGCCCAGCTCGGCCTGCGACTCGGCGAGCCGGGCCGTCGCCCGCCCGATCGAGCGGGCCATCAGCAGCATGTGCTCCTCGTCGTAGGCGCCGGAGCTGACCATCGAGAGCATGGTGCGCAGCGCCTCGACGTCGGAGTCGGTGAACTCGACCGCGTCGTCGGCCACGTTGGCGAACCCCAGCGCCCGCCACAACCGGCGCGCCCGGTAGACCGGGACCCCGGCCATGTGGGCCACCTGGTGGCTGGTGTAGCGGCGCGGCGCGCGCAGGAACGCCTCCGCCACCCCGTCCCCGTCCTCGCGTGACACGCGTGCAACATAACACCCTGTGGCGGGCGTCACTCCAGGAGGGCGCGCAGGGCGGGCCGCTCGGCGTCGGGCAGGTGGACGGCGTAGTAGTCGTACATGGACCGGCGCAGCAGGCGCGCGGCCGAGGCCCCGTCGCCGGCGCGCACGGCGGCCAGCACCTCCTCGTGGTGCCGGATGCTGCGCCGCATCAGCGACTCGCGGTCGGGCGCGTCGGCGATCTTCCCGGCGATCAGCCCCAGCACGACCGAGCGGACCACGTCGGTGCAGACCTGGATCAGCGTGTTGCCGCTGGCCGCCACGACGACGTCGTGGAAGGCCACGTCGGCGGCGCTGAAGGCGTCGTGGTCGGACGCGGACGCGGACGCGGAGGGGGAGGCGGTGGCGGCGGGCGCGGCGGCGCGCATGGCGGCGCGCATGGCGGCGATGGCCGCCTCCATCGCGGCGAGCTGCTCCTCGGTGCGCAGCCGCGCGGCCAGCAGCACGGCCGAGGAGTCGAGCACCATCCTGAACTGCACCAGCTCGGCCAGCGACAGCTCGGCCACCCGCGCCAGCGTGGTCATCGACTTGTGTAAGGCGGCGGGGGAGAACGGCAGCACCTCCGCGCCGTTGGGATCGCCCGGCCGGGACCGCACCAGGCCGCGCGCCTGGAGCACGCGCAGCGCCTCCCGCACCGTGGAGCGCCCGACGGAGAACTGCACCATCAGCTCGCGCTCGCTCGGCAGCCGCGCCCCCGGCCCGAGGGCCCCGCTCTCGATGGCCTCCTCGACCTGTTCCACGACCCGCTCGTAAGCGCGTACGGCCCGCACCGGCTCGAACCGTGCACCCATCGGAAGCCCCCTTGACCCGAGCCGTCACGGACTGGCAATGTGCGTAGCCTACTGGTCAGACCAGTGCACTAGCCAGGAGGCTGTAAGACATGAGGCGAATCGGAATCTGGATCGCCGTGGGCGGTCTCCTGCTGGTCACAGCCGCCTGTGGCGGCGGTTCCGGCTCGGGCGGTTCCGGCACCGCGGGCACCCCCAAGGCCCAGTCCCTGTCCGTAGGGTTCGTGGCCGAGCCGGCCAACCTCGACTTCACCGCCACCGAGGGCGCGGCCATCCCGCAGGCGTTGCTGGTCAACGTCTACGAGGGCCTGGTCAAGCTCGACCAGGACGGCTCGATCAAGCCGCTGCTGGCCGAGAAGTGGTCGGTCTCCGACGACCGGAAGACCTACACCTTCACCCTGCGCAAGGGCGTCACGTTCAGCAGCGGGGCGCCGTTCACGGCCGACGACGTGGTGTTCTCGCTCGACCGGGTCAGAAGCGACTGGAAGCTCAAGATCAAGGCCCAGCTCGACGTCATCGACAGGGTGACCAAGACCGACGACGCCACCGCCGTCGTCACCCTCAAGCGGCCGAGCAACGGCTTCCTCTACGCCCTGGCCACCCGCCTCGGCGCCATGTTCAGCCGCACCGGCGTGGCCGACCTGGCCAACAAGCCCGTCGGCACCGGGCCGTACACGCTCGGGGCGTGGAAGCGCGGCGAGTCGATCCAGCTCGCCGCCAACCCCTCCTACTGGGGCGCCAAGCCGGCGCTGTCGGCGATCACGCTGAAGTACTTCAAGGACGCCACGGCGATGAACAACGCGCTGCTGACCGGCGGCATCGACGTCATCTCCGCCGTGCAGGCCCCCGAGTCGCTGCAGCAGTTCGCCGATCCGAACCGGTTCCAGACGGTCGAGGGCACCACCAACGGCGAGGTCGTGCTGTCCATGAACAACGCCCGGCCGCCGTTCGACGACGTCAAGGCCCGCCAGGCCGTCCGGTACGCCATCGACCACAAGGCGCTGCTGGACACCGCGTGGGCCGGGCGCGGCCAGCTCATCGGCTCGATGGTGCCGCCCACCGACCCCTGGTACGAAGACCGCACCGGCGACTACCCCCACGACCCGGCCAAGGCCAAGGAACTGCTGGGCGGCAGGACGCTGACGGTCAAGATGCGCATCCCCAACCTGCCGTACGCGGTGGCGAGCGCGCAGGTCGTGAAGTCGCAGCTGGCCCAGGTGGGCATCACGGCCGACATCGAGCCGCTGGAGTTCCCGGCCCGCTGGCTGGACGTGGTGTTCAAGCAGGGCGACTACGACCTGTCCATCATCAACCACGTCGAGCCCCGGGACATGGGGATTTTTGCCGATAAATCGTATTACTTCCACTATGACAACCCCGAGTTCGGCAAACTCCTCGCCTCCGCCGACGCCGGCACCGAGCAGCAGCAGACCGACGACCTGAAGAAGGCCGCCAAGCTGCTCTCCGACGACGCCGCCGCCGACTGGCTGTTCCTGTTCCCCAACCTGATCGTGGCGAAGAAGGGCGTCACCGGGCTGCCGAAGAACGCCATCGCGGAGTCCTTCGACTTCACCGGTCTCGCCAAGCAGTGACGCTCTACCTGCTCAAACGGCTGGCGGTGCTGATCGTGAGCGCCGCCGTCGCCGCCGTCGCGGTGTTCGCGTTCATGGCGCTGCTGCCCGGCGACCCGGCCGAGATCGCGCTCGGCGTCAACGCCACCCCCGACGCGGTCGCCGCGCTGCGCCGCCAGTTCGGCACCGACCGCCCGCCGGCCGTGCAGTTCCTCGACTGGGTCGGCGGGCTGGCCCACGGCGACTTCGGCGTCTCCTACGTCACCAGCTCGCCCATCGGCCCGCAGATCGGCGAGCGGCTCGGCGTGACGGCCGTGCTGGTGCTGGGCGGCATGGTGCTGGCGCTGGCCGTCGCGGTGCCGCTCGGCACGTTCGCCGCCGTGCACCACCGCAACCCGCTCGGCGCGGCGATCAGCGCGGCCGGCCAGCTCGGCATCGCCGTCCCCGCCTTCCTGGCGGGCATCCTGCTGGTGTTCGTGTTCGCGGTGAAGGCCCAGGCGCTGCCCTCCGGCGGGTACGTCCCGATCGCCGACAGCCCGCAGGAGTGGCTGCGCTCGATGCTGCTGCCGTGGTTGTCGCTCGGGCTCGTCCAGGGCGCCGTGCTCACCCGCTACGTGCGCAGCGCCGTCCTCGACGTCATGCGCGAGGACTACCTGCGCACCGCCCGCGCCAAGGGCCGCGGCAGCGCCGGCGCCCTGTGGCGGCACGGCCTGCGCAACGCCTCGATCCCCGTGGTCACCGTGCTCGGCCTGCAACTGGCCACCCTGCTGGTCGGGGCGGTCGTGGTCGAGCGGGTCTTCGTGCTGCCCGGGCTCGGCGACCTGCTGCTCAACGGCGTCGCCGGGCGCGACCTGCTGCTCGTCCAGGGTGTGGTGATGGTGCTGGTGGCCGCGGTCCTGCTGATCAACTTCGTGGTGGACGTCGCCTACCGCCTGCTCGACCCGAGGCTGCGATGAAGGGCCGGGCGAACGCCGCGCTGCTGACCGGCGGCGCGCTGGTCGGGCTGGTGACGCTGGCCGCGCTGCTCTCGTTCGTCTGGACGCCGCACGACCCGACCCTCGTCGACGCCGCCCGCAAGCTGCGCGACCCCGGCGGCGGCTACCTGCTCGGCGCCGACAAGTTCGGCCGCGACACCCTCAGCCAGCTCATGGTCGGCGCGCGCACCACCCTCTACGTCGGCGTGGTGGCCGTCGGGATCGCCGCCGTCCTCGGCGTGCCGCTCGGCGTGGTCGCCGGGATGACGCCGCGCGGCTGGCTGTCGGAGCTGATCATGCGGGTCAACGACCTGGTGTTCGCCTTCCCCGCGCTGCTGCTGGCCGTCATGCTGGGCGCGGTCTACGGAGCCGGCACGCTCACCGCGATGATCGCGATCGGCGTGGCCACCGTGCCCGCGTTCGCGCGGGTGGCCCGCGCCGCGACGCTCCAGGTCATGGTGACCGACTACATCCTGGCCGCGCGCGCCGCGGGCCGCCGCCGGGGCGCGATCGCCGTGCGGCACGTGCTGCCGAACATCGGGTCGGTGCTGATCGTGCAGGCGTCGGTGTCGTTCGCGATCGCGATCCTGGCCGAGGCGGCGCTGTCGTTCCTCGGGTTCGGCACCCGGCCGCCGACCCCGTCCTGGGGGCGGATGTTGCAGGAGTCGCAGGAGCTGCTGTTCTCCACCCCGCGCCTCGCGCTGTGGCCGGGCCTGGCGATCGCGCTCGCCGTCCTCGGGTTCAACCTGCTCGGCGACGGGCTGCGCGACCACCTCGATCCGAAGCTCAGGAGGGTCCGTGCTGACGGTTGAGGGGCTTTCCGTACGGGCCGGCGCGGTGGGGCTCGTGCACGACGTGTCGTTCGCGATCGGGCCCGGCGAGCGGGTCGGGCTGATCGGCGAGTCCGGGTCCGGCAAGTCGCTGACCGCGCTGTCGCTCATGGGCCTGCTGCCCGAGGGCGTCACCGCGTCCGGCACGGCCAGGCTGGGGGAGCGCGACCTGCTCGGCGTGCCCGAGAAGCGGCTGAAGGACCTGCGCGGGCGCGAGTTGTCCATGGTCTTCCAGGAGCCGATGACCGCGCTCAACCCGCTCATGCGCGTCGGCGCGCAGGTCGCCGAGGCCATGACCCTGCACGGCGTCCCCCGCGCCGAGGCCGGGCGGCGCGCGCTCGCGCTGCTGGACCGCGTCCGGCTCCCCGAACCCGGGCAGATCGCCCGCGCCTATCCCCACCAGCTCTCCGGCGGCCAGCGGCAGCGCGTCATGCTCGCCATCGCCCTGGCCAACGAGCCGGGGCTGCTCGTCTGCGACGAGCCGACCACCGCGCTCGACGTCACCGTGCAGAAGCAGATGCTGGAGCTGATCGCCGAGGTCGCCCCCGCGCTGCTGTTCATCACCCACGACCTGGCGGTGGTGGCCTCCGTCTGCGAGCGGGTGATCGTCATGTACGGCGGCCGCGTCGTCGAGACCGGGACCGTCCGCGAGGTCTTCACCCGCCCCCGCCACCGATACACCGAGGGCCTGCTGGCCGCCTCCCGGCTCACGCCGCGCGGCACCAGGCTCCCGACCATCAAGGGCAGCGTGCCGCCCGCGGGCGCCTTCCCCGAGGGCTGCGTGTTCCGCAACCGCTGCCCGCACGCCACCCCGCGGTGCGAGACCCCGCCGGCGCTGACAGGAGACGGCCATGCCCACGCATGCTGGCACCCCGCAGAATGAGCCACTGGGTGACCCACCGGGTGGGCCGTTGATCGAGGCCCGCCGGCTCAGCCGCGTCTACCACCGCCCGCGCACCTCGCTCACCAGGCCGGGCGCGCCCGTCCACGCCCTGCGGGAGGTGTCGCTGACCGTCCGCCGCGGCGAGCGGTTCGGCATCGTCGGCGAGTCCGGCTCCGGCAAGTCCACGCTGCTGCGCCTGCTGTGCGGCCTGGACCGGCCCACCGGCGGGTCCGTCGTCTTCGACGGGCGGGAGATCACCGGCCTGCCGGAGCGGCGGCTGCGCTTCCTGCGGGAGAACCTGCAGATCGTCTTCCAGGACCCGATGAGCTCGCTCGACCCGCGCATGCGCGTGCGGGACCTGGTGGCCGAGCCGCTGGTCGCGCTCGGCCTGCCGGTCGGCGGCCGGGTGGCCGAGCTGCTGGAGGAGGTCGGCCTGCCCGCCTCGGCCGCCGACCGCTACCCCCACCAGTTCTCCGGCGGCCAGCGGCAGCGCATCGCCATCGCCCGCGCGCTCGCGCCCCGGCCGAAGGTGCTGGTCGCCGACGAGCCCGTCAGCGCCCTCGACGTGTCCGTCCGCGGCCAGATCCTCAACCTGCTCGCCGACCTGGTGGACGAGCTGGGCCTCACGCTCGTGTTCGTCTCGCACGACCTGTCGGTGGTCCGGCACGTGTGCGAGACCGTGGCCGTCATGAGCGGCGGCGAGATCGTCGAGACCGGCCCGGTGGACGACGTCTGGGCCGCGCCGCGCCACCCGTACACGCGTGACCTGCTGCAGGCCGTACCGACCCTGGAGGGATTGTTGTGATCGAGGTCGACGAGCGGGGAGTCGTGGAGTTCACGCAGGCCCTGGTGCGCATCCCCAGCACCAACGACCCCGCGCGCGGGCGCACCGAGCGGCCCGCCGCCGAGCTGGTCGAGGCCAGGATGCGGGAGTGGGGCTGGGACCCGGTCGTGAGCGAGGCCGCCGCCGGGCGGCCCAACGTCGTCGCGGTGGTCGAGGGCGGCGGCGGCGACGGGCCGACGCTGATGTTCGAGGGTCACACCGACGTCGTGACCGAGGGCGACCTGTCCACCTGGACCGTCGACCCGTTCGGCGGCGAGATCCGCGACGGGCGGCTGTGGGGCCGGGGCAGCGCCGACATGAAGTCCGGCCTGGCCGCCACCCTCTACGCCACCCGCGCACTCCAGCTCGCCGGCCCGTTCCCCGGCCGGATCAAGGTGTGCGCGCTGGCCGACGAGGAGGGCCTGATGATCGGCGCCCACCACTTCGTCGCCTCCGGCCTGGCCGACGGCGTGGACGGCGCGATCGTCGCCGAGCCCGAGGCCGGGGAGATCTGCGCGGTGGCCAAGGGCGCGCTGCGGCTGCGCGTCGACCTCACCGGCAAGATGGCCCACGGCGCGATGCCGCAGCACGGCCGCAACCCCGTCCAGGCGGTCGGCACGCTGCTGGTCGCCCTGAGCGGCCTCCAGCGGGAGCTCCAGGAACGGCATCCGGCCCACGAGCACCTCGGCGAGGTGTACGTCACCCCGACCGTGGTCCGGGCGGGCAGCGAGGAGCAGGTCAACGTCATCCCCGCCACGGCGTCCGTCTTCATCGACGTGCGCACGATCCCCGGGCTGGAGCACAAGGTCGTGGCCGACCGGGTGGCCGCCCTCGCCGCGGCCGGGGACGGGATCGAGGCGTCGGTGTCGGTCCTGGTGGACCGGCCGCCGGTGGACGTGCCGGTGACCGACCCGGTGGTGGCCGCGCTGGCGGCGGCCCACCGTACGGTGACGGGGGAGGAGCCGGTCTACGGCGGCGTGCCGGGCTCGACGGACGGGACCGTGCTGACCCACTGGGGCGGCGTCCCCTCGGTCGTGTACGGCCCCGGCGGCAAGTGGATCGCCCACCAGGCGGACGAGTACGTCGAGGTCGCCGAGATCGTCCGGTGCACCCGGGTGTTCGCCGAGGCGGCGCGGCGCTTCCTGCACCGGGACTTCTGATGCTCGCCGAACCAGCCCCCGGCATGCGTCCCGGGCCGACGAACTCGCTGGTGGACGTCGCCGGGCTGCGCGTCGGGCACGCGCACCGGGTGGGCGGCGGCTACCGCACGGGCACGACCGTGGTGCTGGCGCCGCCGGAGGGCGTGGTGGCCGGCGTCGACGTGCGCGGGGCCGCTCCCGGCACCCGCGAGACCGAGTTGCTCGATCCGCGCAACCTGGTCGAGCGCGTGCACGCCGTCGTGCTGTCGGGCGGCAGCGCGTACGGGCTGAGCGCGGCGTGCGGGGTGATGGACGGGCTGGCCGACGCGGGCATCGGCTTCCCGGTGGCGGGCGGCGTGGTGCCCATCGTCCCGTCGGCCGTCATCTACGACCTCGGGCGCGGCGGCGACTTCCGCGCCACCCCCGACGCCGCCCTCGGCGCCGCCGCCTACGCCGCCGCCCGCACTCCGGCGCACGAACCGCCCTTCCCCGCACCCCCGCCCCGCCGCGGCGGCAGCGCGGACGCCTCCTCCCCGCGGACGGCCGCCCGCTACGGCGACGCCGCCCGCTACGGCGACGCCGCCCGCTACGGCGACGCCTCCCACCATGGCGGCGCGGCCCGGCACGCCACCGCGCCCCCCACGGCCAGCGGGTCCATCGGGGCCGGGGCCGGGGCGATGGCGGGCGGCCTGGCCGGCGGCGTCGGGACGGCCAGCGCCGTCCTGCCCGGCGGCGTCACCGTGGCCGCCCTGGCCGTCGTCAACGCCGCCGGATCCGTGCTCGACCCCGCGGGCGCCACCCTCGCCGGCGTCCGCTACGGCCTGCCGGGCGAGTTCGGCCACCTGCGCCGCCCGGACCCCGCCGAGGCCGGGGCGTGGCAGCCGGACAAGGTCACCTCGTTCAACACCACCATCGGCGTGGTGGCCACCGACCTCACCCTCACCAAGGCCCAGTGCGGCAAGCTGGCCGGGGTGGCCCACGACGGCCTGGCCAGAGCCATCCGGCCGGCCCACACCATGGTCGACGGCGACACCGTCTTCGGCCTGGCCGCCTGCGCCCGCCCGGCCCCCGGCCCCGACGGGCTCCAGGACGTCCTGGCCGCCGCGGCCGACGTGTTCAGCCGGGCGGTGGCCCACGCCATGCTCGCCGCCACCGGCCGCGAGGACGCGCCCGCGTACCTCGACGTGTTCCCGAGCGTCCTAGGGGGAGACAGATGACCTGGCCGGACGGCCTGCCCATCGGAGACGGATGGACCGCCACCGAGGACACCACCGAGGTGATCTTCCCCTACGACGGCTCGGTGGTGGCCCACGCCCCGCTGGGCACCCCCGCCCACGCCGCCCGCGCCCTGGAGGCGGCGCTGGCCGTCGCGCCCGCCATGGCCGCGCTGCCCTCGCACGCCCGCCGCGCCGCGCTCATGGCCGCGCACGACGCGCTCGCCGCCCGCCGCGCGGAGTTCGAGCGGCTGCTCGTCCTGGAGACCGGCAAGCCGCTGGTCGACTGCCGGGTCGAGGTGGCCAGGACGCTGCTCACCCTCGCCACGGCCGCCGAGGAGGTCGCCCGGCTGCACGGCGAGACCGTCCCGCTGGACCTGCTGCCGTCGGGGGAGGGGCTGATCGGGTTCTGGACGCGGCGGCCGATCGGCGTCGTCGTCGGGATCACCGGCTACAACTACCCGCTGCTCCTGGCCGCCCACAAGATCGCCCCGGCGGTCGCGGCCGGCTGCCCGGTGATCGTCAAGCCCGCCCCGGCGACGCCCCTGGCCACGCTCCGGCTGGTGCACCTGCTCCGCGAGGGCGGCCTGCCGCCCGCCGGCGTCCAGCTCGTCACCGGGGACGTCGAGGTCGGCCGCACGCTGGTCGAGGACCGGCGGATCGGCGCGGTCTCCTTCACCGGCTCGGCCGCCGCCGGGCACGCCATCGCCCGCGCCGCCGCCCCCACCAAGGTGCTGCTCGAACTCGGCTCCAACGCCGCCCTCGTGGTCGCCGCCGACGCCGACCTGGCGGCCGCCGCCGACGCCGTCGTGCGCGGCGGCTACTACGCCTCCGGCCAGGCGTGCATCGCGGTGCAGCGGGTGCTGGTGGAAGAGCCGGTACGGGCGGAGTTCCTGGCGCTGCTGGCCGCCCGCGTCAAGGACGTCGCCGTCGGCGACCCGCGCCTGCCCGGGACGCGCGTGGCCCCGCTGATCGACGCCGCCGCCACCGACCGCGTCCTTGCCTGGATCGGCGACTCGGGCGCCGAGGTGGTCGCCGGCGGGGTGCGCGAGGGCCGGGCGATCGCGCCGACCGTGCTGTCCGGCGTGCCCGACGGCGCCGCGGCGTGGGACGAGGAGATCTTCGGCCCGGTGGTGTGCGTCCGCGGGGTGCCGGACCTCGACGCCGCCTTCGAGGCCGTCAACCGCTCCCGGTACGGCCTGCACGCCGCCGTCTACACCCGCTCGCTGGCCACCGCCTTCACCGCGATCGAACGCATCCAGACCGGCGGCGTGGTGGTGAACGAGGTGCCCGGCTTCCGCGCCGACAACATGCCGTACGGCGGCGTCAAGGACTCGGGCAGCGGCCGCGAGGGCCCGCGCTTCGCCATGGAGGAAATGACGGTGACCAGAATGGCGATCATCCGCCCCTGACGGCCGCTGTAGGGTGGCGCGCAAACGGCGAGGAGGCGCGTGCCTTGGCTTTACGTACGGACGAGCCGATGGTTGTCCCGCGAGCGCGCGGCGGCAGGGCTCTGCCCGTGCTCGCCGCCCTCCTGGCCGTCGCCCTTACCTGCGCGGGCACGGCCTGGTGGCTTGAGCGCGGGCAGGCGCGGGACCGGGAGCGCGTCGCGCTGGCCCACGGGCTCGCGCTGCACGCCGCCGAGCTGCGCGAGGACGATCCGGTCAAGGCGCGCGACCTCGGCCTGGCCGCTGTGGGCGTGCACGCCGACGACCAGACCCGCGCCGGGCTGACCGACACCCTCCTGCTGTGGCGCAGGGACGACCTCCGGCCCCGCGACTCCGGCGGCGTCCGGCACGCCGAGCTGAGCGGCGACGGACGCGTCGGCCTGGTCGCCGGGAACGGCAAGGCCGAGGTCTGGCGGCTCGGCTCCGGGAGATCGGTCACGCTGGACGGGCCCGAGGGCGCGGCGCCGGCGCTCTCCCACGACGGCCGCACCGCTCTGACCGGCGGCGACGACGGCGCCACGACCGTGTGGGACCTCACCGATGCCGCCCGCCCGGCCCGGCGGGCGACGTTGCCGGGCGTGGCGGCGAAGGGGCCGCTCGACGACGTCCAAGCCGTGGCGGTGAGCCGGGACGGCCGGGTCGCCGCGGTCGCCGACTTCGCCGGGAACCTGCTCGTGTGGGACCTGACCGTAGGCGACCACCCGGTCCGGCGCTCGGTCACCGCCGTCCACGACTCCCCGACGGCGGACCTCGACCTCAGCGGCGACGGCAGGACGGCGGTCACCACGGCCGACGATGGCCCGGTGACGATCTGGAACCTGGCGGACCCGGCGCACCCGGTCAAGGCGGCCGAGCTGACCCCGTCCATTCACAACGGCACGGCCGCCGCCCTGAGCGGCGACGGACGCGTCCTCGTCGTCGCGCGGCGCGACCCGGGGGCCGACTGGCGGAGCCAGGCGGAGGTCTGGACGCTCGCCGACCCGGCCCGTCCGGCCCGGACCGCCGTCATCGGGATGCCTCCGGCGGACATGCTCGACGTGGCCCTCACACCCGACGGCGGGACCGCTCTCCTGGCGGGCTCCAACGGCAACGGATCGCTCTGGGACCTGTCCGTCCCTTCCCGGCCCGTCCGGCTGGCCGGGCTGCGCGGGTACCCGTCTGAGGTGCGGGGGGTGGCGTTGAGCGACGGCGCCCGCCGCGCCCTGCTGGCCGCCCCCGACAGCACCACCTTCTCCCTCTGGGACCTCCACGACCTGCGGCAGGTGGTCGCCGACCCCGAGCGGGCCCTGTGCGACGGCGGCTCCCGGATGTTGAGCAGGGCGGACTGGGACCGCTACACCGGCGGCGCGGACCCCTCGGACCACGGCGGCGGCGACGGGGACGTGAGCCTCTGCTCCCTCCGATGAGGGTAACGGTTTGACCAGATGTCTTTACCTTGCCGCAGCGGTCGCGTTGGATGGCGCGCATGGTGGAGATCACGCGCAGAACGGTGTTCAAGGCGGGTGCGGCAAGCGCTTTCCTCGCGGGCGGCGGCCCGGGGACGGCGGCACTGGCGGCGTCCGGCCTGGTGGGAGGACCGGCCGCCGGGGGAGTGGCCGCCGAAGGGCTGGAGCAGCGGGCCATGGCGATGGACCCGCCGGTGTTCCTGCTGGAGAGCGCCGTCCCGCCGCACTTCGCCGCCGGGCCCGGCTCCACGTTGTCGATCAGCGACCGGGTCGCCGTGTGCGGGACGCGGTCGCTGCGCTGGGAGCACGCGAGCCGTGACGTGATCACCGTGCGGGCGCCGCTGCGGTGGGCGCCCGACCCCTACCGGCTCGGCGACGACCAGGCGTGGCAGGGGCTGGTGGACGCGTTCTGCGTGTGGGTGCACAACGCCGAGCCGGTGGACGACGTGCTGCGGTTCGAGTTCGGGCGGGGTGAGCGCACCGACCTGTGGTTCGAGTTCCGGCTCGGGTTCAGCGGGTGGCGTACCGCCTGGGTGCGGTACGCCTACGACATGCACGGCAGGCCCCACCCCGACATGGACACCCTGCGGATCGTCGCCCCGCGCAGGGCCGGGACCCTGCACCTCGACCAGCTCATGCTCAACGTGCCGCTGCGTCCCGACGCCCCCTGCCGCGACCACCAGCTCCCCGACATCGCCCCCGAGGGCGACGAGTACGACAACCAGCACTGGCAGGCACTCCACCGCTTCGACCGGCTGCTGGCCACCGTCGAGCCCGACCTGTCGCCGCCGTCCGCCGCCGAGCTGGCATCGCTGCGCGCCCTGCACGCCCGCTACCACGACGAGTACCTGACCGCCCAGGTCAAGCCGGACGTGCCGGGGCTGACGGCGCAGGTCGCCGCTCTGGAGGGCCGTCCCACGCACGCCTACCAGGCGCAGATCTACCCGGCCGAGATCGCCGCCGAGCTCAAGGCGTTCGTGAACCCGGTCACGCTGCGCGCCTGCACCGACCTGATGAAGACGATCGCCCAGACCCACCAGGCCGCCCCCGCCGAACGTCCCGCGCTGGCCGCCCTCTACCTGCGCATGGTCGCCCACCTGCGGGAACAGGGCTGGACGAAGGGCAGCTGCCAGGGCACGATCCACCACCTCGGCTACGACGTCCGCGGCCTGTACGACTCCGTCCGTCTCATGCGGGACGCCCTGCGCGAGGCGGGGGAGTTGCAGCGGGTACGAGCGGACCTGGAGTGGCTGAGCGGACTCGGCCGGATCTTCCGCGGTTTCGGCTTCCGGATGGCCCGGGGCAGCATGATGGACCTCTACAACACCACGGTCCGCGGCATGCTCGCGGCCGTGCTGCTGCGCGACGGCGAGGCGCAGCAGGTGGCGTACCTGCGGGCGCTGCGCGACTGGCTGAACGCCACCCTCCTGCCCACCGACGGCATCCAGGACGGCATCAAGGTGGACGGCACCGCCTTCCACCACGTCGGATTCTTCCCCGACTACGTCCGCGACGGCTTCGCCGGGCTCGCGCCGCTGGTCTACGTCCTGCACGGCGGCTCGTTCGCGATCTCGCCCGAGGCGTCCGGCTGGCTGCGCAAGGCGCTGCTCACGCAGCGGGTCTACGCCAACAAGAACCACTGGCCGATCTCCATCAGCGGCCGCAATCCCAGCGGCGCCACCGCGCTGTCGATCGTGCCGTTCGAGTGGCTGGCCCCGATCGACGATGAGATCGCCGCCGCCTTCCTGCGCCTGCTGCCCGGGAACCCGACGCCGCGGCAGAAGGAGCTCGCGGCCCGGCTCGCCGCGCGCGGCATCGCCCCGGAACCGGCTCCGACCGGCGCCTGGGCGCTCAACTACGCGGCGCTGGCCGTGCACCGCCGCGACGAATGGCAGATCACCGTACGCGGGCACAACCGCTACCTGTGGAGCACCGAGATCTACGTCGGCGCCAACTGGTACGGCCGCTACAACACCTACGGCCAGATCCAGGTCCTGCACCGCGGCGACCCCGTCACCAACCAGGACAGCGGCTACGCCCAGCCCGGCTGGGACTGGAACCGCCGCCCCGGCACCACGGTCATCCACAAACCGCTCGACCAGCTCAAGGGCGACCTGACCGGGGCCATCGAGGAGATGCTCCTCACCGACTCCCGTTTCGCCGGAGCCTGCACCATCGACGGACGCAACGCCCTGTTCGCCATGGACCTGCACGGACACCCCAAGTACGACGGCACGCACCGGGCCCGCAAGTCGGTGTTCCTGTTCGACGACCGCGTCGTGGCCCTGGGCACCGGCATCACCAACGACGACACCGCGGACGAGACGGAGACCACCCTCTTCCAGACCCGGCTGCCGGCCAGGACCGCGCCCACCGTGGTGGACGGCGCCGCGGTCACGGCCTTCCCCCACCAGGCGCTCGACGGCGGCCCGCGCTGGCTGCTCGACGACAAGGGCATCGGCTACTACCTGGCACCCGGGCAGAAAGTGGCCCTGACCCGCTCGGCCCAGACCTCCCGCAACAACGCCACGGAAGAGCCCACCAGCGGAGACTTCGCCACAGCCTGGATCAGGCACGGCACCGCCCCTCGGAACGGGACGTACGAGTACGCGATGGTGGTGAACGCCACGGCCGAGCGCATGGCCGGCTTCGCCGCCGCGATGGGGGACGCCGCGAACGCCCCTTACCGGGTGCTGCGCGCCGACACGGCGGCTCACGTCGTACGGGATCGGGACACCGGCATCACCGGGTACGCGGTGTTCGAGCGCACCCGTCTGGAAGGTCTGGTACGCGAGGTGGACACGCCTTCGATGCTGCTCGTCCGTACGGAGGGGGAGACGCTGGTGATCGCGGTATGCGATCCGGACCTGCGCCTCTACGGCGGGATCGACCACGACCAGTACGAGAAGGGCCGCTACGTCGGGCACTACAGCCCGTGGTCGCGGCCCTGGCTGGCCAACCCGAGCCATCCGCACCGCATGAGGGTGACCCTGGACGGCCGGTGGCGGGCGGACGCCGGCCAGCCGTGCCGGGCGAGGATCACCGGGCCGCGCACGGTCCTGGAGTTCGAGACCGTGCACGGACGGCCGGTGCAGGTGCGGCTGAGTCCCGCGACCTGACCCGGGCGGGGGCGGGGGCGCCCCCGCCCGGGGATCACGCCCGCGACCGCGACGACCACCGTCCCGATCAGCCGGTTCACGTCCCGGTCAGCCGGTCCGCGTCCTGGTCAGGCGGGTTCACGTCCCGGTCGCGGGGCGGGATGGTGCACGCCCGGTCAGCGGGTGTGCCGGTCGAGTTCCGCGCGGACCTCGCGCAGGTGGTGCCGGACCGCGGGGGCGCCGTCGCGCGCCAGGTCCCGCACCCAGCCGGAGTGACCGTCCCGCAGCTCGCGCCGGATCAGCGTGAGCGTCTGCTCGTGCGCCCCGGCCTCCAGGCGCAGCCACGCCCGGTCGAACCGGTGACCGGAACGGCGGGCGAGCACCGCGTCCAGGTCGTCGCGCTGGGCGGCGCTCGGCGCGTCAGGAAGGCTGACGCGCAGCCGGTGCGCGACCTCGCGCAGCCGGGCGTCGAGCTTGCGGTGGTCACGGATCAGCCGCCAGGCGATCTCGCGCACGTCCTCGTCGTGCGACCTGCGGAGCGCGGCCTTCCCGGCCGCGATCTCGGCGAGATTGCCGCGGTGCGCCTGCCGCAGGTACGCCCGGTCCTGGCCCGAGGCGTGGAACGCCTGGACGGACGGGGCGGCTGCGGCGCCGGGCGCGGCCACCGGCCGGACGGTGGTGGCGGCCTGGGCCGCGGCGGGGGCCGTGGCGGACACGGTCAACGCCAGCACGGCCGCGATTCCCGCGGGTGCTAAGTGGCTCCGTGCTGTTCTCATGAGTCCCTCCCTTCAATGGGACCCGTGCCTGCTGCCCCATCCGGTCGGGAGTATTCGAGTTAATTGGGTGGATCGAAACGGCCGTCCACGGCGGTCCAGCCGCCGTCCACGTACAACACCGAGCCCGTCACGAAGCTCGCCGCGTCGCCGGCCAGGTAGACCACCGCGCCGGCCATCTCGGGCGCGGTGGCCCACCGGCCGAGGGCGCTCTTGGCGGCGTACGCGGCGTACCAGTCGGGGTTGTCCTTGATCTGCCGGGTCAGCGGGGTCTCCACGACGCCGGGCGCGATCGCGTTGACGCGCACGCCGTGCGGGCCGAACTCGGCCGCCGCCGTCCGCAGCAACTGCACCAGCCCCGCTTTCGTGGCCGAGTAGACGCCCTGCCCCGGCTCGGTCACCGACGCCCGGATCGACGCGAACCCGATGATCGACCCGCGCCCCCGCCGCACCATTCCGGCGCCGAAGGCCCGCACCACGTCGAACGAGGCCCGCAGGTTCAGCCCCACCACCCGGTCGAACTCCTCGCCGGAGTAGTCGAGCAGCCGCTTGCGCACGTTCGTCGCCGCCGTGAACACCAGCACGTCGGCCGGCTCCTCGTCGGCGGCCGCCCGGACGGCGTCGGGGTCCAGCACGTCGAGCAGCCGGGCCGTGCCCCCGCACCCGGCTGCGGTCTCCTCCGCGGCGGCCAGGTCCCGGTCCGCGCACACCACGGACGCCCCATGCGCGGCCAGGGCGAACGCCGACTCCCTGCCGATCCCGCTGCCGGCCCCGATCACCACGGCCCGCCGCCCGTCGAGGCGGAACAGCGCGTCATATCCCGTCATGCTGAGAAACACTAGCGACTGGTCAGACCAGTACACCAGGTTCCCCGCCCACGACCTCCCGCGCACGACCGCCCGCCCCACGACCGCCCGCCCCACGACCGCCCGCCCCGGGGCCGCCCGCCTCGCGCTGCCCTCCCCGCGCCGCCCGCCCTGGGATCCGGCATGTGGGGGGCGCGGGGAATGGCCGGTCGGTCAGGGGGCCGCGCCGGGGCGCGGCGCGTGGGGCGTACGGAGGCTGGCCCGAAACTGTCGGCGGCGCCTGCCAGGATGCGACTCATGACGACCATCGCAGGCTTCTGGGACGCCGCCGCCGACTCCTTCGACGACGAAGCCGACCACGGGCTCCGCGACCCCGACGTCAGGGCCGCCTGGGCGGCGCGCCTGGCCGAGTGGGTGCCCGCCGGGCCGCTCGACGTGCTCGACCTGGGCTGCGGCACGGGCTCGTTGTCGTTGCTGCTGGCCGTCCAGGGCCATCGTCTGACCGCCGTCGACCTGGCCCCGCGCATGGTCGAACGCGCCCGGGCCAAGCTGGCCGCGACCGGCGCCACGGTGCTGACGGGTGACGCGGCCGACCCACCCGTCGGCGACCGCCGCTTCGACGTCGTGCTGGCCCGCCACCTGCTGTGGACCATCCCCGATCCGGAGGCGGCGCTGGCCCGCTGGGTGTCGCTGCTGCGCCCCGGCGGCCGGCTGGTGCTGGTCGAGGGCCGCTGGCAGACCTCCGGCGGGCAGTCCGACTACGTGCCTGGCGAGCACTTCCCGTGGATGGGTGGCGTCACCGCCGACAACCTGACCACGGCCCTCCGTCCCCTGGTCGGCGACCTTCAGGTGCATCCCCTGCCCGACCCGGCACTGTGGGGCAAGGAGATCACCGACGAGCGCTACGCGGTGGTGGCCACGCTCTGAGAACAGGCCCGGCGGCCCCCGGGAGTGCCGGATGTCCGGGTTCCGGCTCCCGGTTGGAGCCTGACCCGTGGTCACTGCTGGACGAGCGCCGCCCTGTCAGGGGGCGGCGGTCCAGGCGGTCGTACGATGGGCCCTTTCATCGGGGAAAGGGCGGGCGCGGTGGTGGACAGGACGTTCGAGATCGCCGGTGAGCTGCGGGTACGACGCCTCGGCTACGGCACCGCCCAGCTCACGGGCCCCGGCTACTGGGGCCCGCGCCTGACGCCCGGCGAGGCGGTCGCGCTCCTCCGCCTGGCCGTCGACCGCGGCGTCACGCTCATCGACACCGCCGACAACTACGGCCCGGACATCGCCGAGGAGCTGATCGCCCAGGCACTCCATCCGTACCCCGGCGACCTGGTGCTGGCCACCAAGGGCGGCGTGATCCGCACCGGTCCGGACAAGTGGCACGCCGCCGGACGTCCCGAGGATCTGCGCGCCATGTGCGAGGCGAGCCTGCGCCGTCTGCGCACCGACACCATCGACCTGTACCAGCTCCACCGCATCGACCCCGCGGTGCCGCTCGCCGACCAGCTCGGCACGCTGGCCGAACTGCGCGAAGAGGGCAAGATCCGGCACATCGGGCTCGACACCGTCACCCTGGACCAGCTCGACGAGGCGCTGACCGTCCTGCGGCCGGCGTCGGTGCAGAACCGGTTCAACGTGCTGGACCGGGAGTCGGAGCCGGTGCTCGCGCGCTGCGAAGAACTGCGCATCGCGTTCCTGCCCTGGTTCCCCCTCGGAAACGGTTCCCTCGCCGCGGGGTCCGGGACGGGGGCGGCGATCGAGCGGGTGGCCGCCCGGCACGGCGCGACGTCCGGGCAGGTGGCGCTGGCGTGGCTGCTGCACCGCTCCCCGGTCGTCCTGCCCACGCCCGGCACCGGCTCGGCCGTCCATCTGGCGGAGAACCTGGCCGCCGCCGACCTCACCCTGACCGACGAGGACACGCGCACACTGGACGCCCTCACGTCCTGATCCGCCGCGACCGCGAACTCCCGCCCGGTCAGGCCCCCTCCGCTCTTTCGTCCTTTCCGACGCCCTCCGCCGCGACGAGCGCGCTGCCCGGCGGCGCTCAGGGCCGCCCTGAACGCGTTCAAAAGACGGGTGTAAGGTCGGCAGAGTGAAGACCGTGATTCCCGGAGGAACCGGACAGGTCGGCGAGATCCTCCGCCGGGCGCTGACCTCCGCCGGCCACGAGGTCGTGGTGCTGACCCGCAGGCCGTCCCGGAGGGGCGAGGTCGCCTGGGACGGCGCGACCCTGGGCGCTTGGGCGCGCGAGATCGACGGCAGCGACCTCGTGGTCAACCTGGCCGGGCGGAGCGTGAACTGCCGTTACACCCCCGCCAACCTGCGGGCCATGATGGACTCGCGGGTGCGCTCCACCCAAGTCGTGGGACGGGCGATCGCCGCCGCCGCACGTCCGCCCCGGGCCTGGCTGCAGATGAGCACCGCCACCCTCTACGCCCACCGCTTCGACGCCCCCAACGACGAGGCGACCGGCCTGATCGGCGGCGACGAGCCCGGCGTCCCGGGCTACTGGCGCTACAGCGTCGAGATCGCCAAGGCCTGGGAGCGGGAGCAGGAGCGGGCCGAGACCCCGCACACGCGCAAGGTCGCCCTGCGCACCGCCATGGTGATGAGCCCCGACCGCGGCGGCGTCTTCGACGTGCTGCTGCGCATGACCCGGCTCGGCCTCGGCGGGCCGCTGGCGGGCGGCGCGCAGTACGTGTCCTGGATCCACGACCGCGACCTCGTCCGCGCGGTCGAGTTCCTGGCCGGGCGGGACGACCTGGACGGACCGGTCAACCTGGCCGCGCCCGGGCCGCTGCCGCAGGCCGCGTTCATGCGGACGCTCCGGTCCGCGTGGGGCGTGCCGGTGGGTCTGCCCGCGACGCGGTGGATGGCCGAGCTCGGCGCGTACGCGCTGCGGTCCGACACCGAGTTGCTGCTCAAGAGCCGCCGGGTGGTCCCGGGGCGGTTGCTGGAAGCGGGTTTCGCCTTCGACTACCCGCAGTGGCGGGAGGCCGCCGACGACCTCGTCCGGAGGGTGCGTCGCGGGAGGTGAGCGCGCCCGACGCCTCGCGGGAGCGGGCGAGGATCCTTGCGCGAATATCGTAAGGTGCCTTACGGTTTTCCTCATGATCAATTACAGCGAGATGGAGGACAGGCTGGGCGTGCCCATCGGGGTCGAGGAGGCACGGTCCCGCTGGGGGGCGCTGGTGGGCGCGGCGGGTGAGGGGCAGATCACGCTGATCACTCGGGAGCGCTGGGAGTGGGCGGCGCTGGTGCCGCTGTCCAAGGTTCCCGGGATGCTGACCGGATTGCCCGTGGTGTCGTTGTCCACGGCCAAGGCGAAGCTGGGGGAGCTCGTCCGGCAGGTCTCGGAGCCGTACGACGACAGCCCTGTGCTCCTGGCCCGGCACCGGACGCCGGTCGCTGCGCTGATCGCGGCCACGCGTCTGCTCGGGCCCGGATCCGGTGAGCGGGCCGCGCCGCAGAGGGCGGCCGACGTGGAGGCGCTGCTGCGCGACGGTTGCACGGTCACCCTGAGCCGCCATCCGACCGGGTCCGGCGTGATCGCCGTGGCGCGTGACGGCGTCGGCGGCGAGGTGGCCGTCGGCACCGGCGACACCGTGGAGCAGGCCCTCCGCACACTGGCCTGAACCTTCCCCGCGAGGGGCGCCGACTCACGCAGCGCCCCCTGTGCCCGCCCCCTGCATCCGGATCCGCGTGCGGCATCCTCTGCGTGTGCGCCGCTGCGCGTGCACCTTCACGTGTGCGCCTCCGCCGGTGCTACTGCCCGCACGTGCCCCCCGCCTCACCGCCACCCTCGCCCGCGCCTGTGGCCGTACGTTCCTGGAGCTGGGATCTTGACAATCGGTGGGGTGGGCTCTTTCCTAGAGGGTGATTCTAGAAAGAGTGGGGCATGAACATGCAGGCGGTCCGGTGTGACTGAGTCCGAGGCCGTCGTGGCGGTGCCGGTGGCGGCGGCGGAGGATGAGGCGGCGCAGCTCCGGTACGCCTGGCGGGCCGTCTCGGTCACCAGCCTCGGCATGTTCCTGACCGGGCTCAACTCCAGCTCGCTCAACGTCGCCCTTCCTGCCGTCGTCGCGCACTTCCGCGTCGGCGCCTTCCTGGCGAGCTGGGTGCTGCTCGCCTACATGCTGGTCAGCTCGGTCGGGCTGGTGGTGTTCGGGCGGGTGGCCGACCTGTTCGGCAGGCGCGGCACGTACTTACTGGGGTTCGTGGTGTTCACCGTCGCGAGCCTGGCGGCCGGGTTCGCGCCCTCGATCGAGGTGCTGCTCGCGGCCCGCGTCGCCCAGGCGTGCGGCTCGGCCATGATCCTGGCCAACAGCTCGGCCATCCTGGCCCGCGCCTTCCCGCCGGCCCGGCTGGGCCGTGGCATGGCCGTCTACATGGCCATCATCTCCGTGGCGGGGCTCGTGGGGCCGTCGTTCGGCGGGTTCCTGGCGGGCGCGGCGGGCTGGCGGTGGATCTTCTGGTTCAACGTGCCCGTCGGGGTCGCGGCCATCGTGTGGGGCGCGGTCACCCTCCGCCCGGTGCCGAGGGGGCCGCGCGAGCGGCTGGACGTGCCGGGAATCGTCCTGCTGTTCACCTGGCTGAGCGGCCTGCTGCTGGCCCTGTCGCAGGGCAGCTCGCTCGGCTGGCTGAGCCCGTGGGTGGTGGCGGGCGGGGTGGCGTTCGCGGCGGCGGCCCCGGTGTTCGCGCTGGTCGAGTGGCGGAGCCGGACGCCGCTGCTCGACCTGCGGCTGTTCGGCGACCGCGGTTTCGCGCTGGCGAACCTGGCCGCCGTGCTCAACTCGCTCGGGCAGTTCTCGATCGTGCTGGTGATCTCGTTGTTCCTGCAGTCCACCCGGCAGTTCGAGCCCGCCCAGGCCGGGCTCGCCGTGCTGCCCGTCTCGGCCGCCTCGGCCCTGACCTCGCTGGTCGCCGGGGCGCTGACCGGACGGTTCCACCCGCGCACGGTGGCGGTGGCCGGCTCGGCGGTGAGCGCGGCGGGCATGGCGGTCATGCTGGCCGCGCTGGACCCGTCCGTGCCCTACGCCTGGCTCGGGACGGCGCTCGCGCTGGTGGGCGCGGGCAGCGGGCTGTTCATCACCGCCAACACCACCGCGATCATGATGGACGCGCCGCAGGACCGGCTCGGCGTGGTCAACGGTGTACGGCTCATGCTGGTCAACGTCTCGACCGTGATCAGCACCGCCATGTCGCTGGCGATCGTCGCCGCGTCCGTGCCGGCCGCCGAGCGGCACCTGGTCTACGCCGCCGACCCCGCCCGGCTGTCCGGCGTGGCCGACGTGCTGCAGGACGGTTACCGGCTGGCGGTGGGCGTCCTGCTGGTGCTCGCCGTGGCGGCCACCGTGGTCACGGCGGTGAGCCGGACAGGGGTGCGCCGGGCGGCGTAGCGGCTCACCTGGCGTCGAGCGAACGCGTCGGCGAGGGGAGCGAGGCGGCCGGGGGCGAGGTCGCGGGGGCGGGAATTGGAGTTCCACGTTGCGCCGCGTTTGACGATTAGTGAGGAAATATGGTCATCTCGTGACCATTGTTTCTGATGGGATGAGTTAGACGGGTTCGGGGGAACGCTTCATGCCGCACGCCCTTCTGCGCGTGCTCGCTTCGACGTCCATCGCAGCCACGGCACTGGCAGGTCCGCCCGTCGTCGCCGCCTCCGGTCATGCCTCGACTGCGCGAGTGGTCCAGGCGTCGGCGGGTGGTCAGGTGATGGCGCAGGCGGTGCCCGGGGTTCCGGAGCCGCCGCCTGCCGTGGTGCGGGTTCCGTCGGGGCCGTCGCCCGCCGTACGGCCGATGGGGAAGGGGCCGGTGGGGCCGGAACGGCTGGAGATCACCACGCCCGCCGGGACGGGTCTCGCCGACGCCGTCGCCGCCCAGGCCGTTCGGCGGCAGGAACGGCAGGGGCTCGGACGGCGGGCTCCCGACCCCGCCGCCCTCCTGCCCGACACGACCGGCGCCGCCCCTCTGACCCTCCTGCGCCCGCCCCCGTCCGTCACCAAGGCCCTGGACGCCCTGCGCCTGGACATCCGCCCCCTGATCCGCCCCCAGGGAGGCGGCGCGGTCGTCTCGGTGAGAGGGCCGGCGGGTGATGCGGCCGGTGGGGCTCTGCCGAGGAGGCAAGGGGTGACGTATCGGTTGTGCGTGGTGGGGGTGGAGCGGGCGGTGGCGTGTTCGGCGCGCAGGCCCGTCGCCGTGCCGGTCGCCGCGGACGTCACCGGCGACGGCCTCCCCGACCTGGCGGCCGACCTGATGCCCGTCGCGAACCCCGGGAGCGGGGGCATCGGGCTCGGGTTCGCGGTCAGGAGCCTGTCCGGGAAGAGGGTCAGGGCGCTGGTCTGGGCCGAGTACGACGGCAAGGTGACCGTCGGCTTCGACGGCCTGCGCGGCGGCGCGTCGCTGTCGGCGCTCGACCGCGGGACGTTCACCATCGCCCCGGACGGCCGGACGGTCAGGGCGAACGTCACCCGCAAGGACCCGGGACCGTCCGCCGTCACCCTGGCGGGACTGACCGGACGCACGGCGGTGAGCCTGCGCCAGACCCCCGCCACCGAACGACTCACGGTCGAGGCCACCCTCGACTCACCAACCCCGGCCGCCGAGCGGGACGCCACCACTTCTCCAGAGGTCGAGCTGGACGTCACCGCGTCGCGTCCCGCCAGGCTGGACGCGATCGCCGTCTCCCCGGGCCGCTACACGCAGGCCGTACTGGACCGCATGCCTGCCCGCGCCCACGTGCGCCTGGCCGGCGGACGGATGCGCTTCACCGCCCCAGCCCCGATCGCCCGCGCCGAGCTGCACACCCACCTCTACCGCGACGGCCGCCTGGCCACGGCGGCGAGCGCCGAGCTGCGCGAGGTGCCCCGCTCGTTCACCGCCGCCCACGTCGCGTCCGGCGGCAGGCAGAGCCTGACCGTCAAGTCGTCGGGGCCCGCGCGGGCGGGCTCGGCCAAGGTGCTGTACTACGACCGGGCCGCGTCCGGGACCGTGCTGCGGGCCGAGCTGAGCGGGCTGCCGGCCCGGGTCCGGTTGGAGAGCGACCCGGCCGCGCACCGCGTCACGCAGACGGCCAGTTCGCCGATCGGCCGGTTCGCCGCGGTCCTGCAACGCGGCGGCGGCGCGATCTCCAGCCCCGCCGGCGGCCACGTCACCCTGATCAAGAACGGCGACGCCGCCGGGGTCTCGGCGCTGCTGTCCGGCGTGTCGGGATTCGACGTCACCTACGGCAGCGCGCCGCACGCCCACCTGGAGGCCAGGGCGAGCGGCCGGCCCTTCGTGGCCGCGGGCCTCGACGGGAGGCGCCTGGCACGCCTGGAGATCTCCGACACGCCCGCCGAGGCCGACCTCACCCTCGACCCCGCCGCCGGGACGGCCGTCTACCGGGCCGGCGGCGCGATCGACCGGGTCCGGGCGGCCTACGCCGACGTCCGGAGCGGGCCGACGATCGACGGCACGGTCCGCGGGGTGCGTGGGGACGTCAGGACCGCGTGGACGCTGGGCGAGCGCTCGTCGGTCGAGGTCGCCACGTCCGGCCGGCTCCGCGCCCTCCGCCTCTACGCGGCCAGGTCGTACGTCACCGCCCTAGACGGCGCCTCGGCCGGGGACGACGTGCGGGTGGCGGTGGAGGGTGTGCCGAAGCGGGCCGAACTGGCCGCCGACACCGCGGCCGGGACCCTCGCCTGGACCGCGAGCGCCCCCGTGGCCAAGGTGTCGGCGCTGGCCCGGATCAGGACGGGCGGCCGGGTGCTCAGGGCCGCCGCCGACGTGACCGGCGTCCCGGCCCGCTTCGAGGCCGCCTGGAAGGACGGCGTCTACCGCTTCCGCGGGCTGTCCGGCCCGGTGGGGTCGGCGGCCCTGGCCGTCGCCAACCACGGCGGCGCCACGTCCCCCAGCGGCCCGCACCTGGCCGCCCACTACGACCGGGCCGGCGGCGACCTGGACGCCAGCGTGCTGGTCAGGGGCCTGTCGCGGGTCGAGCTCAGCCCGTCCGGCCAGGGATTCCTGGCCCGGTTCCGGGCCGCCAGGCAGCGGCTCGCCGTGGACGCCGACATCGTCCTGGGGGACGTGCGCTTCGGCGTCCTCGGCAGGGTGGGGCCGGTGCCGGGCGACCTGACCGTCGCCGCCACCCCCGAGGGCAGGCTCACCTACTCCGGCTCCCGGCTCGGCGTGACCGCCCGCGCCTGGCTCGGCAGGACCGCCGCGCTGGCCCGCATGCGTCCCGCGCCCGCCGTCGAGGGCGGCCTCTCGCTGGCGGACGGCGGCTGCCCGGCCGGCGGCTGCGGTCAGGGCCCGTTCTGCGCGGCGGGACGCGGCTGTTACGGCCTGCAGGGCTACCTCGACGTCACCGGCCTGCCCAGCCAGGTGACGATCGACCCGGCGGGCGGCACGTTCGCCTTCTCCGGCTTCGCCCCCAGACGCCGGACCCTCGTCCTCCACCTGGACAGCAGCGTGCTCGCGCCGGTCCCGATCAGGGCGCGGGCCACGCTGACCCGGCTGCCGCCCAGGATCACCCGGTTGTCCGTGGGCCCGCTGGACGCCGGGCACGTCGCCTACCGCGTCGAGCCCGCCGCCACCCTGGGCGCGCTGGACGTGCGGGCCGAGGCGGGCGGGCTGCGCGGCCACGTCGCCCTCGACCCGGTGCCCGCCGCCGTGGACGTGCGGGGCACGTACGGGGCCAGGACCCGGATCCGGGTACGGAACTCCGCGCCGGTCGAACGCCTGACCGCCGAGGTCACCCTGCCCGGCCGGGGCAGCGGCGGGCTGCGGCTGACCGACGTCCCGGCGGTGCTCGGCCTGGACGCCGACGCCTCGGCCGCCGGGCTGAGCGTCCCCACGCTCACCTACCGGGGCGGCGCGAGCACCCTGGACGGCCGCCTGGCCGTGGACGGCCGCCTGGTGGACCCGTCCGGGCGGCTCGGCGGCGTCTCGCTCGCGGTCGAGGACCTGGCCGCCGACACGACGATCCGCCTCAATCCCGACCAGTCGCTCGATCTGGTCTCGAAACCCGGGCCGACGGGCCGCGTCGCGGTGGGCGCCGGGTTGCGCGTGGGCCCGGTCCAGCGGCAGCGGATCGCCGTGTCCAAGGAGGTGCCGTACACCTCGGGGTTCCTCACCTACCAGGTCGGCGGGGACTTCGCGCTCGGCGCGAGCGCGGTGCGGGAGGTGTCGCTGGCGGTCCGGCGCGTGTCCTGGCTGCGGGTACGGCCGGGGCGCATCCCGTTCGGGCTCAAGGCACCGGCCGCGGCCGGGTTCCTCGCACCCGGCTTCGAGGGCGCCTACGACCGCCTCCGCCTGACCGCCAAGGGCGTGGACCTGCGGCCGGACGTCTCCCTGCGGGTCAGGCTGAGCAGGAGGATCGGCGCGGACGCGTTCACCGGCTCCCTGCGGCTCACCCGGGCCACCTCGCTCGCCCTGCGCCGCTACGACCAGCGCATGCGCCGCATCGGCGCCCGCCAGGAGATCGCCGCCGCCGGGATCGGGCTCGCCTGCCTCACCGTGGACGCCAAGCCCGGCTTCGCCTCCGGCGGCAGGGGCGGCTCGATCACCCTGCGCGGCTCCGACGGCCCGCAGATGGTGTCCTTCCTCGACCCCGGCGGGCAGGCCCCCGACTACGCGGTGGACCTGCTGACGCACTTCATGTCGCCGTTTCCGGACGCGGGATGGAAGGTGGCGGCGGCCACGGCCGGCTCCTGCGCCCGCCCCGGCCGCCCGGAGCCCCGGACGCGGGACCGCTGAGCTGGGTTCACCACGGCCCCCGGTAACCGGCCGGGGGCGTGGCCCCCTCGTACGGCGGCACCGCCCGGCCCGCCAGGAACGCCCGCAGCGTCGCCAGGTACGCCCCGCGCCCCTCGGCGTAGACGAGCCCGGCACCGGGGATCGCCCGCCGGACGTCGGTGGCCGCCGACCAGCTCTCCCCGTCGCACGCCCCCTTGACCACCAGGACGGGCGCGGTCACCCGGGCCAGTCCCTCCCGCATCCCAGGCGGCGACGGCCGGTCCACCAGCCACGCGTACCCACCCGAACCGTCCGACTGGGTCAGGGGCGGCTTCCCGGCGGGCCGGCCCTCCGGGCAGACGGCGGAGCCTGCGGCGCGGGCGTCCAGTTCGGCGTCGCCGGCGAACGCGTGCGCCGCCGCCGGTTCGACCCGCAGCAGCGTGTGGACCGCGAGCATCCTGGGGGTGGGCGGGCCGTCGTCCAGCAGCGTCGCGGCACGGGCCCGGTCGAGGTCGGCGGGGGAGGCGAGCACCGCCCTGGACACCCCGTCCGGATGGGCGGACAGGTAGGCCGCCGCGAGCCGGGCGCCCTCGCCGCGCGCGACCAGGGTCAGGCGGCGGGCGCCGATCGCCTGCCGCACCTGCTCCAGGTCCGCCACGTCGCGGCCCAGCCCGTACGCGGCCGGGTCCGCCAGCCGCGCCGAGCGTCCAGCGCCCACCCGGTCGTAGACGTACACCTCGTGCCCGTCGGCGGCCAGCCGCCGGTAGAACGCCGGATCGGCGGCCAAATCAGCCAGGCCCGCCGCGCCGGACAGGAAGACCACCGGCTCCGGGCGGGTGCCCCGCTTGGGCACGACCCGTACGTACGCCAGCCGCGACCCCGTCGGCAGCCGCCACTCGCGCTGCCCGGCCACCGGCGACGGGGTCGCGGCCGGCGCCGGCGGCGGGGTCAGCGTCGCGTCCGCGACCCGCCAGACCACCGCCGCCTCGACGGCCAGGATCAGCGCGGCCCGTAACCACCGCCCCCAGGTCGCGCGCGGCCGGGGCACGCACAGCAGCAGCCCGAGGTAGCACACCGAGGCGAACACCGCGAGGCCGGTCACCGTGAACATCCCGGGCCGCGCGCCCACCATCGCCGTCCCGGCCAGCGCGGCCAGCCCGGCGACGGGGGACAGCGCGAGCACCGCGACGCCCGCCACCATCCCGGCGAAAGACCTCACAAAGGGGACGCTAGCCCGTGACGGGGGAGGGGAGCGAGCGGCCCAGGCGGATGCGCAGGCGGTCGCCGGTGCGCAGTGTCTCGCGCACGGTCCACACCCGCTCGTCGATGACGGTGCCGTTCGTGGTCATGTATCCGCCGACCCTGAGCACCGGACGTCCCGAGGCGTCGCCGAGGAGCTGGGCGCGCGACTCGGAGTCGTCGGTGAACAGCACGAGGAAGTCCTCGGCGTCCGCGGGGGCCTCCAGCACCAGGCCGGGATAGAGATGGGAGGAAGGAACCTCGATCACGTATTCGATCACGCGACCTCCACTACCCCGTACGCGCGCTTTCAGCTTCGGTCGGCGGAGGATAGCGCTTACCTGGGCTGATGAGGTGAAATATCAGGGTTGCCTACAGCTTGGAGTCCCCCCGTGTCCTTGTTCGACCTCCCGATCGAGCAGTTGCGCGCCTACCTCCCCGACCGCGACGAGCCCGCCGACTTCGACGACTTCTGGTCCCGGACGCTGGCCGAGGCCGAGGCGTTCGACCCGGCCGCCGAGTTCGTGCCCTACGACCTGCCGCTGAGCGGCGTCGACGTCTACGACGTGTCGTTCGCCGGGTGGGGCGGCCACCGGATCAGCGGCTGGTTCATCCTGCCGCGCGGCGTGCGGGAGCCGGTGCCGTGCGTGATGCACTACATCGGTTACAGCGGCGGGCGCGGGTTCCCGAAGGACCACCTGCTGTGGCCCACGGCCGGCTACGCGGTGTTCGTGATGGAGACCCGGGGACACGGCGGCGCGAGCCCCACCAGCCCCGGCACGACCGGCGACCCGCACGGCAGCGCCGACGTCCAGGCGCCCGGCATGATGACGCGGGGCATCCTCGACCCGGAGGACTACTACTACCGGCGCGTGTTCACCGACGCGGCCAGGGCGGTCGACGTGGCCGCGGCCCATCCGGCGGTGGACGCCGGGCGCATCGTGGTCTCGGGCGGCAGCCAGGGCGGCGCGATCGCGCAGGCCACGGCGGCGTTGCGCCCGTCGGTGCGGGCCGCGCTGGTGGACGTGCCGTTCCTGACGCACTTCCGGCGGGCGCTGGAGATCACCGACCGGGACCCCTACCAGGAGGTGGTGCGCTTCCTGGCCTCCCGCCGGGACGGCGCCGACCAGGTGTTCCGCACGCTGTCGTACTTCGACGGCGTCAACTTCGCCGCCCGCGGCCGGGTGCCCGTGCTGTACTCGGTCGCGCTCATGGACTACGTCTGCCCGCCCTCCACGGTCTTCGCCGCCTACAACCACTGGCAGGGGCCGAAGGAGATCACCGTCTGGCCCTGGAACGGACACGAGGGCGGGTCGGGCTACCAGACCGAGGAGCAGGTCCGCTACCTGCACAAGCTCCTGGCCGGCTGACCCGGGTGCGGGGCCGCCGTACCGGCGTGAGCACCGGTACGGCGGCTGCCCGTCACACCGCCTGCGGGGTCACCATGAACGACACGCTCCCCTGCGCGTCGGCCCCGGCGTCGAGGGACTTGTCGTCCAGCACGGTCGCGGCCACGGGATCGAGGTAGACCCGCGCGCCCTCGGTCTCCACCACCTCGTCGGCCGGCTCAGGGGCCGTGGCCAGGGAGAGGGTGAGCGAGTTCGCGCCCTCGCCCTGCGACGAGATGCGGATCCCGCCCTGGGCGGGTTCCGGCGCGGACGCGGTCAGGTCGCGGATCGCCTGGGCTGCGTTGGCTGTCAGGGTGAGCACTACGGCTCCTCCAAACGGTCGACGTACAGAAGTTGCCTGCCATTCCCCTCATCCCGGAGCCCAACCCTCCTTGGCGTTTTCTTCACCGGGAATTCCCGGCCGGTGGACGATCGCGGCATGGATGCCGTCCGGCTCAGGCAGGCCATGGTCGCCCCAGAAAGCCCCGCCTCAGAAGGCCCCGCTCCAGAAAGCGCCGCCTCAGAGAGCCCCGCCTCAGAGAGTGCCGCCCAGGGGCCGGGACAGGAGTTCGTCATCGTGAAGCGGCACACCACGCTGGTGCTGGGGTTCGGTTAGACGGTCCACTTCCCGTCGAGCATCAGGTCGCGCCCGGCGAGCTCGTTCACCTCGCGCCACGCCTGCACCAGCACCGGCGTGACCCAGAAGTACGTGTACGGGCCACGCGACACCCGCGGGTCGAACCCGGTCTTCACCGCGAACGCGTCGCCGATGTCGCCGGGGATCGTGGCGGCCGGCTGCGCGGTCACGGTGCCGTGGATGAGGACGACGTCCCTGGTCAGGCCCAGGCCGAGGCGGACGGTGCCGCCGTCGAGCAGGTTGCGGGCGGTGGGCGTGGCGTCGGCGGTGGAGAGCAGCAGCCGGTGCCCGTCCCACAGGAACGACAGCGGCGTCATGTACGGGCCGCCGTCGCCCGCCGTGGCCACCCAGGCGTCGACGTCGTGTTCGAGCCGGTCGAGCGTGTCCCGCTTGCGCTGCTCCGGTGATCGGGCCGGTGGCGTCATCCTTCTCCTCGCGCTCTCGGCGGTCAGGTCCGACCGCGTCTCGTCCGTCAACATGATGACGGCTCACGGCAGCGGCCCGCGACACCCGGCAGCCAGGGGTGCGACGCGGCGCGCCTGAGGGGGAAGTCGCGAGCGCATGGTTACTCTCTGTGTCGGAGAAGTGTCACCATGTCATAGGAAACCTCATGCGTACTCGTCTGACCATGCTGCTGGCCGCCGCGGCCGTCGTCGCCCTGTCCGGGTGCGGCGAAAGCGCCACAACCAACACCGCGGGGCTGGCGCCGCGGACCGACGCTCAGCCGTCCGAGCAGGACAGGACCTGGATGGCGACCATCCACCAGGGGAACCTGGCCGAGATCGAGGCGGGCCGCCTGGCCGAGAAGAAGGGCGCCACCGACCAGATCAAGTCGATCGGCCGGATGCTCGTCGACGACCACACCCAGTTCGACAAGAAGGTGACCGAGACCGCGAGCCAGCTCGCCATCCAGCTTCCCGCCGCGCCGACCTCCGCCCAGGCCGCCATGGCCAAGCGCCTGCAGGACGCCAAGGGCAAGGAGTTCGACAAGGAGTTCGTCGTCGGCATGGTCAAGGCCCACAAGACGGCGATCGAGGCCACCAAGGAGGAGATCTCCAAGGGCTCGTCGCCGGCGGTGGTGGCGCTGGCCAAGTCCGCGTCCCCGACGCTGCAGGAGCACCTCAAGGCGCTGAAGAAGGCGCAGGAAGACTACTGACGAGGGCGTCCGCGATGCCCGGCGGCACGGGCTCTCCGGCCGCGCTCGACTCCTTCGCCCGCGCCGCGGCGCGCGTGCTGGCCGGTCTCCGGCACGGCCGCGCGCTGCACCGGCGCGGGCTGCTCCTGGCGGGCACGCTGACGGTCGAGGCGGCGCCGCTGGGGGAGCCGGGCGAGCACGAGGTGCGGGCCCGGCTGTCCAAGGGGCTGTCCCTGCCGGGCCGGCTGCCCGACGTGCTGGGGCTGGCCGTGCGCCTGCCCAACGGGGTGGACCTGCTGCTGTCCACCGGCGCGGGCCCGGTGCCGGTGCCGCGCCGCACCTTCACGTCGGGGCCGTACTCCAGCCTCACGGCGTACGTGTACGGAACCGGCCGGTACCGGCTGGTCGCCCGGCCCGAGGGGGAGCGCGTGCCCGCCGATCCCGCGCTGCTGCCCGGCGCGCTGGCCCGCGGCCCGCTGCTGTTCCACCTGTGGGCGGGCGGCCGCTACCTGGCCCGCCTGCGCCTGCACACCGCGCTGCCCGGCGCGGACCTGACCTTCGACCCCGTGCTCAACAGCGCCCCCTGCCTGCGCCCGGCCGGATGGACGGCCAGGCTGCGGCGCGCCGCCTACGAGGGCTCCCGGCAGGGCCGCGGCGTGCCTCCGCCGTAGGCCGATCCATGGCAAAGACTGGCCGACCTGTGTGTGCAAATGCGACTCTCTGGGGTATTTGTCCTTTTTGAACCAGGACGAACAATCGGGGGGATCGTCGTGGCTATGCAAACAGAGATCCGGAGCCTGCTCGAGTGCCATGTGATCGGGTCGGACGGACAGTCGATCGGCAAGGTGGGCCAGGTCTACCTCAGTGACCGCACCGGCGAGCCGGAGTGGGTGACCGTGCGCACGGGGTTCTTCGGCATGAAGCAGACCTTCGTGCCGCTGGCCAACGCCCGCCGTTCCGGGGACGAGATCAGGGTCCCCTTCGACAAGGAGATGATCAAGGGCGCGCCCAACATCGACGTGGACGGCCGCCTGTCGCTGGAGGAGGAGGCCGAGCTCTACCGGTACTACGGGATGCAGCCGTCCACCATCCCGTCCCAGCGCTCGCCCGCCGCGGGGGAGCGGCAGACCCAGCGGCCCACCGGAGAGCCGCGGACGGCCGGGGAACGCGGCATGCGCCCGGGCATGACCGGCCAGCCGCCGACCGGCCAGACCGGCGCGATGGGCCAGCCGGGGCAGCCGGGCCCGATGCGCGGCCGGGACGTGGGCGACCGCGACATGGACATGACCGCGTCGGAGGAGCAGCTCCACATCGGCAAGGAGAGCCGCGAGAGCGGGCACGTCCGGCTGCGCAAGTACGTCGAGACCGAGAACGTCCAGGAGCGGGTGCCGCTCGCGCACGAGGAGGTCGTGATCGAGCGCGAGCCCATCAGGGACGGCCAGCCCGGCACGTACGAGATCGGCGAGGACGAGCAGCAGATCACCCTGCACGAGGAGCGGCCGGTGATCGGCAAGGAGACCAGGCCGGTCGAGCACATCCGCGTGCACAAGGAGCGCGTCGAGCGTGAGGAGACCGTCGAGGGCCAGGTCAGGAGGGAACACCTGGAGGTCGACGAGGACAGCGAGGCGCGCGAGCACACCCGCAACCGCGGCGACGACCTCCCGCCCAAGCGGTAGGAGGCCGCGCCCGGTCCCGCGCGGGGGCGCCCACGCGCCCCCGCCTCACCACACCCACCTCCAGAACACGTCCCGCGGTCAGGGCGAGCTCTCGGGCTGACCGGCGTTCAGGGAAACAGACCCCTGGCCGGTGTCCGGGGGGACCGACCAGCTGGGGCGGGCGTTCAGGGTGGCCGGCTCGAAGCCCGCGAGCTGCTTGTAGTGCAGCGCGATCTTCTCCAGCGTGTCCCTGGGGATGACCTCCTCGATGTCGGCGAACCCGTCGGGGGCGCGTTCGTGCGCCATCCGCAGGACGACCTCGGGCCCGTCCTCGCGGTTGGCCAGCACGATCCGGTTCGTGACCGGCCGCCGCCGGCTCTCGTAGAACTCCAGGCCCTGGCCGGTGGCCAGCGCGTGGGCCAGCACGCGGGCGTCGATGACGGCCTGCGTGCCGCCGTTGGACCCGGTCGGGTACATCGGGTGCGCGGCGTCGCCCATCAGCGTCACCGCGCCCGTCACCGTCCCCGACGACCAGTACGGCAGCGGGTCCCGGTCCACCAGCGGGTACTCGTACGCCTTGTCGGCCGAGGCGATGAGGCCGGGGATGTCGAGGGCGTCGGAGCGCACGTCGGCCACGTGGTGCAGGAACTTGCCGACCTCCACCTCCCGGTTCCAGTCGCCCCGGGGGACGGTCTCGGGGGCCCGGTGCTGGATGGCCCAGTTGACGAGCTGCGTGCCGTCGGGGTCCGGCAGCGCGATCGGGTAGATGACGATCTTCTGAGCGCCGTCGCCCGCCATGATCATGGATCGGCCGGTCAGGAACGGCCGCGCCCGGGACGTGCCGCGCCACAGCACGTGACCGCCCCACAGCGGCTCGCCCTCGCCGGGGAACAGCGCGGCCCTGACGCCGGAGCGGATGCCGTCGGCGCCGACGAGCAGGTCGGCGTCGTGATCGAGCCCGGTGACGGAAGAGCCGGTCACCACGGCGTCCGGGCCGAGCCGCTCGCGTACGGCGTCGAGGAGCAGGAGCTGCAGCCGGCCGCGGTGGATCGAGTACTGGGGCCAGGCGTGGCCCGCGGCCCGGCCGCGCGGCTCGGTCCAGATGCGCTGCCCGCGCCGGGTGAGAAAGGTCAGGTCGGCGGTCTCGACGCCGACGCGGGCCAGGCGGTCGCCCAGGCCGAGCTCGATCAGCTCGCGCACGGCGTGCGGCAGCAGGTTGATGCCCACGCCGAGCGGCCGGATGTCCTTGACGGCCTCACGCACGGTCACGTCCGTGATGCCGGCCGCGTGCAGGCTGAGGGCGGCGGTGAGCCCGGCGATGCCCGCCCCGGCGATGACCACCCGCCGCGGACGTCGTCCCGCGAGGCCCGTCATGAGGAGCCGCCGGGAAGGAGCAGGGCCGAGACGTCGAACGGCGCCTCCAGGTAGCCGTTGCCCTTGAACTCCAGCATGAGGTCGGCCACCCGCTGCAACCGGGCCTTGTCGACGGTGGTGGAGTAGCCGCCCAGCGCCATCAGGTCGGCCGTCGCCTTGTCGATCTTCGTGTACGTGAGCAGCGCGGCCTTGGCCTGGGCCGGGTCGGCGATGGCCAGGTTCACCGCCTTGCGCAGGCCGCGCTGGAAGGCGGCCACCGTGCGCGGATTGTCGGCCGCGAAGCCCTCGGTGGTCAGGTAGCCCGCCATCGGGAAGTCGGCGGTCGCCCCGGTGAACAGGTCCGACAGGCTGCGGGCCCCGCTGGTGGCGGCCGCGGTCTGCCAGAACGGCTCGGGCAGCACGGCGGCGTCCACGTCGCCGTTGGCCAGGGCGCCGGCCATCTGCGGGAAGGGCCGTTCGACGAAGGTGATGTCGGCGGGCGCCACGCCGGCGGGCTTGAGCAGCGCGCTCACGGCCAGGGTGGCGACGTTGCCGAGGGTGTTGACGCCGACCTTCCTGCCCTTGAGGTCGGCCAGCTTCGTGACGGGCGAGTCCTTCCTCGTCATGAGGACGAAGTTGCCGGGCTTGGCCGCGTAGGCGTCGCCGACGACCTTCAACCGGCCCACGCCGCGCGCGGCGGCCAGCATCGCCGAGACGTAGTTGCTGTGCAGGACGTCGAGCTTGCCGCTGATCAGGTCGGGCATCGCGGCGGCCCCGCCCTGGATCACGACGGGCTTGACGGTCAGCCCCTCCGCCGCGAAGAACCCCTTGTCGATGGCGATCTGGACGGGCGCGACCTCGGGAAGGGCCAGCATGCCGAGGTTCAGCACGGCCTTCTCCGGCCCGCCGGACGACGGCCGGGGGTCCGCCCCGCCGCACCCGGTCATCGCCAGGGCGAGGGCGACCGCCGCGAGTAACAGACGCATGAAAACGCTCCCAGAGAGTTGAGTTCGCGAACAAAGCGTGCCGGGGAAAAAGAACAGCCGTCCGGCAATCTCCCGCATTCCCGGGCGGCTTTATTCGGGCGTGCCGTAATGCGCCACCAACCGGCGTTCCAGAATCAGGAAAACCTGATTGAGCAGATAACCCAGAACCCCGAGCACGGTGACGGCCGCCCACATGCCCGGCAGGTCGAAGGAACGCTGGGCGGCGCGCAATCGGAAACCGACGCCGTCGGTGGCGAAGAATTCGGCGATCACCATGAGGATCAGCGCGAGCGACAGGCTGAGCCGCAGCCCGGCGAGGATCTTCGGGGCCGCCGAGGGCAGCACGACGCGCAGCAGGCGCTGCCCGGCCGACAGCCTGAAGGCCCGCGCGGTGTCCAGGTGCAGCCGGTCCACGTCGCGGGCGCCGTCGGCGGCGTTGACCAGCACCGGCCAGACGATGCCGCACGCGATGGTCATGACCTGCATGAGCGTGCCGGTCGAGAACAGCGCCAGGAACACCGGCAGCAGCGCGGGCGGCGGCAGCGCCCGGCAGAACTGCACCGCCGGGTCCACGAACCTCGACAGCAGCGGCGAGCGGCCCATGGCGACCCCGGCCGCCACGCCCAGCACGCCGGCCAGCACCCACCCGGTCAGCAGCCGGCCCAGGCTGTGGGAGAGGTCGTCCAGGGCCGTCCGGCTGATCCACAGCTCGCGCAGGCGCAGCGCGATCGTGGACGGCGGCGGGAAGTAGGGGTTGCCCGCCGCCCTGGTGGCCAGCTCCCAGACGGCCACGACGACGGGCACGGCCCACAGCCGCGCCACGGATCTGATCATCGTGCCGCTCCCGTCAGCGTCGTGTGCCAGCGCAGCAGCCGCCGGAAGGCGTGGGCGAGCAGGGCGTTGGTGAGCAGGCCGAGCGCGCCGGCCCACAGGGTGGCGGCGATGGTCAGCCGCAGGCCGTCCGGGCTGCTCTCGGCCACGATGATGAAGTGGCCGATGCCGCTGGCGCCGGCCAGCAGCTCGGTGCTGACGGCCAGGATCAGGGCGATGGCCGCGGCCACCCGCACGCCGGTCGCCACGAAGGGGGCCGCGCTCGGCAGGCTGACCCGCCACAGGACGGCCGGCGGGCCGAAGCCGAAGGCCCGCATCGTCTCCTTGGCCAGCGGGTCGACCTCGCGCAGCCCGTACATGGTGTTGAGCAGGACGGGCCAGGTCGCGGCGTACACGATCATCGCGACCTCCGTCTCCAGGCGGCCGGTGAAGACGAACGCGGCCAGGGGGATGAGCGCCACCGAGGGGATGGGCCGCAGGAACTCCAGCACGGGACGCAGGGCCCGCTCGACCGGCGGCAGGCTGCCCAGCAGCAGCCCGGCGGGCACGGCCACCGCCACGGCGGTCAGCAGTCCGAGCGCCCACGCGCCGCAGGTGGCCAGCACGTCGGCCAGGAAGGCGGGGTCGGCGGCGAGCCCGGCGGCGGTGGCCAGGACCGCCGAGGCGAGCGGCATCTCCAGCTGGGAGACGAGCCCGAGGCGGCCGGCCGCCTCGGCGGCGCACAGCAGCGCGACGGTGCCCGTCACGCCGCACACGGCGGCGCTGTCGAAGGGGCGGGAGGGGATCAGGCGCACGGCGACGCCTCGGCGCCGGGGGAGTGGGGCGGCAATTTATCGGCTCTCCGGAACATCGGTCCGGCCATTCGTCACCGCGGCAGGCCGGAAGGCGGGCAGAGAGGAACGGAAGTCACAGTAACCGAGCCGCGCGTTTCCGCCCGGCCGGGAAAACTCCGGTCCCGAAAAGCCCGCCGGGTCCGGGCGTCACATTCCGTAGGCTCGCGCCATTTCGGCCCGCCTGATAACCCGCATATTCCGGCCGGGTTCAGCGTCCGTAGAGTTCGAGTTCGCTGAGCATGCTGCAGGAGTCGCCGATCTCGGCGTCGCAGTCGTCCGTCGGCTCGGTGACGACCATGACGTGCGCGCCGGTGCGGGCCACCGTGTGGTAGCGCATGGCGTAGTCGGTCCGGTCCTCGACGGTGACGACGGGCTCGCCCCAGGAGCGGCCGTCGGCGGAGACGTACACACGGGCGCCGGCCGCGTGCCCGGGGCGCAGAGCGAGGCCGATCCGGTTGATCGCGTACGGGCGGTCGAGGTGCAGGACGTACCGGCCGGGGCCGGCGGCGACGGCGCCGGACCAGTAGTCGGTGCTGCCGTCGAAGGCGCCCGCCGGGCCGGTGCGCGGCCGGCCGGGGCGGGTCCAGCGCATGTCGGTCTCGACCTTGAGCGCGCCGCGGCGGTACAGGGTGGCCAGGTCGAGCAGGTCGGGGCCGGGGGGCGTGACGGTGAACAGGCGGCGCTTGATCGCGTACCAGCCGCCGTTCTCGAACTTGCCGTGGGCCGGGCAGGCCGTCTCGTTGAGCAGCCCGTCGGGGCGCACGCCGGGCAGCTTGCAGTTGTCGAACACCTGGATCAGCCGGTGCGGGCCGACCGCGGCCACGGCGGTGTAGCCCGAGGAGCCGTGCACGTCCCGCACGCCGTCGCTGTTGCGGTACGTCACCGTCTGCTGCCGCCACTCCTCGCCGATCCCGTCGGGGGCGATCGCCAGCCAGTTGTGCGGACGCCCGGCGCTGAGCACGAGCACGCCGTCCGGCATCAGCAGCAGCCGCGGCGCCACGCCGCGCACCAGGCAGTCCTGGCCGTCGACGCGCAGCGGCCGGACCGGCGACCAGGTGCGGCCGCCGTCGGAGGAGCGGCTCTGGTGCAGCGTGGAGGGCGGCTCGCCGTCCCGGCGCAGCACCGCCAGCAGGGAGCCGTCGAGCGTCTGGGCCAGGGCGGTCTCGTTGTAGACGAACGGCCCTTGGGGCGGGGCGATCACGCCGCGCCTGGCGAACGTGCGGCCGCCGTCGTCGCTGGCGAACACCTCCGCCTGGTAGGCCTCGGTGTCGCCCTGGCGGATGTAGGCCGTGAACAGGATCGTGCCGTCGGCGAGCTGGATCGGCAGGCCGTGCGCGGCCCCGCCGGAGGCGCCGGCGTCCGGCGAGGAGACCGTGGCCTCCCAGCGCACCCAGCTCTCGTCGTGCGCGGAGGTGGAGGACAGCACGCCCAGCTTGGCGGTGCCCGGTCCGGAGCGCCGCAGATAGTACTCCAGGGCCAGCAGCCGGCCGTCGCGCAGCTCGATCGGCGCCTCCCGCAGCGGCGTGCGGTTGCTCGGGCCGAACGTGACGCCGCCGTCGTCGGAGGTCGCCGACTCGCTGGAGAGGGTGACGACCTTGTCCACGTTGGTGGCGTAGGTGACCAGGAGCTTCCTGACCGGGGCGCCGTCGCGGCCCACCGTGTCCAGCGCCGCCACGCTCGGGAACCCGGCGAAGTCGAGCCGCTGCTCCGACGACGGCTCGCGCTCGGCGGGCGTCGGGTACGGGTAAATCCACCGCGGTGAGACATCAGTGTCGATCAGGTAAGGCCCCGCCGGAACCGACTTGCCGGTGAACTCCGGCATACGGCAGAACGTCTCGCCGGCGTGCGTGACCCCATGGGCCGCGGGCAGCCCGGCGGCCAGGAACACCGCCGCCAGCGCGGCTCTGGGCATCGCCACCGGGGACTCCTTCCTCTCGTGGCCGCTCGCGGGCGGCCGCCTCGCGACGGGCGAGGCCATGCCTTGTCTCTGCCCCCTCCGGCCCCTTGTTTCACCTGCGTCCCAGGGTTGCCAACCGTGCGTCCGATAGGTATTCGTTAAGTGTCAGTTGACAGCGACGTGCTGCGACCCGAGGATCAGAGCTGCAGGATTAAGTGTCAATTTACGTAGGAGGGACCTTCGGGTCTGGAGGTGGCCTCAGATGAGCATCGAGCCCAGGGCGCGAGTCGCCCCCGAGCGCGTGCCGCCGGTCTGGGCGGCGGACCCGGCGCCGGTGGCGCCGGAGACGGCGGCGCAGCAGAAGGTCGTCCAGCGCATCTGCGCCAGGGTGGCCCCCGAAGGGGTCGAGGTCGGCGTCGGCGAGCTGCCTCCCGGCGGCCTGCAGGTGTGGATCGACGCCCCCGTCCACGTCGACCCCCGCGAGGCATGGGTGCTCCACCACCGCATGGCCCGCGAGGTCAGCCTCGTCGGCTGGCACTGCGAGGCCGACAGCGACCGGCTGCTGGTGCTCGGCTGGAGCGCCGCCTGCCTGCACAACCGCATCAGGCTGCTGCAGAGCGGGCTGAAGCGGCTGTCCGACTTCGAGCACACCGCGCAGCGGGCCGTGCAACTGGAGGGCGAGGACCCGCGGGGCCGCACCGCGGCCGACGTCGCCGCCGCGACCCGCGCCGCCGTCGAGCGGCGGCTGCGCTGGCCGGCCCGGCTGGCCGAGCTCGACGGGTTCGACCGCAGCTCCGGCCTGGCCCACCTGCAACTGCTCCTGGCCCAGGTGGTCGGGCTGGAGTCGAAGGTGGCCGCGGCCTGCGAAGAGCACCTGATCATGGCCCGCGCCCTCGCGTGGTCCGTCTGCGAGCACTACGCCGCCCACGGCGACCTGCCCAGGGCGCAGCGCGAGGTGCTGGCCGAGACCCGCCGGTGGGTGCACGCCAGCTCGATCATCCGCGGCGCCGCCGCCGTGCGCCCGGCCGGCGCGCCCCGTCCGCACATGGGGCTGACCGAGCGCCGGATCGCCGCCAGCGTCATCAACCACGGCGTGCCGAGGGCGACCCCCACGGCCGTCATCCCCCGCTCCGGCCACCAGGAGAGCACGTGACGACCCACGTGCCGCTCCACGGGCGGCAGCACGCACAACCCGTACGAACCCTGTAGGAGAGCTCCCGTCATGCGAACCCCACCGCATCTGCCCGCGCTCGTCCGGCACGAGTCGTCCGACACCGGACGCACCCGCGCCCGCCGCCACCCCTACGGCCCGCACGACGTGCCCGCACAGGCCGCCCCGCGCGGCTCACTCGACTTCCCCGCCCCCGCCCCCGCCGCCGTCCCGCCCGCGCCCTACGAGGCGTTCACCGAGCAGCGGCTGCGTGAGATCAGGGAGATGTCCACCCAGGCCATCGGCTCCATCGACGACCTCCTCCAGCACACCGCCTGACGTGATTTCGCATCCCCCGAGGAGAGCCATGCAGGGACTATCGCGAGTGGATCTGCGGCCGCGTGACGTGGGCGCCCACCGACCGCGTTCGCTGGCGGGCACCGAGACCCCGCACACCCTGGACGAGGTACGCGCCCTCGTCCGCCGGGCCATGGTGAGCAAGAGCCGCCTCTACCCGGTCAGCACCGGCAGGAACTGGGGCATGGGCTCCGCGCTGCCGGTCACCGAGGACAACGTCGTCGTCGACCTCAGCCGGATGAACCGCATCCGCGGCCTCGATCTGGAGGCCGGCTACGCCGTCATCGAGCCCGGCGTGACCCAGGCCCAGCTCGCCGAGGCGCTGCGGGACACGCCGTGGATGCTCAACGTCACCGCCTCCTGCGCCGACACCTCGGTCATCGGCAACGCCCTCGAACGCGGCGACGGCTGCTTCCGCTCCCGGGTCCAGGACGTGGCCGGCATCGAGGCCGTGCTCGCCGACGGCAGCGTGATCACCACCGGCGGGCTCGACCCCACCGGCGTCTACCACGGCCGGGTCGCCGGGCCCGACCTGACGGCCGCGTTCGTCCAGCACAACCTGGGCGTCGTCACCGCCATGGCCGTCTCGCTGGTGCCGCGCCCGGAGACGATCGGGCTCGTGCACGCGCGCATCCGGCGCGACCAGGTCGGCGCCGCGATCGGCGCGATGACCGGGTTCCTGCGCCGCGGCAACCCGGCAGGCGGGCTCATGCGGCTCCGCGAGCTCGCCCTCGCGCCCGGCCGCGACGGCGGCTGGCTGCTGCCGGCGGGCGTGGACACCGGCAAGTTCACCGTCCTCGGTCCGCTGCTCGGCACCGGCGCCACCGTCGAGCTGGCCGAGGAGATGCTGCGCAAGGCGCTCATCGAGGTCGAGGGCGGCGAGACGCTGCGCGTGCTCGACGCCGCCGCGGTCGGCCCCGACGACCCGCTCTACACCAGGGCGCTCACCGCCCAGGGCATCCCGACCTGCCAGGGCGTGCGCAACGCGCTCGGCGTCACCTCGTGCGACCAGATCGACGCCGGCGGCATGGGCTTCCTCGTGCTGCTGCCGCTGATGCCGCTGCACGCCACGAAGACCGAGCGCATCCTCGACGCCCTGCAGACCGCCGTCGACACGCACGGCATCGCCCTGATGGTGGAGTGGAACCTGGTCAGCCCGCACATGGCCAACGCCGTCATCCAGATCTTCTTCGACCGGGCCGACGCCGACGCCGCCCACCGCGCCCACCAGCTGCGCAACGACGCGAGCTGCCTGCTGCGCGGCAACGGCTGCGCCATCTACCGCTCCGACATCGACCACGCCGCCGCCGACGTCTGGTCCGAGACCAGCACCGCCAGCCTCGGCATGCTCCACCGGCTCAAGACCGCTCTCGACCCGGACGGTCTGCTCTCTCCCGGCCGTTACGGCGCCTGACCCCCCGAACCACCCCGCGCCGGTCGCACCCACCGCAGTGTGCCGGCCGGCGGGGAACCTGAGGCTTTCTTGCGAGGAGGACCGAGTGCGTGAGACACCAGTGGCCGTCAGAGCAACCGGCGTGACCCGCCGTCACGCCGTGATGCTGCGGCTGGTCGGCGCGGGCGTGATGCTGACCGTGATGGCCGACACCACGGCCACCACCCTGGCCGTCGGCGTGCTGCGTTACACCCCCGCGGGCGCCGGCATGCCGCTGGGCGACCTGGTCTGGCTGACCAGCGCCGCCTTCATCCCGATCGCGGCGCTGCTGGCCACGGCCGGCCGCTGGGCCGACCTGTTCGGCCGCCGCCGGGTGCTGGCGTTCGGGCTGGTGGTCTTCGTGGCCGGCGGGATCGCCACCGTGGCCGCGTCGTCCTGGTCGTTCGTGCTGGCCGCGCGGGCGGTGCAGGGCGCGGGCGCGGCGGCGATGATCCCGGCCAGCCTCGGGCTGCTGCTCGGCGAGCTGCCCGAGTCGCAGCGCCGGGGCGCGATCGCGCTGTGGAGCTCGGCCTCCGGGCTCGGCTGCCTGCTCATGCAGGCCGGCGGCGGCTGGCTGGCCGCCACCGTCGACTGGCGCGCCCTGTTCGTGCCCGACGTCGTCATGGGCGTCGCGCTGCTGATCGCCTGCGCCGCGCTCCCGTCCGGCAGGCGCGCCGCGGCCAAGGGCGTGCCGGACGTGCTCGGCGCCTGGCTGCTGGCCGCCGGGATCGCGGTGATCGTGCTGGCCATCTCCAAGGCCATGGCCTGGGGCATGGACGTCGTGTGGCTGGCCGTCGCGGCCCTGGCGCTGCTCGGCGGCGCGCTGGCCCAGGCCAGGCATCACCGCCTGCCCGCCATCGACCTGGCGTTGTGGCGGCAGCGCAAGTTCGTCTGGGGCTGGCTGGCCACCTGGTTCTTCGGCGCCCTGTCCTACGGGCTGCTCACCGTGCAGCCGCTGTACCTGCTGCACCTCGGCTACCCGATGCTGGAGGTGGCGATGTGGCTGACGCCCACCTCGGTGGCCGTCGTCGTCACCAGCTACCTGGCCGGCAAGCTGCTCAAGCACATCGGCGCGTACGGCCTGATCTACGCCGGCTCCCTGCTCTGCGGCGGCGCGTGCGTGCTGGTGCTGACCCAGTCGGGGCCGACGGTGTGGGGCCTGATCGCCAGCGTCGTGGTCGGCATGGGCGTCGGCGCGCTGGCGCCCGGCACCTCCGTGGCCACCACCCTGGCCGCCCGCCCCAGCCAGTACGCCTCCGCCGTCGGCGCGGCCACCATGGCCCGCATGGTCGGCGGGGCCGTCGGCATCGCCGTGGTGTCCCTCGTCATCGACCACCCGTTCATCCTGACCGGCCCGCTGGCCGGGCTGGCCGGCGCGCTCGCCATGTGCGTGGCCATCTCGGTGTTCATCGGGGCCATCGCACTCACCAAGATCACCCGGCTGCGGACCGACCCGGGCGACGACATGATCAAGGTGCCGCGCCGGCTGCTGCTGGAGCTGCGCATGACCCTCGCCACCGTCGCGGCGGAGGCCGACGCGCTGCTGCCTGTCGAGACCCGCACGACCCCCAGGGATCACATCCCGAGGCCCCGGGCGGCAGAGAGCTCGGAGACCTACGGAACCACGCACGTCTAGTTCAACCTCAAGAAGGGCTCTCGTCATGGCAACCACCTCGTGCGACGTGGCCATCGTCGGCGCCGGGCTCGGCGGCTGTTTCCTCGCACTGCTGCTGCGCCGCCGCGGGCAGCGCGTCGTCGTCATCGAGCAGGGACCTTCGATCCCCAGCGCGGGCGCCGACTTCCTCAAGCCCCCCGGCCTGCGGGTGCTGGCCCGCCACGGGCTGGCCGAGCTCGTCGAGCGCCACGGCCTGCGGCGCGACCTCATCCGCTACTACCACGACGGCGAGCCGATCCGGGAGTGCCGCTTCCCCGACGGGGGCTTCCTCATCCGCCCCTACCGCGAGCTGGTCGAGCTCATCTACGCCTGCTGCGCGATGGAGGGCGTCGAGTTCTGCTTCGACGCCGCCATCGAGCACGTCGAGCGCGAGGGCGACCGCATCGAGCTGCTGACGCTGTCCGACGGCAGCCGGCTGCGCGCCGACGTGGTCGTGGGCGCCGACGGCACCAGGTCGGCCGTGCGCCGGGCGCTCGACATCGACCAGGTCACCATGCCCTACGACCGGCTGCTGATGCGGGTGGCCACCGTGCCGCTGAGCGCCAGCGTCGCCCAGCTCAACCGGCTCTACTTCAGCTCCGGCGGCTGGCTCGCCTACCTCTACCCGCTCGACAAGGACCAGGCCAGGGTGTTCGTCGGCCTGCCCCCCGAGCAGGACGACGAGGTCTTCGGCCGGGGCGCCGCCGGCCTGCCCGACATGCTGAAGGGCTTCGTCACCGACAGCACCGACGCCTTCGCCTCCCTGCAGGCCGCCGCCTGGCAGCCGATCAGGGTCTCGTCGCTGCGGGTGGGGGCGTACCACAGGGGCAACGCCGCGCTGCTCGGCTCGGCCGCCTTCGCCTGCCACCCGATGACCGGCATGGGCATGAGCTACACCCTGTACGACGCCGAGATCCTGGCCGACGTCATCTCCGCGGCCGGCGGCGACCTGCCGCTGCTCGACAAGCTGCTCCAGGCCCGCTACGAGCCGCGCCGGCAGGCGCACCGGCAGCTCATCGACTACGGCGACGCCCTGGCCGCCACGTTCCACGACCGGCGGGCGTACCTGCGGGCCTTCCGCGCCGACCTGCACATCTACGGCGACGAGGCGGCGCCCCGCACCGCTCCCGCGCTGCAGCCGATCTGACCCCGCCGCCCTCCGGGAGGCCCCGGCGCGCCCGCCTCAGATCCGTGCGGGCGGGGCGGCCGGGCCCCGGTAGGGCAGGGTCTGGCTGTAGACGATGCTGGTCGTGGTGCTGCCGAACCGGGCCAGCTCGTCGATGACGCGTTCGAGGTGGGGCATCGAGCCGGCCGCCACCTTCAGCGTGTAGCAGTCCTCGCCGGTGGTGCGCAGGCACTCGAGGATCTCCGGGCGCTCGCCGAGCAGGCGGCGCAGCGGCTCGTGCCGGCTGCCGGGGTACTTCAGCCGCACGACGGCCAGCACGCCGAACCCGACCTTGCCCAGATCGACCTCCGCCCGGTAGCCGGCGATGACGCCCAGCGCCTCCAGCCGCCTGACCCGCTCGGTCGTCGCCGAGGCGCTGAGGTTGACCCGGCGGCCCAGCTCGGTCAGCGGCAGCCGGCCCTCCCGCTGCAGCTCCGCCAGGATCGCCCAGTCGGTGTCGTCGAGATCCTCGGCCATCCGGCGAATATACCGGCAGATCCACGGCGATCCCCGCCGCACACCGTGAGCGGGGCCTTCAGTCCGGCGGGACGGCCTGGATAGCCTTCGGTGTCATGAGAATCGGCGTGAACGTACCGAACTTCGGGCCCGGCACCGACCCGGCCGCGCTGCGGCGATGGGCGCAGACCGTCGAGGGCCTCGGCTACGACCTGCTGATGATCTCCGACCACGTCGCGATCACCCCCGACGTCGCCCAGCAGTACCCGGGTCCCTTCTACGAGCCGTTCACCACGCTCTCCTGGCTGGCCGGGATCACCACGCGGGTCAGGCTCGGCACCTCGGTGCTCATCGTGCCGTACCGGCATCCGCTGGTGATGGCCCGGATGGCGGCCAACCTCGACCGGTTCAGCGGCGGCCGGCTGGTGCTCGGCGTGGGCATCGGCTGGGCGCGGCAGGAGTTCGACGCGCTCGGGGTGCCGTTCGAGCGGCGCGGACGGCTGACCGACGACCACCTGCTGGCCATGCGCGCCGCCTGGTCCGCCGCCGCCGACGACTACCGCGCCGGGCCCATCCCGTTCTGGGTCGGCGGCAACGGCGAGGCCGGCCTGCGCCGCGCCGTACGGCTGGGCCAGGCGTGGCACCCCCTGCGCAACACCCTGCCCTGGCTGCGCGAGGCCGCCGGGCGGCTGGCGGACGTCGCCGGCGAGCTCGGCCGCCCGGTGCCCGCGTTCGCGCCGCGCATCCTGCTGCGGCTGACCGCCGAGCCGGTCACCGGCCCCGGCCGCCACGCCGGGGAGGGCACCCTCGACCAGGTTCTGGCCGACCTCGACGCGCTGCGGCAGCTGGGCGCCGACACCGTCGTGCTCGACCCGTTCGCCGGCGACCCCGCCGAGACGCTGCACCCCCAGACGGCCTGGCACGCGCTCGCCGCCGTGGCCGGCCACTGGGACCTCGAATCCCGCGACCCGTCCAAGGAGGACGACGATGACCCCCGATGACGAGACCCTGCTGCGCCGGGCCATCGAGCTGGCCGCCCGCGCCCGCGCGAACGGCGAGGCCCCCTTCGGCTCGCTGCTGGCCGGCCCCGGCGGCGAGGTGCTGGCCGAGGAGCACAACACGGTCCTCGGCGACCGCGACATCTCCGCCCACCCGGAGCTGAAGCTGGCCCGCTGGGCCGCCCGCGAGCTGACCCCGGAGGCCGCGGCCGCCACCACCATGTACACCAGCTGCCAGCCGTGCGGCATGTGCGCGGGCGCCATCGAACGCTCCGGCCTCGGCCGCGTGGTGTACGCCCTGTCGAACGAGCAGCTCGCCGGCCTGAAGACCGGCCCCGGCTGGCCGCACGTCCCGCAGGAGGGCCCGGCCCTGTACGCCGAGGCCAGCGCCCCGCTGGAGGGCTACTACCGCTGACCCGCGCGGCCCCGCCGGGGGCCGCCGATGGTAGGGCCTGCCCCACCATCAGGACGGGTGACAGCGGGGGTCCGCCGGAAGGCCGCCGCCGCGATGCTGAGGAGTGTTCACGCCCGCCTCACCAGCATCGGAGAGAGCATTGACCGTGGTGGAAACCCCTCGCGCCGCGCCCCGGGGGAGCGACTTCGCGCAGCTGTCGCGCCGCATCGCCCAGGCGGGGCTGATGGAGCGGCGGCCCGCCTACTACGCGATCAGGATCGGCCTGGTGGCCGCCCTGTTCGCCGGAGGGTGGACGCTGTTCGCCGCGGTCGGCGACTCCTGGGGGCAGCTCGGCGTCGCGGCGCTGCTGGCCGTCGCCTTCGCCCAGGTCACGCTGCTGGCCCACGACCTGGCGCACGGCCAGGTGTTCCGGTCGCGGCGGCGCAGCAGGATCGCCGGGCTGGTGGTCGGCAACCTGACCGTCGGGCTCAGCTACGGCTGGTGGATGGACAAGCACACCCGCCACCACGCCAACCCCAACCACGAGGACCACGACCCCGACGTCGCGCCCGACATCCTCATCTGGTCGCGGCGGCAGGCCGAGGCCAGCCGCGGGCTGCCCCGCTTCATCGGCAGGTGGCAGGCGTTCCTGTTCTTCCCCCTGCTCACCCTGGAGGGCCTGAACCTGAAGGTGGCCGGCTTCCGCGCCCTGCGCAGGGTGAAGGGCGGACGCACCGAGGGGCTGCTGCTCGTCGTGCACAACCTGGCCTACCTCGCGGGGGTGTTCGCGGTGCTGCCGCCCGGCAAGGCGCTCGCCTTCCTCGCCGTGCACCAGGCCTGCTACGGCGTGTACCTGGGCTGCACGTTCGCGCCCAACCACAAGGGCATGCCGGTGCTCACCGCCGAGGACTCCCTGGACTTCCTCCGCCGCCAGGTGCTGACCTCCAGGAACGTGCGCGGCGGCCGGCTGATGAACGTCGCGCTCGGCGGGCTCAACTACCAGATCGAGCACCACCTGTTCCCCGGCATGCCTTCGGCCAACCTGCGCCGCGCCCGGCCCCTCGTGCGCGAGTACTGCCGGGAGCTCGGCGTCGCGTACGTCGAGTGCGGGCTCGTCGAGTCGTGGGCCCAGGCCATGCGGCACCTGCACGACGTCGGGGCGCCGCTGCGCGCCCCTCAGGAGGTGACCACCAGCTCCAGGCCCTCCTGATCCTCCCGGATCTCGTGGCCGGCCCCGGCCAGGACCATCCGCAGCGCGAGCAGGACCGCGGTGCGGATGGTCGCGTACTTCGCCAGGTGGGCGGCGGTGTCGGTGCCGGCCGGACCCCAGACGACCACCACGCCGCGGGACGGATCGAGCCAGACGGTGAGCCCCCCGTCGACCGGCAGCAGGGACGGCTCGACGTTGAAACCCGCGTCGGTCAGCTCCCGCCGGACCACCAGTTCCAGATCCGGCCCATCGCCTCGGGCGAAGTCCATCAGAGTCCGCTGCCCCCGCGCGGACACGCCGAACGCGCCGCCTGGTAAGTGTGGCGGTTGTGTAAGGATGGCGGCTGTGACCGCCGCGTCCGTCTGGCTGCGTCTGTCGCGGGCCGTCGTGTTCGCGACGGTCTGCGGCTTGGTGTCCGCGGCGGGGCACCTGCTGGCCGGTGGCGGGGCCGTCCCGCTCTGGGGCGGCGCGCTCGGGGTGCTGGCCGCCCTCGCCGCCGCGTTCACGATCAACGGCCGCGAACGCGGCCCCGCGGCGATCCTGGCCGCCACCACGCTCACCCAGCTCGTGCTGCACCAGCTCTTCGAACGCCTCGCGCCCGCCACGGGCGCCGCCGCCGGGCACGGTCATCCCGCGCCCGCCATGGCGCTGGTCCACCTCACCGTGGCCGCGCTGACGGCCTGGTGGCTGCACCGCGGCGAACGCGCGCTGTGGCTCATGATCCGCCTGTCCGCCGCGCCGCCCCCGATCCTCGGGCCGCTGCCGCTCGCGCCGGTCGAGGCGCTGACCCCGCCGCGCCGCCCCGGCGGGCGCCCTCCGGCGTACGCCGACGTCCCCACTCCGATGGGCAGGACCGCCTGCCGCACGGTCACCAGGCGAGGACCACCCCGGCGGCTCCGCCTCCGCTGAAGTGCCGCGTCCGGTCCAGGACGCGTCCCCGTCCTTGCTCTTCCGTGCCCGGACGGCGCCCCGGCGCCGGCCCGGCCGTCCGCATCCGGAGCTCCCATGAAACCCTCCTGGTCCTTCCGCCTGGCCGCGCTCGCCTGCGCGGCCCTCCTGGCGCTGCTGCCGTCCACCGCGGCGCTCGCCCACGACACGCTCAAGAGCAGCTCACCGGCCAAGAACGCGCAGTTGTCCGCGATCGAGCGGATCGAGCTGGAGTTCAACGCCCACGTCCAGTTCCCCTTCGTCGTGCTGCACGACGCGGCGGGCAAGGCCGTCGAGGTCGGCAAGCCCCGCGTCGAGGGGCCCAAGGTGTTCGCCGAGGTGCCCCGGCAGCCCGCGCCCGGTTCGTACGTGATCGCCTGGCGTGTCGTGTCCTCGGACGGACATCCGATCGAGGGCGAAATCCCGTTCGTCATGAAAGGATCTACTTCGCAACCGGCAGCGGCGCCCTCGCCCGTCGAGGAACGGCCCGCCGCGACGGGCGTCCCCGGCTGGATCTGGGGCGGGCTGGCGGTGCTCGTCGTGCTGGGCGCGGTCCTCCTGATCAGGGGCGCGCGCCGCGGCCCTGACCGGGAGGACGTGGATGCTGGTTGAGCGGGCCAGGCAGCTCGCGCGGCAGTGGGTGCTCGACGAGGGCGCCCGCCTGCCCGGGTTCGAGGGGGCGTTCCTGACCGGGTCCGCGCTGTGGGCGGCCCCGGGCACGGAGCTGGGCTGCACGTCCGACGTGGACGTGACGGTGCTCGCCGACCCGCCGCCCGCGATCGGCAAGTTCCGCTACGAGGGCGTCCTGCTGGAGGTCTCCGGCATCGCCCGCATCGGCTCCACCCACGAGGTGCTGAGCGACTACCACCTGGCCGGCAGCTTCCACCTGCCCAGCGTGCTGGCCGACCCGACCGGGCGGCTCGGCGAGATCCAGCGCCTGGTGGCCCGCGACTTCGCCGAGCGGCCCTGGATCATCGCCCGCTGCACGCAGGCGATGGACCGGGTGCGCGGCTGGATCAACTCCATGGACGAGAACGCGCCCGTCCCCGAACAGGTGGCGTCCTGGCTGTTCGGCACAGGCGTGACCACGCACGTCCTGCTGGTCGCCGGGCTGCGCAACCCGACCGTGCGCCGCCGGTACGCCGCCGTGCGCGAGCTGCTGGCCGGGCACGGCCGGCTCGACTGGCACGAGCACCTGCTCGAACTGCTGGGCTGCGCGCGGATGACCCCCCAGCGGGTGGAGCGGCACCTGGCGGCCCTGGAGGCGGTCTTCGACGCGACGGCCGGGCTGGAGGCGCCCTCCTACCGCTTCACCTCCGACATCACGCCGCAGGCGCGTCCGATCGCCATCGACGGCAGCCGCGAGCTCGTCGCCGCCGGGCTCCACCGGGAGGCGGTGTTCTGGCTGGTCGCCACATACGCGCGCTGCCTGGACAAACGCGCCGCCGCCGGCGCGCCGGCCGGGTACGAGGAGGGCTTCCAGGAGCTGCTGGCCGAGCTGGGCGCCGAGACGTTCGCCGACCGGCGCCGCCGCGGCGACCACGTGCTGGCCGCCCTGCCCAGCCTGTGGCAGACGGCCATGGCACTGTGCTGACGGGCCCCAGGATCGCGCGCCTCAGGTCCGGCGCAGCGAGCGGGTCAGACCGGCGGCGATCGTCGTGGCCAGCACCCATCCGGCCATGATGAGCCCCCAGGCCAGCCACTGCGCGCCGCCCTGCGGGTTGTAGGCCTTCTCCTGCCCGAGGTCGATGATCGGCAGCAGCAGGTCGAGGGTGTAGACCAGCGCGTGGAACGGCGGCGCCTCGCCCGGCTTCAACGGCGGCGGCACGTCGAGCCCGAACACGACCGTGCCCGCGGCCAGCAGCGCGGCCAGCCAGGCCGCCGCGCGCAGGGGGCGGAAGCCGTAGCCGACGGTGGCGTCCTGGAGGTGGCCCCAGAAGCGGGCGTACCCGGGGAGCGCGGCGCGGCGTCGCCGCTGGCCGGCCAGCAGCGTCTCGCGGGCGTCGGCGTCGGCGCCGAGCCGCCGGTACATCGCGGCCAGCTGCTCGTAGGCGCCCGGCAGGTAACCGTCGGGGTCGGTACGCAGCCAGCGCAGCCGCCCGGCGGCCGGCAGCATGGGGTCGAGCACCTCGTACGACAGCCCGTCCATGCGCATCGCCCGCGGCCACCCGGCGGGGTCGTCACGCAGGACGCCGATCCGCGCGTACCGTAACTCCACCACCCCCTCGACCGGCGCGGCCGTGCGCAGCGCCAGCTCGCGGGCCTCCAGCCGCCAGCACTTCAGCGCCACCTCGCCGGGCGCCGACAGGGTGGCGTCGTCGAGGCACAGGCGGCTGCCGACCTGGGCGCTGGTCAGCCTGATCCGGCCGCGGGCGGAGAAGCCGTCGCAGAGGTTGAGCACCTTGCCCACCGACAGGCCGTTGGCCGACAGCGCGGCCCCGCCGGGGTTGACCAGGGTCGCGCCCTCGAAGTGCGCCGGTCCGGTGACCGTGGCGTCGAGCAGGCTGAACTCGCCCTCGGCGCGCAGCCCCCGCCAGGCCAGCAGCGAGCCGTTCACGGTGAGGCCGTCGGCTGCGACCACCACGCCGCCCGGGGCGCTCAGCCGCGCGCCCTCCAGGCCGAGGGTGCCGCCGATGACCGAGCGGTTGAGGCGCACCTGCCCCTCGGCCGTCAGCCCGGCCAGGAAGAGGCCCGCCTCGGCGTTGAGCCCGGTGGCGCGCAGCGCGAGCCCGCCCGGCCGCCGGATGCGCGAGCCGCGTAACGTGAGCGGGCCGGACACGCGGGCAAACCGCAGGCTGACCTCGCCGTCGGCCTCCACGTCCCGCGCGAACAGCCCGACCTGGACGATCACGTTGGACGCCTCCAGGGCCGTGCCGCCCGGCGCGTTGAGTCGGGCGCCGTCCAGCTCGACCGCGCCGCCGATCCGGGCGGAGGCCAGGACGAGCGTGCCGTCGCAGGCGAAGCCGTCCTGGGCGCGCAGGTGACCGGCCACGTCGAGGTGCTCGCCGTTGAGCGCCGTGCCCGCCGGGTGGCTCAGGCGGGCGCAGTTGAGCACGAGGTTGCCGCTGATCCGGCCGCCGGGCAGCCGCAGCTCGCCGGTGACGTGGCTGCCCGCCAGCCGCAGGTTGCCCTCGACCTGGACGTTCGAGGCGGTCAGGCCGGGCAGCCGCGAGCCGCTGAAGCTGAGGAAGCGGGTGCGGGCGTGGTAGAGGTCGGGGGCGGCGTCGAAGGCGCAGCCCTGGAAGGTGACGGGGAAGGGGAGCTCGGCGAACGCCAGGTTGAGCGCGCCCGTGATCCGCGCCCCCGCCAGGATCAGCCGCGGCTTGGCGGCGGGCTCGTCGAACCCGCCGAGCAGCAGCCCGGCCAGCACCTCGCCCCGGACCGTGCGGCCGGGGTCCCAGGACGCGGCCGCGGCCGGGTCGTCGGCGGCGGGGTCGCCGGTGCGCAGGTCGACGGCGCGGCCGTGGGCGAGCGCGGCGGCCACGGCCCGCTCGGCGTCGTGGAGATCGGCGTTCGGCACACCGCCATCATCGCCGACCCCGCCGCCGGAGCGGACCTCAAGGCCCAGTGCCTCAGGAACGGACCTCCAGGCCGGCGGTCAGGAGCGGACCTCCAGGCCGGCGGTCAGGAGCGGACCTCCAGGCCCAGGGCCTCGGCGATGACCGTGGCCTGGAAGGGGTCGATGACCGCCTTCTTGAGCGTGACCGTGTGCGGGTCGAGCGTGCTCAGGTCGCTGCCGCGCAGGTCGCAGCCGGTGAGGTCGGCGCCGTGCAGCCAGGCCCCCGACAGGTCGGTACGGCGCAGCTCGGCCCCGGCGAGCCGGGCCCCGGTCAGGTCGGCCTCGCGCAGCCGGACGCCGTGGAAGGCGCTGCCGCGCAGGTCGGCGCCGGGCAGCCCGGTGTAGGACCAGTCGCCGCCGTCGACCTTCAGCAGCCCGAAGGTGCAGCCGTCGAACATGCTGCCGGTCAGCTTGCACCCCCTGAACGTGGCGTCGAACAGGGAGCACCGGCTGAACAGGCAGTTGAGGAAGCACGCGTCCTCGTGGGTGGAGACGTTGAGCCGCACGTTCCTGAACGTGCACTCCTCGAACGACGCCCCCTGGTCGACCAGCTCGGTCAGGTCGACGCCCTGGAACAGGACCCGGTGGAAGGTCTCACCGGCGATCTCCGTCCTGTCCCAGTCGTCGGCGTGGATCGTCGTCTCGATCGGGGGCGCGGGCACCCCGTGCTTACGGTCGGCCATGCGAACAAACTAGCGGATCACGCCTTGTTCGCGATGGCCGTGATGAGCGGCTGGACGAGCTTGGCCGCCAGCGGCCCGAACGCCGCCAGGATCAGCACGTACGCCGCCGCCAGGGCCCCGAGGTCGGGATGGGCCCCGGCGCCCACCGCCAGGCCCGCGATGACGATGTTGAACTCGCCGCGCGGGATGAGGGCGATGCCCGCCCGTGCCTGACCGGCCTTGCCGATGCCCGCCCGTCTGGCCGCGTACGCGCCCGTCAGGAGCTTGGTCACCATGCTCACCAGCGCCAGCAGCGCGGCCAGCCCCGCCACCGGCAGGATCTTCGCCGGATCGGTCTGGAACCCGAAGAAGACGAAGAACACCGCCGCGAACAGGTCGCGCAGCGGCGCGAGCAGTGCCTGCGCGTCGTGCGCGAGCTGCCCCGACAGCGCGATCCCGACCAGGAACGCGCCGACCGCCGCCGAGACCTGCAGCTGCTGGGCCAGCCCGGCCACCAGCAGCGCCAGCCCGACCACCTTCAGCAGCAGCACCTCGGAGTTGGGGCTCGACACGAACGCCTCGATGAAACGTCCGAAGCGCAGCGCCACGACGAGCACGACGCTCACCGTGCCGAGCGCGATGCCGACCGAGATCGCCCCGCTGACCAGGCTCAGGCCCGCCAGCAACGTGGTGAGGACCGGCAGGTAGACCGCCATGGTCAGGTCCTCGAACACCAGCAGGGACAGCACCGTCGGCGTCTCCCTGTTACCGATCCATCCCAGATCGGACAGCACCTTGGCGGTGATGCCGGAGGAGGTGGCGTAGGTGACGCCCGCCATGGCCACCGCTGCGACCGGCCCCCAGCCCAGCAGCAAGGCGCAGATCGCGCCGGGGGCGGCGTTCAGCACGAGGTCGACGATGCCGGCCCGCGCGTTGCTCGTGAGGCTGGTGACCAGTTCGTCGGCGTTGTACTCCAGGCCGAGCGTCAGCAGCAGCAGGACGACGCCCAGCTCCGCGCCGACCGAGATGAACTCCTCGCTGGTCGCCAGCGGCAGCACGCCGCCCGTGCCGAACGCCAGACCGGCGATCAGGTAGAGCGGGATCGGTGAGATGCCGCCGCGCAGCGCGAGCGCGCCCAGAACCCCCAGACCCAGAAGAACAGCACCGAACTCGAGAAAGATGACCGCGGTTTCGTGCACCCGCGGTCCTACCCGTCAGCCAGGATGCCGGCGACGTCCGCGGTGCTGTCCGCGCTCCCCACCACGACCACGACGTCGCCCTCGCGGAAGACGAAGTCGGGGCCGGGGCTGGCGAACACCTGGCCGCCGCGGACCACGGCGACGATGGAGGCGCTGGTACGGGTCCTGACCCGGGCCTCGCCCATGGTGCGCCCGGCGTAGGGGGAGCCGGACGGGATGGGGAGCTGGACGCTGACCAGGCCCTCGACCTGCTGGTGCAGCTGGTTGAGCCGCTGCACGATGCGGGGGGCGCCGAGGAGCTCGGCCAGGGCGTCGGCCTCCTCGTCGTTCAGCTTGACCGTCTGACAGGCGCGGTCGGGGTCGTCCTTGTCGTAGATCACCAGGTCGCGACGGCCGGTGCGGTGCGAGACGATGCCTACCCGCTGGCCGGCGCGGGTGGTGAAATCGTGCCGAAGCCCGATGCCCGGCAACGCTGTCTGCTCAACCTCCACCTATCCCACCCATCCCAAAAAATACGCATATTTCTGGACAACACTACCAACGGTCTCCGCCCGCTTGACCTCCTCGTATCCCGCCCTCGCATGCCGTCCGGCGCTCTCCGGCCGCCCGCGGCGTCACCCGTCCGGCCCGCGCGGGAACAAGAGGCGTCACCCGTCCGGCCCGCGCGGGAACAACAGGCGCGGGCGGGACGCGGGTGGGAAGATGCCGGGGACGTTGCCGCGGGAGAGGCGAGACGAAGCCATGCCGACCACTTCCTCCATCCGGCTGCTGCTCGTGGAGGACCACGCGATGGTGGCCGAGGCCATCGGCCTGGCGCTCGGCCGGGCGCCGGGCATCGAGGTCGTGGCGCAGGCGGGCACGGTCGCCGCCGCGCTCGCCGCGGCCGCCCGCCGCCGGCCCGACGTCGTGGTGCTCGACCGGCGGCTGCCCGACGGCGACGGCGTCGAGGCGATCAGCCGGTTCGCGGCGGTCGCGCCCGGGGCCCGGGTGCTGGTGCTCACCGGGGAGGCCACCGCCTCCGTCGCCGCGCGGGTGGTGGAGGCGGGCGGGGCGGGCCTGCTGGTGAAGTCGTCCAGGCTGGAGGAGCTGGAGTCGGCGGTGCGCGAGGTGGCCGCCGGCGGCGTGGTGTTCGCGCCGGGCCTGCTGCCCGGCGTGCTCGACCGGCTGACCGGCCGGGTGCGGAGCCCGGGTGCGGCGCTGACCGCGCGCGAGCGCGAGACGCTGCGGCTGCTGGCCGAAGGGGCGAGCACGGACGAGATCGGCGCGCGGCTCGGCGTGGCCCGCAACACCGCGCGCAACCACGTCCAGCACGTCCTGGAGAAGCTCGGGGCCCGGTCCAAGCTGGAGGCCGTGGCCGTCGCGCGCAGGGAAGGGCTGCTCGACTGACGCAGACGCACCAGACGGCGCCCCTCATCCGCACCGGTAGAGGTGGTTCCACTGCGTCTCGTGATCAGTCCTGTACTGCCCGACAGTAGGAGGGTGGGCAGTTTCGCTGCGCCGTACCAGGTGGACACCCAGCTGCCGGAAGAGATGGGCAGCATCACCGCGGCCCGACAGAGAGCACGTGAGGTGCTGGCCGCGTGCGGCTACCGCGGGCGCCGCGAGGACGTCCTGCTCGTGGTCTCCGAGCTGGTGACCAACGCGCTCGTGCACGGCGACGGCCCGCCCGCCTTACGCATCCGCTGCACCCCCTCCCACGTGCGGATCGAGGTGCGCGACTGCGGCCACCGCCTGCCCGAGCCGCGCGAGCCCGGGCCGGACAACGGCTGGGGCCTGCACGTCATCGAGCTGCTGTCCACCGGCTGGGGCGTCGCCCGCGCCGAGGGGGGCGGCGAAGGCGGCAAGGTGGTGTGGTGCGAGCTGGCGCCGCACGCCGTCGCGCCCGCCCAGGAGCGCTCCAGGGCATGATCGAGTTTCGGTCTGCCGCCGGGCCGTGCGAAGCTGCAGTATGCCCGGTCAAGACAGGCAGTCAGAGGACATCCAGCTGCTCGTCCGCAGCGTCGTCGACTACTCGATCTGTCTCCTCGACCCCACGGGGCATGTGACCAGCTGGAACGCCGGCGCCGAGCGCATCAAGGGCTACCGGGCCGAGGAGATCATCGGCCGGCACTTCTCGGTGTTCTACCCGCCCGAGGCTGTCGCGGCCGGTCGTCCGGAACAGCTGCTGGGCCGCGCGGCGGCGGTCGGCCGGGTGGCCGACGAGGGCTGGCGCGTCCGCAAGGACGGCGCCCGGTTCTGGGCGCGGGTGGTCATCACCGCCCTGCGCGACGAGCGGGGCCTGCTGCGCGGGTTCGGCAAGGTCACCGGCGACCTGACCGAGCGCCGCCTGGCCGAGCAGGCGATGCGCGACAGCGAGGAGCGCTTCCGCCTGCTGGTCCAGAACGTCGTCGACTACGCCATCTTCATGCTCGACGCCCAGGGCCGGATCGTCAGCTGGAACGCCGGCGCCGAGCGCATCAAGGGCTACCGCGCCGAGGAGATCATCGGCCGCCACTTCTCGGTCTTCTACCCGCCCGAGGACGTCGCGGCCGGCAAACCCGCCATGGAGCTGGAGGTCGCCGTCGCCGACGGCCGGTGGGAGGAGGAGGGCTGGCGCGTCCGCAAGGACGGCACCAGGTTCTGGGCCAGCGTGGTCATCACCGCCCTGCACGACGACCGCGGCGAGCTGCGCGGGTTCGGCAAGGTCACCCGCGACCTGACCGAGCGCCGCAACGTGGCCCGCGCCCTCGACGAACGCGGCATGCTGCTGGCCCACCTGGTCCGCGCCCAGGAGGTCGAACGCCGGCGCATCGCCTACGACGTGCACGACGACACGATCCAGTCCATGGTCGCCGTCGGCATGCGCCTGCGCGCGATGGAGAGCGCCCTCGCCGGTGAGCGGGCCGCCGAGGTGCGCGGCATCGGCGAGGCCGTCGAGGCCGCTGTCGCCCGCTTGCGCGACCTGACCTTCGAGCTGCGCCCGCCGGCCCTCGACGAGGAGGGCCTGGTCGAGGGCCTGGCCGGCTACCTGCGGCAGGTGACGGCCGGCACCGGCCTGTCGTTCGAGATCGACCACCGCCTCGACGCCGACCCGCCGCCCGAGGCGGCCGTCACCATCTTCCGGATCTGCCAGGAGGCGATCACCAACGTGCGCAAGCACGCCCGTGCCACCTCGATCAGGCTCTCGCTGGTCTCGCTCGACCGCGGCGTGCATGTGCGCGTCGCCGACGACGGCGCCGGGCTGCTGCCGGGCGCCGAGGGGCCGCTGCGCCACTTCGGGCTGATCGAGATGCGCGAACGGGCCGAGATCGCGGGCGGCTGGTGGAGCCTGACCGACCGGCCGGGGGCCGGGACCACCGTGGACTTCTGGGTCCCGGCCGTCCCGCACGCCTGACCGTCGCTCAGCTGCGGGGGAGCATCTCCAGGGACTGGCGGGCGATCTCCCACTCCTCGTCCGTGGGCACGACCAGCACCGCCACCTCCGCGCCCGGCGGCGAGACCGCCCGCTCCCCGGCCGGGCCGGCCGCGTTCAGCGCGGGGTCCACGGTGATGCCGAGCCGGTCGAGCCCGGCCAGGGACTCCGCGCGGGTGGCGGCGTCGTGCTCGCCGACGCCGCCGGTGAACACGATGGCGTCCAGGCGGCCGAGCAGGGCGTAGTACGCGCCGACGTACTTGCGGATGCGCCGGGTGTAGACCTCCAGGGCCAGCCGGGCCTCCTCGTCGCCGCGGGCCCGCACCTCGCGCATGTCGAGCGTCCCGGCCAGGGCGCGCAGGCCGCCCTCGTGGCTGAGCGCGCGTTCCACCTCCTCGCCGCCCAGGCCGCGCACCCGCGCCAGGTAGCCGGCGATCGCGGGGTCCACGTCGCCGGAACGGGTGCCCATCACCAGCCCCTCCAGCGGTGTCAGCCCCATGGAGGTGTCCACGCTGCGCCCGCCGGAGATCGCCGTCGCGCTGGCGCCGTTGCCCAGGTGCAGCACGACCAGGTCGAGGCCGGCCAGGTCGCGGCCGAGCAGGGCGGCGGCGCGGCGGGAGACGTAGGCGCAGGAGGTGCCGTGGAAGCCGTAGCGCCGCACGCCGAGTTCCCGCCAGGCCCGCGGCACCGCGTACGTGTACGCCTGCGGCGGCAGCGTGAGCTGGAACGCCGTGTCGAACACCGCCACCTGCGGCACGCCGGGGAACGCCGCCCGTGCCACCCGGATCCCGGCCAGGTTCACCGGGTTGTGCAGCGGCGCGAGCGGCGCCAGCTCCTCGATCGCGGCGATCACCTCGTCGTCGACGAGCGCCGGGCCGGTGAAGCGGGTGCCGCCGTGCACGACCCGGTGCCCGACCGCGACCGGCGCCAGCTCGGGCCCGGCCCGCGCGAACGCCTCCAGCATCGCCGCCAGCCCCTCGGCGTGCCCGGCGAACCGCTCCTCCCGCACGTACGGCGGCCCGCCGCCGGCGTGGTGCGTCAGCCGCCCCCGCTCCTCGCCGATGCGCTCCACCAGCCCGCGCGCCGGCCGCTCCCGGGTGCGCACGTCCACCAGCTCGTACTTGATGGAGGAGGAGCCGGTGTTCAGGACGAGTATTCGGCCGGCCATGTCCACGACCTGATCTCCGCCGGGTCCTCGCCGTGCTCCCTGGTGTGGGCGCGGGCCCGCAGCCGCGCGTCGCTCATCCGCTGGCGCAGGTGCGCGGCCTTGGAGCCGAGCCCCGGCACCCGGTCGATGACGTCGATGACCAGGTGGTAGCGGTCGATGTCGTTGAGCATGGCCATGTCGAACGGCGTGGTCGTGGTGCCCTCCTCCTTGTAGCCGCGCACGTGCATGTTGGCGTGCCCGGTGCGGCGGTAGGCGAGCTGGTGGATGAGCGAGGGGTAGCCGTGGAAGTTGAAGATGATCGGCCGGTCCACGGTGAACAGCGTGTCGAACTCGGCGTCCGGCAGGCCGTGCGGATGCTCCGACCGTGGTTGCAGCCGCATCAGGTCCACCACGTTGACGACGCGCACCTTCAGCTCCGGCAGGTGCTCGCGCAGCAGCGCCGCGGCGGCCAGCGTCTCCTGGGTCGGCACGTCGCCCGCGCAGGCCAGCACCACGTCCGGCTCGCTGCCCTGGTCGGTGGAGGCCCACGGCAGGATGCCCAGGCCGCGCGTGTTGTGCGCGATCGCCTCCTCCATGGTGAACAGGTCCAGCACCGGCTGCTTGCCCGCCACGATCACGTTGACGTAGTCGCGCGAGCGCAGGCAGTGGTCGGCCACCGACAGCAGGGTGTTGGCGTCCGGCGGCAGGTAGACCCGCACCACCGACGCCTTCTTGTTGACGACCACGTCCAGGAAGCCGGGGTCCTGGTGGCTGAAGCCGTTGTGGTCCTGCCGCCACACGTGCGACGACAGCAGGTACGTCAGCGACGCCACCGGCCGCCGCCACGCGATCTTCTGCGACGACTCCAGCCACTTGGCGTGCTGGTTGAACATGGCGTCGATGATGTGGATGAACGCCTCGTAGCAGTTGAACAGGCCGTGCCGGCCGGTCAGCAGGTAGCCCTCCAGCCAGCCCTGGCACAGGTGCTCGCTGAGCACCTCCATCACCCGGCCGCCCGGGGCCAGGTTCTCGTCCGTGGGCAGCAGCTCGGCCTCCCACGCCCGGTCGGTGACCTCGAACACGTCCTGCAGCCGGTTGGAGGCGGTCTCGTCGGGGCCCAGCAGCCGGAAGTTGCGCGGGTTGCCGGCGATCACGTCGCGCAGGAACCCGCCGAGCACCCGCGTCGGCTCGGTCAGCTGGGCGGCCGGGGACTTGACCTCGACCGCGTGCCGGCGGAAGTCCGGCAGTCGCAGCGGCTGCAGCAGCTCGCCGCCGTTGGCGTGCGGGTTCGCGCTCATCCGCAGCGGTCCCCGCGGCACCGTCGCCAGCACCTCCTCGACCGGCCTGCCGTCGGAGCCGAACAGCTCCTGCGGCCGGTACGAGCGCATCCACTCCTCCAGCATCGCCAGGTGCGCCGGGTTCTCCCGGACCCCGGCCAGCGGCACCTGGTGGGCCCGCCAGGTGCCCTCGACCGGCTTGCCGTCCACCTCGCGCGGGCCGGTCCAGCCCTTCGGGGTGCGCAGCACGATCATCGGCAGCCGCCGGTCCTGGCCGTCCTTGTACTCGGCCAGCTCGTCGAAGACGGTGTCGAGGGTGGCGGCCATCTCCTCGTGCGAGGGGCCGACCAGGTGGGGGCGGTAGCCGTAGCCCTCCATGAGCTTGAACAGGTCCTGCTCGGGGATACGGGCGAGCACGGTGGGGTTGGCGATCTTGTAGCCGTTCAGGTGCAGGATGGGGAGCACGACGCCGTCGCGCCGGGGGTCGAGGAACTTGTTGGAGTGCCAGCTCGCGGCCAGTGGGCCGGTCTCGGCCTCGCCGTCGCCGATGACGCAGGCCACCACCAGGCCGGGGTTGTCGAACGCGGCGCCGTAGGCGTGGGCGAGGGAGTAGCCCAGCTCGCCGCCCTCGTGGATGGAGCCGGGGGTCTCGGGCGCGACGTGGCTGGGGATGCCGCCGGGGAAGGAGAACTGGCGGAACAGCCGCCGCATGCCCTCGACGTCCTGCGAGACGTCCGGATAGCGCTCGGTGTAGGAGCCCTCCAGCCAGGCGTGCGCGACGGCGGCGGGCCCGCCGTGGCCGGGACCGGCGATGTAGATCATGTCCTGGTCGCGCTCGGAGATCACCCGGTTGAGATGGGCGAAGCAGAAGTTCAGCCCCGGGGTGGTGCCCCAGTGGCCGAGCAGCCGCGGCTTGACGTGCTCGGGGCGCAGCGGCTCGGTCAGCAGCGGGTTGTCCAGCAGGTAGATCTGCCCGACGGACAGGTAGTTGGCCGCCCGCCAGTACGCGTCTATGTGGTCCATGCCCCTGCCCATTCCTCCGCAGGCGGTGCTGAATCCCCGGGCTGCCGATAATGTGCCGTCACATGGCGCTGCGCAGTTCCCTCTGGTACTCCGGTGACGACAGGAACTCCTACATCCACCGGGCCTGGATGCGCCGCGGCCTGCCGCGCGAGGCGTTCGAGGGCGAGCGGCCGCACATCGCGATCGCCAACAGCGCCTCCGACCTCGCGCCCTGCAACTCCCACCTCGACGAGGTCGCCCGCAGCGTCATGAACGGCGTGTGGGCGGCCGGGGGCGTGCCGCTCGACCTGCCGGTCCTGTCGCTGGGCGAGACGAACGTGCGCCCGACCGCCATGCTCTGGCGGAACCTGGCCGCGATGGCCGCCGAGGAGCTGCTGCGGGCCAACCCGATCGACGGCGTGGTGCTGCTCGGCGGCTGCGACAAGACCGTTCCGGCGCTGCTCATGGCCGCCGCCTCGGTCGACCTGCCGGCGCTCGTCGTGCCCGGCGGGCCCATGCTGACCGGCCACTTCCGCGGCGTGCCGCTCGGCTGCGGCACCGACGTGTGGCGGCTCAGCGAGGAGGTGCGGGCCGGCACGCTCTCCCGCGAGGCGTTCCTCGCCTCCGAGTCGTCCATGATCCGCAGCCGCGGCCACTGCAACACGATGGGCACCGCCTCCACCATGGCCTGCATGGCCGAGGCGCTCGGCATGACGCTGCCCGGCACAGCCGGCACCCCGGCCCCCGACAGCCGCCTGCTGGAACGCGCGCACGACAGCGGCCGGCTGGCCGTCGAGCTGGTACACGCGGGCCGCCGCCCCAGCCACGTCATGACCAGGGCCTCCTTCCTCAACGCCATCGTGACGCTGGCCGCGATCGGCGGCTCGACCAACGCGGTCGTGCACCTGCTGGCCATCGCCGGGCGGCTCGGCGTCGAGCTGAGCCTCGACGACTTCGACCGGGCCGGCTCGGGCGTGCCGCTGCTGGCCGACCTCCAGCCCGCCGGCCGCCACCTGATGGACGACCTGTTCCGGGCGGGCGGCCTGACCGCCCTGCTGCGGGAGGTCGAGGACCTGCTCGACCCCGCGGCGATCACCGTCACCGGCAGGCCGCTGGTCGAGCACCTGGCCGGCGCCGAGATCTGGGACGACACCGTGATCCGGCGGCGCTCCGACCCGCTGCTGCCCGATGCGGGCATCGCCGTGCTGCGCGGCAACCTCGCGCCCGACGGCGCCGTGATCAAGCCCGCGGCCGCCTCGCCGGAGCTGCTGCGCCACCGCGGCCGGGCGATAGTCTTCGACGGCGTCGAGGACGCCCGCGCCCGGCTCGACTCGCCCGGCCTCGACGTCGACGAGACCTCGGTGCTGGTGCTGCGCGGCTGCGGCCCCAGGGGCTACCCGGGCATGCCGGAGGTCGGCAACCTGCCGCTGCCGCGCAAGCTGCTGGCCAGGGGCGTGCGCGACATGGTGCGGGTCAGCGACGCCCGGATGAGCGGCACCGCGTACGGCACGGTCGTCCTGCACGCCTCGCCGGAGGCGGCGGCCGGCGGCCCGCTGTCGCGGGTGCGCACCGGCGACCCGATCGTGCTCGACGTGGCCGCCAGGAGGCTGGACGTGGACGTCCCGGAGGCCGAGCTGGCCGCCAGGGAGCCGGTCATGACCGGCCACGCCAGGCCGGCCCGCGGCTGGGAGCGCCTGTACGTCGACCACGTCACCCAGGCGCACCTCGGCGCCGACCTCGACTTCCTGACGGGCTCCTCCGGCGACGCCCCCGGCCGGGAGTCCCATTGAGAGCAAAGAGTGCCCGGCGCCATGCGCGGAATCTTCCCCGTGGGGTACGGGGTTCCCTACGGGAGCCCGGCTCAGCGGATCTCCCGCGAGTGCGGGACGATGTGATCAGGTTTGACGACGCAAGAGGAGGAAGCGGTGAACGGCGACATCAGCCAGAGCCAGGAGTGGGCGGCTCTGGGCAAGCATCACGAGGAGCTGGCGGGAAAGCAGCTTCGTGAGCTGTTCGCGGAGGACCCGGGCAGGGCCGGGCGGATGACGGTGAGCGCCGGGGACCTCTACCTCGACTACGCCAAGCACCGCGCCACCCAGGAGACGATCGACCTGCTGGTGGCCCTGGCCGAGCGGGCGGGCCTGCGCGAGCGCATCGCCGCGATGTTCGGCGGCGAGCACATCAACGTGAGCGAGGACCGCGCCGTCCTGCACGTCGCGCTGCGCATGCGGGAGAACGCCGAACTGGTCGTCGACGGCCAGGACGTCGTGGCCGACGTGCACGCGGTGCTGGACAAGATGAGCGCCTTCGCCGACCGCGTCAGGTCCAAGGAGTGGAAGGGCGCCACCGGGCAGCCGATCAGGACCGTGGTCAACATCGGCATCGGCGGCTCCGACCTCGGCCCGGCCATGGCCTACGAGGCGCTGCGCGACTACGTGGACGCCGGCGTCGAGGCCAGGTTCGTCTCCAACATCGACCCCGCCGACATCCTGGGCAACCTGCGCGACCTCGACCCGGCCACCACGCTGTTCGTGGTCGCCTCCAAGACCTTCACCACGCTGGAGACGCTGACCAACGCCAGGGTCGCCCGGTCCTGGCTGGTCGGCGCGCTGGGCGAGGACGCGGTCGCCAAGCACTTCGTGGCCGTCTCCACCAACGCCGGCAAGGTCGCCGAGTTCGGCATCGACACCGACAACATGTTCGGCTTCTGGGACTGGGTGGGCGGCCGCTACTCCTTCGACGGCGCCATCGGCCTGTCGCTGATGATCGCCGTCGGGCCGGACCGGTTCCGCGAGATGCTGTCCGGCTTCCACAGCATGGACCAGCACTTCCGCACCGCGCCCTTCAACGCCAACATGCCGGTCCTGATGGCCCTGCTCGGCATCTGGTACACCGACTTCTTCGGCGCCGAGACCCGCGCCGTGCTGCCCTACAGCCAGCGGCTGCACCGCTTCCCGGCCTACCTCCAGCAGCTCACCATGGAGTCCAACGGCAAGTCGGTGCGCGCCGACGGCAGCCCGGTGACCGTCCCGACCGGCGAGATCTTCTGGGGCGAGCCGGGCACCAACGGCCAGCACGCCTTCTACCAGCTCCTGCACCAGGGCACCCGGCTCGTCCCGGCCGACTTCATCGGCTTCGCCGAGCCGTTCGAGGACCGCGAGGGCATGCACGACCAGCTCACCGCCAACCTGCTCGCCCAGACCAGCGCGCTGGCCTTCGGCAAGACCGCCGAGGAGATCGCGGGCGAGGGCACGCCGCCGGAGATCGTGCCGCACAAGGTGATGCCGGGCAACCGGCCCACCTCGACGATCCTGGCGACCAAGCTCACGCCGTCCACGCTGGGCCAGCTCGTCGCGCTCTACGAGCACATCGTGTTCGTCGAGGGCACGATCTGGGGCGTCGACTCCTTCGACCAGTGGGGCGTCGAGCTGGGCAAGAAGATGGCGCTCGACGTGGCGCCCGCGCTCACCTCCGACGAGCCGCCGCAGACCTTCCCCGACTCCTCGACCGAACAACTCGTGCGCAGGTACCGCGAGCTGCGCGGAAGGCGGGCCTAGAGATGGGGCGGGCGGGCGCGCTGGTCCTGTTCGGCGTCACGGGCGACCTCGCGCGCAAGATGCTGCTCCCCGCGCTCTACCACCTGACCGCCGACGGCAGGCTCGACCTGCCGATCATCGGCGTCGCCAAGACCGACATGGACCTCGACGCGCTGCGCGAGCACGCCCGCGAGGCGTGCGGCGGCGTCCAGGACGCGGCGTTCGAGAAGCTGGCCGGCAACCTGCGGCTGGTGGCGGGCGACTACCGCGACCCCGAGACGTTCGCGAAGCTGCGGCAGGAGGTCGAGGGCAAGGGGTTCCTCGTCCACTACCTGGCGGTGCCGCCCGCGCTGTTCTCCGTCGTCGCCGAGGGGCTGGCCGGCGCCGGGCTCAACCACGAGGCCAGGCTCGTGGTGGAGAAGCCGTTCGGGCACGACCTCGACTCCGCGCGCAGGCTCAACGACGAGCTGCTGAAGTACTTCGACGAGGACCACCTGCGGCGGGTCGACCACTTCCTGGGCAAGGAGCCGGTCGAGGACCTCATGGTGTTCCGGTTCGCCAACATGCTGCTCGAACCGCTGTGGAACCGGAACTACGTGCGCAGCGTGCAGATCACCATGGCCGAGGACTTCGACGTCGCCGACCGCGGCGGCTTCTACGACGCCAACGGCACGGTCCGCGACGTGGTCCAGAACCACCTGCTGCAACTGCTGGCCATCCTGGCGATGGACCCGCCGCCGTCCATGGACGCGCGCGCCCAGCTCGACGAGAAGTGGCGGGTGCTGCGCGCCGTCCAGGCCGTCGACCCGGCCCACGTCGTGCGCGGCCAGTACGACGGCTACCTCGACACCCCCGGCGTCCGGCCCGGCTCCACCACCGAGACGTTCGTCGCCATGCGGCTCTACATCGACAGCTGGCGGTGGGCGGGCGTGCCCTGGTGCATCCGTTCGGGCAAGGCGCTGCCCACCACCGACCTGGAGATCGTGGCCGAGCTGCGCAAGCCGCCGGTGACGATGTTCCGCGGCGGCGACGTGCCGCCTGGGCCCAACCTCATCAGGTTCCGGCTGCAGCCCGACGCCGGGGTGACCTTCGACGTGCTGGCCAAGGAGCCCGGGCGGCAGCGGACGATCCCGGTGCCGGTGAGCGTCGACTTCACCAAGGTGCTCGGGCCGATGGAGGCCGCCTACGAGCGCATCCTGACCGACGCCGTCAGCGGCGACCCGCGGCGGTTCGCCCGGTTCGACCTGGTGGAGGAGTCGTGGCGGATCGTGGGCCGGCTGCTCGACCTGCCCGACCAGCCGCTGCCGTACGAGAAGGGCACCTGGGGGCCGGAACCGGCGGAGAAGATCCCGCCGGGCGGCTGGCACGAGATCTCCACCACGTTCGACTAGCGGCCGATCCGGGTGAACGATGGGCCCATGGACATCAAGGAGCTGTTGGAGCAGTCGAAGGACGCCGTCACCGTCAGGCGCGTCTTCGGTGAGCCGATCCACCACGGCGACGTCCTGGTCATCCCCGTCGCCCGGGTCGCCCAGGGCGGCGGGGCCGGTCAGGGGCAGGGCCGGGACGAGAAGGGGGAGGAGCTCGGCAGCGGCGGCGGTGGCGGCTTCGGCTACAGCGCCACCCCCGCCGGGGTGTTCGTCGTCAAGGACGGCGACGTGCAGTGGCGTCCGGCCGTCGACGTCAACCGGATCGTGCTCGGCGGCCAGATCGTCGGCCTCGCCCTGGTGCTGACGATCCGGACCATCTTCAAGAAGTGGCGTCACAGGAGGTAACGGGGGCACATCATCTGACGTGCTCATCGATCTGCTCGACGCGGGGCTGCCCGGCCACGAGGCGCTGCTGCCCGGCTCCAACCTGCCGGTGCGGGTCGCCCCGCTGGGCGGCGGCACGTCGCTGGTCCGCTTCCCGCCCCGGTGGAGCCGTCCCGGCCGCGGCCACTACCTGGCGGGGGAGGAGTTCGTGCTGCTGGAGGGCGAGCTGCGGGTGTCGGGGGTGGCGTACCTGCCGGGGGACCACGCCTGGCTGCCCGCCGGCGCCCTGCGCCACTCCGGCGCGGCGCCGGCGGGGGCGCTGGTGTGCACGTTCTTCGACGGCGAGCCCACCTGGGTGTCCAGCGACCTGGACGAGCCCGACGGGCCCAGCCTGCGCACCCCGCTGGTGAGCGTCGTCGTCCCCGAAGGCGGGCTGCCGCTCACGTCGCACTCCGTGCTGCTGGACACGCCCGTCCCGCTCGACCATCCGGCCGAGATGATCACGGTGCCGAGCTGGACGTGGGAGCTGTCCACCTTGATCCCCGAGGGCCGGGTCCTCGTAAGGTGGACGCCATGATGACCTCTTTGACGCAGTTCGTGGGATTCGGCGCCCTGGTGCTGCTCGGGGCGATGTCGCCCGGCCCCGACTTCGCGGTCGTGGTCCGCCGCTCGGCGCTGTCCGGCCGCGGGCACGGCATGGCGGCGGCGGCCGGGATCGCCGTGGGCGTGGCCGTCTGGGTGATGGCCGCCGGCACCGGCGTGGCCGCGCTGCTGGCCGCCTCGGCCACGGCCTTCACCGTGGTCAAGATCGTCGGCGCCCTCTACCTGCTCTACCTGGGGGCCAAGGCGCTGCGCGCGGCCCTGCGCACGGGCGGCGCGCTCGACCTCGGCCTGCCCGCTCCCGCCGACCGCGGCCCGTGGGCGGCCTTCGCCGAGGGGCTGCTGACCAACGTGCTCAACCCCAAGGCCGCGCTGTTCTTCGTGGCCCTGGTGCCGAACTTCGTGAGCGAGGGGGCCGCGTTCGGCGACACGCTGCTGCTGTCGGCGGTCGCGCTGGGCGGCACGATGGTCTGGTTCCTCACGGTGGCGAACGTGGTCAGCACGCTGCGCCGGGTGTTCGCCCGGCCCGGCGTGCGCAAGGCCGTGGACGGGCTGACCGGCGCCGCGCTCATCGGCCTCGGCGTCAACCTGGCCGTCGCCGGCCGCCCTTGACCGCCCCCGACGGCCCGGCCATGAACAGCGCGCGGCCGCGTCGGGAGACGGCGCGGCCACGAGCGGTGTGCGGCCGCGTCAGGAGACGGCGACGCCGAGCAGGTGGCCGAGGCCGAAGGTGACGGCGGCGGCGCCCGCGCCCAGCCCGAGCTGGCGCAGGCCGCCCAGCCACCACGGCCGCGCGGTCATCACGGCCACCGCCGCGCCGAACCCGAACAGCGCCACCATGCTCAGTGCCAGCGCCAGGAACAGCCCCGACGCCCCGAACAGGAACGGCGCCAGCGGCACCAGCGCCCCCGCGGCGAAGGCGAGGAACGACGAGCCGGCCGCCAGGTAGGGCGAGGGCAGGTCGTCGGGGTCGACGCCCAGCTCCTCGCGCACGTGCACGCGCAACGCCTGCTCCGGGTCGGCCGACAGCCCTTCGGCGACCCGGCGGGCGAGGTCGGCGTCCAGGCCGCGCGACCGGTAGAGGGCGGCCAGCTCGGCCCGCTCGCCGTCGGGGTTGCGGGCCAGCTCGCGCCGCTCCACGGCGATCTCGGCCCGCATCAGCTCGGTCTGGGAGCGCACCGACGTGTACTCGCCGGCCGCCATCGAGCAGGCCCCCGCGACCAGGCCGGCGAACCCGGCGAGCACCGCGCCGCGCCCCGCGCCCGCGGCGCCCACGACGCCGGCGATGAGCGCCACGTTGGAGACCAGGCCGTCCATCGCCCCGAACACCGCCGGGCGCAACCAGCCGCCGGTGACGTCACGGTGGCTGTGGTGCTTCTCAGGAGAGTAGGGCCGGGCAAGCTCAATGGTCATGACAATCCTCCCCTTATTGGCAGTTCGTCACGGAATCTAGGCCCTTCCGGCATGATCCGCAACGAAGGAGAGGCTAGCCTGATCTGCGGTTTTCCCGCTGTGTCACCGCCCGTGCGCGCGCGACCACGTGCCCGGGGGCGGAAACGCGAACGTCCCCCCGGAGCCCGCGGCGCGCGGGAGCCGGAGGGACGCGGACGGGGTCAGGCGTGCGCCGGGCTGGCGGAAGCCGGCTCAGCGGGATCAGGCTGAGCGGAACCAGGCTGAGCGGAACCAGGCTGAGCGGAACCAGGCTGGGCGGAACCAGGCTGGGTGGCACCGGACCGGGCGGCCCTCGGGCCGTTGACGAGCGCGTCGCAGTCGGCGATCGCGTCCTCCAGCAGCCTGCGCAGCAGCGCGTCGGGATCCTTGATGCACGCCTGGACGATGCCGACCACGGCGAGCTGCACCGCGTTGGGCGCCGCGTACCGGCGGAAGCCCTTCTCGGTGATCTTGGCGGCCCGGCTGAAGCGCCTGGCCTGCTCGGCCGCGTGCGGCACCTGCTCCATCGCCCTGCGGCTCAGCTCGCTCAGCCGGCCGGACGGCGCGCCGTCGAGCCTGGCCAGCATCTCCTCGGCCGCCAGCACCGAGACCGCGAGCGCGAGCTGGCGCTCGGCGGCGGCGACGGGCAGGGCCGTGGTCGCGCAGCGCAGCGCGATGTGCGCGTCGATCCGCAGGTCGTCGCCGGCCAGCCCGATGATGGACGGCACGAGCCCGACCAGCTGGGCGCGGCTCTCGTCGCCGGTGTTGTCGTTGACCAGGCGGGCGAGCGCGGCCAGCAGCGGATGGGTGCAGGCCGGGTGGTCGCTCCACCGCTCGCCGGCCAGGTAGGACGCCAGTTCCATGAAACAGGCGCCGCGCTTCGGGTTGCGATGCCTGCCGCGGGACAGGACCGGCATGTGATCAAGGTGATTGTCCACGGGGTGCTCCATGCTCCACGCGATCGCCGTCCAGCCAGTTTGCGCTGTCGGGCGCGTCAAAGCCAGTGATCGGGCATCTTCCACAGGAATGGTTCCCTCAGGCGATGCGATCATTCCTCAACCGCTATTCATGGTTATGGCACCAAAGAATTTAATTTATGAGGAATTTTCGGCATTTATGACGAAAACAGCGGCCGTACGGGCCGGAACCGTCAGCGTGCCGGCCGCCGGGTCGTAGGACGACCGCCTGACCACCTCGTCCGCCGACGCCGCCTGCACCGGGTGCAGCCCCACCCGGCGGCCCGGCGGCACCCCCGGCGCCCGCGTGCAGGGCGACGGGGTGGGGTTGAGCACCACGACCACCGCGTCCCAGCGCGGGTCCAGCCCCGCGGTGTCCACCCGCATCACGATCACGCCCTCGCCGCCGGCCGGGAACGACAGCCGCCGCCGCACCTCCTCCGCCGTGCCCAGCGCGAACGCCGGGGTCGAGGCCCTGATCCGCAGCAGCTCCCCGAACGCCGCCCGCGCCGCCCCGATCGCCGCGCACCCGGGACGCAGCGCCGGGTCGGCCAGCAGCGGCCGGGCGTACGGCCAGGCGGCCTCGTTGTCCGCCCGCGGCGGCAGGCCCGCGCCGAACCCGTTGCCCGCCGAGCAGTCCCACAGCAGCCGGTTGAACCAGTCGCCGGAGTCGTAGGAGTTGCGGTCGAGCGACTTCGAGCGCAGCCGCTCGCTGCCCGCGTGCACGAACGCCGCCCCCTGCCCCAGCAGCACCGTGGCCAGCGACAGCACCTGCATGCGCACCCGGTCGGCCATCGGCGTGCCCGCGGGCAGCTTGTAGGCCAGCGCGTCGAACAGCGTCTCGTTGTCGTGCGCGTCCACGTACGACACGACGTCGTCCGGCCGGGCGGCGTAACCGGCGGCGGCGCCGTTGTGATCGACCTCCGAGCCCGCGCGGCCCGAGGGCAGCACGTAGTCGCGCAGGCCGCCGGTCAGGCCCAGCATGACCAGCTCGGTGCAGTGGCGCAGGCGCTCGCGCTGCTGCTCCGCCGAGCCGTTGACGGGCGCGCCGTTGGGCGCGCCGGCCAGGCCGGAGCCGTACCCCTGCACGCGCGGGTCGGCGTCGAACGGGCCGCCGCCGCGCACCGCGTCCCGCAGCCGGTCGTCGAACGTGCCGATGCCGGTGCCGGCCATGTTGGCCTGCGTGGCCTGCTCGAACCTGGCGTCGCCGGCCACCTCGCCGAAGCTCCAGCCCTCGCCGTACAGGATGATCGAGCGGCCGTCCACGCCGTCGCGCTCGGGGGTGAGCGCGTCGAGGGCGGCGCGCACGGCCAGGATGTTGGCCTTCGGGTGGTGGCCCATGAGGTCGAAGCGGAAGCCGTCCACCTTGTACTGCCTGGCCCAGGTGCGCACCGAGTCGACCACCAGCCGGCCCATCATGGCGTGCTCGGGCGCGGTGTTGGCGCAGCAGGTGGAGGTCGCCAGGGAGCCGTCCTCCAGCAGGCGGTGGTAGTAGCCGGGCACGATCGGGTCCAGCACGTCCGCCGAGTGGGTGTGGTTGTAGACCACGTCCATGACCACGCGCAGCCCGGCCTCGTTCAGCGCGGCGACCATGGCGCGGAACTCCCTGATCCGCTCGTCCGGGTCGGTCGCGTACGAGCCTTCCGGGACGGTGTAGTGCAGCGGGTCGTAGCCCCAGTTGAAGGAGTCGCGGTCCGCGGTGAGCGCCACGATCTCCTGCTGCCGTTCGGAGTCGGGCGGCAGGGCGGCGAGGTCGCAGCCGGGCTCGGTGCGGTCCGACCGGCGCTCGGGGATCGTGGCCACGTCGAACACCGGCAGCAGGTGCACGTGGGTGAGCCCGTCCACGGCCAGCGCGCGCAGCTCGCGCATGCCGTCGCCGTCGTGGCGGAAGGCCGCGTACGTGCCGCGCAGCTCCTCGGGCACGGTGGCGTCGGAGGCGGAGAAGTCGCGTACGTGCAGCTCGTAGATGACCGCGCGGTCCAGCGGGACCGGGGCGGGCTTGGCCAGCCGGTCCCAGCCGGGCGGCTTGAGCGCGGGGTCGTCCAGGCTCACCAGCCTGCTGCGCACCCCGTCGGGCGCGGCGGCCAGGCTGTAGGGGTCGGTGACCTCGTTCGTGACGACGCCTCCGGCGGCGGGGGAGTAGACGGTGACGCGGTAGGTGTAGTCCTTGCCGTACCAGGTGGGCAGGCCGCGGATCGACCACACGCCGGTCTCCTCGTCCAGCCGCATTGTGTGCCGGCGGCCGCCGAGCGCCAGCTCCACCCGCCGTGCGGTGGGGGCCCAGAGGGCCAGCCGGGGCAGCAGCCGTCCGGACGGCCCGAGCCCGGCGCGCACGGCCCCGGCGTAGACGTCGTCGAGCACGCCCGGGATCTGCACGCCGGTCGCCGCGGCCACCGCGCCCGAGCCGTCGCGGGCCACGGCCACCACCTGGCCGCGCAGCGCCTCCTTCACCAGCCCGGCGTCCTCGGGGCGCAGCTTGAGCACGGTCCCGCCGGCCAGGTGCGGCCACGCCCGCCGCCGAACCTCGTCCAGCGCGCCCGGCGTGAGCGGGACGGTCACGGCATGGCCGGTCAGTTGGCCGTCGTGGCAGGCGATGCCGCCGGCCGGGGCACAGGCCAGCGCGTGCGTCAGCGACGGATCCACCGTCCAGACGACCGTCTCCCTGTCGATCCAGTGGGCCCGCGCCTCGCCGTCGCCGATCGCGGTCACGTAGATCATGGTGCCCGCCCGGCGGCGGCCCATGCGAGGACGCCGCGCCGGGCGGCGCAACTCGGCCGGGGGCCGGGCGCAGGCCCTGGCTCTCGGTGACGTCGGCGCCGTCGGGCATCAGCATGGCCGTGCAGGCGTATTCGGCGTCCGCCCGGCCGTGGCCGCCGAAGGAGCACGCCTTGGCGGCGACGTCCTCCCGGCGGCGACCGTGAAATGCGGCTTTCCCCGCAGGGCTCTGGCCGCCAGGAGGGCCGGACGACACGCCTCCGTTTTCGTGACCGTGTCATTACTTTGCGTAATCAGTGACTTTGCGTGATCCTGGGCTCATGGACGGATTCCTGGACCCCACCTGCGGAGGCATGACCGAACTACGTGTGCACGGCGTCTCCGGCACCCCGCCGGCGAGCATCCTCAACCATCCCCACCCCCGCCAGATCGCCGGCGACGCCACCACCGGCTTCTACCGCCGCTGGTGGCCCGGCGGCCGGCCCGACGGCGAGCAGGACGACCTGCCCGGCGTCCGCCACCGCGAGGCCTACGCCTGGGGCGGTCTCACCTCGGGCGGCAGGACCATCGCGCTCTGGCTGCTCCTGCTGCCCTTCTCCCTGGCCAACCTGTCCTACTTCATGCTCCCCAGACCTCCGGCCGGCGCCCGCCTGCGGCACGTGGCCGAGGCGGCGCAGCGGCTGTTCGCGCTGCTGCTCACCGGCACCCTCGTGGGCGCGGTCACCCGGGCGAGCGTCGACCTCGTCGGCTGGCAGTGCACCGCGGCCGGCCGGGCCTGCGCCCGCGAGAGCGCGCCCGCCTGGGTCCACTGGATGAGCGAGTTGTGGGGCGCCGACCCGTCCCGGCGGCTGGCGGTCGCCGCGCTGGCGCCGTTCGCGGTGGTCGTGCTGCTGTGGTGGCTGGCGCGGCGCACCTGGGAGCGCGACGAGCAGACCGGCATCCCGCACGACGGCGGCTCGCGTCCCGGGCCGTTGCTGGCCCGGCCGCGGTTGTGGCACGGCGGCGCGCCCGTGTGGCGGTTGCGGGCCGTGCACGTCGCCTTCGCGCTGGGGTCGATCGGCCTGGCGGTGTCGGCGCCGTTCGTGGGCGACCCGCGGGGGCTGGCGCTGACGGCCGCCAACGCCGCCGTCCAGGTCGCCGCCGCCGTGCTGGCGGCGCTGCCCGGCATCGCCAGGCGGCTGGCCCCCGGCGAGGCGGTCCCGCCCTGGCTCACCGGCGCGTGCCGGGCGCTGCGGATGGCCGGGCCGCTGGCCTTCGTGGCCACGATCGCCGCCGCCCTGGCCGGGATGTCGCCCGCGCTGCCGGGGCGGCAGCTGCCCGGCATCGGCGTTGGAGCGTTCCAGTTCGCGCTGACTGTCGGGCTCGGGCTGTTCATCCTGGTGGCGACGTTCGTCCTGGCGCGCATGGACCGGCCGGCCGAGACCGGCGACCCGATCGAGCGGCGGGCGATGTGCGGCATGGCGGCCTGGTTCACGCTGATGGTGGCGGCCGGCAGCGCCAACGTGCTCGCCCTCGGCCTGCTGTTCTGGACCGCCACGTTCTTCGGCGTGCCCGCCTCGGTCGCCGAGCCGGGGCCGGTCGACCGCAGGCTCTACCTCGACGACCCGGTCTGGTGGACGGCCGCGCTCGTGCCGCTGCTGGTGATCGGGTTCGTCGCCGTGGCGGCCGAGCTGTGGCTGGCCCGCGGGTCGGCCGCCGCCGCGCTCACCCCGAAGCTGACCCCCTACTACGGCGCCTACGACCGGGACGTGGCCGGCAAGTGGGCGCTGGCCGCCCTCACCGACCGCGCCGGGCTCGTGCTGGCCGTGCTCACCGGCATCGGCGTGGCCGGTTCCGGCGCGGTGACAGTGATCTACCGGTTCCACCTGTTCGCCCCGGTGGGCGGGCTGGCCGGGCTGCTGGCCTCGATCGGGAGCTGGGCCATGACGGCGATCGTCGTGGGCCTGGTCCTGCTGGGCCGCCGCACGTACAGCGACACGCGGCTGCGCCGCACGGTCGGCATCCTGTGGGACGTCTCGACCTTCTGGCCCAGGGCCATCCACCCGCTGGCGCCGCCCTGCTACACCGAACGGGTGATCCCCGAGCTGCTCGCCCGGGTCAAGACCCTGACCAGGACCGCAGACGACGAGGTGGTGCTGTCCGGGCACAGCCAGGGCAGCGTGCTCACCGCCGCGCTCGTCCTCCAGGTACGGCCCGAGCTGCGGCCCCGCGTCCGGCTGCTCACCCACGGCTCGCCGCTGCGCCGCCTGTACGCCGCCTTCTTCCCCGCCTACTTCGGCCCCCCCGGCCTGTCGGCGATGCGCGACGCCGTCCGCTGGACGAACCTGTACCGGCTCAGCGACCCCATCGGGGGGCCGGTCTTCCGCCGGGTCGACCCGTTCGGGCCGCGTCCGGCGGGCGAGGGGGAGCAGACCGTCGACCGGTTCTGCTGGGACCCGCTCCAGCCGGGGCCGGGCGAGCCGCTGCCCGAGGCGCGCTGGCACTCCGACTACTGGCTCGACCCGGCCTACGAGGAGACCCTGGCCCGGCTCACCAGGTCAGATGAAGCTCCTCGGGCGCGCGGTGGATGAGCGTGGCGGCCATCACGACGTCCGTGCGGGCCAGCCGGAGGCCGGGCAGCTCGGCCACCAGCAGCTCCAGCGTCACCCGGAGCTGCTCGCGGGCCAGGAACGCGCCGGGGCAGCCGTGCGCGCCGTGGCCGAACGCCAGATGACGGGCGCGCGGGCGGGTGATGTCGAAGACGTCGGGCCGCTCGTGCACCGCCTCGTCGCGGCCGGCCGAGGCGAAGGAGACGAAGACCGTCGAGCCCTCGTCCAAAGGCGTGCCGGCCAGCGTCAGCGGCCTGGTGACGCGGCGACGGAAGCCCTGGACGGGCGCCTCGTACCGGGCGGCCTCCTCGATCGCGGCCGGGATCAGCTCGGCCGGGCTCGCGCACAGCAGCTCCCACTGGCGGCGGTCGCGCAGCAGGCGGTGCACGACCGAGCCGAGCAGCGCGGTCGTGGTGAGATGTCCGGCGAGCATGACGTTCTCCACGTTGGAGGCGATCTCGTCGCGCTGGACGGGCGTCGGCTCGCCGGGGCCGGGCGCCAGACCGCGCACCACCTCGCCGGTCAGGTCGGCGGATTCGCCTGAACGGGCGGCGTGGGCGGCCAGCAGCCGCCGCAGCGCGGCCACGTCGCGGGCGGCGGCGATCTGCTCGTCCTCGGGCATCGGGGTGAACAGCAGGTCCTCGGCCCGGAAGCCGCCCCTGATCGCGGTGGGCACGTCGGCCGCGTCCAGGCCCAGCAGGTGGCCGATCACGGCGGCGGGCAGCGGCCTGGCGTAGCGGGACATCCACTCGCCCCCGCCCGCCTTGACGAACGCGGTGACCAGGTCGGCGGCCGTGGCGGTGACGAACGGCAGGGCGGCGGCCACCCGGGCGGGCGACAGGCCGCGGGTGAGCGGCCTGCGGTACCGCCGGTGCGCCTCGCCGTCGGTGCTCAGCACCACGGGCGCGCCGCCCGGCACCCCGGCCAGCTCGGCGAAGGCCCGCGGGCTCGGGATCACGTCGGGCCGCAGGGCGCCCTGGGAGGAGAAGTCGTCCGGCCTGGACAGCGCCTCGCGCACGTCGTCGTGCCGGGCCACCAGCCAGGCGTCCAGCTCCTCGACGAAGGTGAGCCCGGGGGCGGCGCGGGCGCGGGCGTAGAGCGGGTACGGGTCGCAGTAGAGCGCCTGTCGATCCACGCGTCCCATCGTCCGGCGTGGCCCGGGACGCCACAAGATCTGAAATTTTCTTTTAGTTCACTCCGAAGTCTTGAAACTTATATCCACGAACGATTGAGTTCGGTCGTGCAGACCCTCCGTTTCCTGGCCGCCGCCGCGCTCGTGTTAGGGCCGGTGGCCCTGAGCGCGCCCGCGCAGGCCGACCCCGCCCCGCCCGCCGAGGACGCGCTGAAGGCGTCCTCCTACCCGCCGCCCTCCACGCTGATCAGCCAGGCCACCGCCGGGCAGCCCCGGCTGGAGACGGCCAAGAGGACCCGGCCGGTCGCGCCGGGCCTCTCGCTGACCTCGTTCGACACCTACGACGCGCTGGGCTGGCTGCGCGCCGACGCGCTGACCGCCGACCTCGGCGGCGGCAAGGGCGGCCCCAGGGCCGACTACGTCTTCTCCGGCGAGGTGACCAAGACCGAGCCGCTGTCCGGCCCCGCCGGGCGCTCCCGCGCGGTGGCGGCGGTCAACGGCGACTTCTTCGACATCAACAACTCCGGCGCCGCCCAGGGCATCGGCGTGCAGGACGGCACGCTGGTCCAGTCGCCGGCCGCCGGGCACGACAACGCGGTCGCCGTCACCGGCGACGGCGTCGGGCGGGTGCTCAAGATGTACTTCGAGGGCACCGCCACGCCCTCCGGCGGCGCGCCGATCGCGCTCACCCAGTTCAACCAGATGGTGCAGAACGGCGGCGTCGGCCTGTTCACGCCGCTGTGGGGCTCCTACAGCCGGGCCCGCGCCGTCGAGGGCGCCGCCACGGTCGCCGAGGTCGTGCTGGTGGACGGCGTGGTCACCGAGGTGCGCAACGCCGCCGGCACCGGGCCCATCCCGGCCGGCACCACGATCCTGCTCGGCCGGGACGCCGGCGCCGCCGCGCTGTCGGCCCTGAAGGCCGGCGACCGCGTGGACGTGAAGTACCAGCCGAAGGCGTCGGACGGCGCCGCCGTCAAGGCGGCTGTCGGCGGCAACTACGTCCTGGTCAAGGACGGCGTCGTGCAGAGCAGCACCGACCCGGCCGCGCACCCGCGCACCGCCGTGGGCTTCTCCGCCGACGGCAGGAAGATGTACCTGCTGACCGTGGACGGCCGCCAGGCCGACAGCCGCGGCGTCACGCTCAACGAGCTGGCCGCCATGATGGTGGACCTGGGCGCGGCCAACGCGCTCAACCTCGACGGCGGCGGCTCCTCCACCCTGCTGGCGCGCGAGCCCGGCTCGGCCGAGGTGCAGGTGGAGAACAGCCCCTCCGACGGCGGCGAGCGCCACGTGCCCAACGGCCTGGCGCTGTACGCGCCCGAGGGCAGCGGCAAGCTCAAGGGCTTCTGGCTGGAGACCGCCAGCGACCCGGCCAAGGCGCCCGGCGTCGGCCCGGTCGCGGGCGGCCGCCCCGACCGCGTCTTCCCCGGCCTGACCAGGCGGCTGACCGCCGCCGGCTACGACGAGACGTACGGCCCCGCGGCCGGCACGCCGTCCTGGCGGGCCAACCCGGCCGTGCACGGCGTGATCAGGAACGGCAGGTTCCACGCCCTGGTGCCCGGCCAGACCACGGTCACCGCCGCGCGCGGCGGCGCCAAGGGCACGATCGGCCTGACCGTGCTCCAGCCGCTGCAGCGGCTCGGCGCCACGGCCGACCGGCTCGGCATCTCGGGCGCCGACGGCAGCGCCGCCTTCGGCGTCGTCGGTTACGACCACAACGGCAACTCCGCGCCCATCGAGCCGGACGACCTCACCCTCGACTACGACCGGAACCTGTTCGAGGTCACCCCGGCCGAGCACGGCTACTTCACCGTCAAGGCCCGGCAGGCCACCGGCTCCGGGCTGATCACCGCCAAGGTCGGCAAGATCACCACGGCCGTGCCGGTGACGGTCGGCTTCGAGTCCAAGCCGGTCGCCGACTTCGAGGACGCGGCCAAGTGGACCTTCGCCGCCGCCCGCGCCACCGGCTCGCTGTCGGCCGCGCCGGGCCAGAGCGGCGGCGGGCTCAAGCTGTCCTACGACTTCACCACCTCGACCGCCACCCGGGCCGCGTACGCCAGTCCGCCGCAGCAGATCGTGGTGGACGGGCAGCCGCAGGCGTTCGGGCTGTGGATCAACTCCACCGGCAAGGGGGAGTGGCCCAGCCTGGAGTTCTACGACGCGCTCGGCCAGTCGCAGATCCTGCGCGGGCCGTACATGACGTGGACCGGCTGGCAGTACGTCGAGTTCCCGGTGCCCGCCGGGGTCAACTACCCGCTCAAGCTCCGGCGCTTCTACGTGGCCGAGACCCGGGCCGACGCCAAGTACAGCAACGACATCCTGATCGACGGCCTGGTGGCCAAGGTGCCGCCGTCGATCACCGCGCCCGCCGTGCCCAAGGTCGCCGACCCGGTGGTCAAGGCGGACGTGGCCAAGGCGCCCTGGCGGTTCGCGGTCATGTCGGACGCCCAGTTCGTGGCCAGGAACCCCGACAGCGACATCGTCAGGAACGCCCGCCGCACGCTCAAGGAGATCAAGGCCGCCAAGCCCGACTTCCTGCTGATCAACGGCGACCTGGTGGACGAGGCGTCGCCGGAGGACTTCGCGCTGGCGAAGAAGATCCTCGACGAGGAGCTGGGAGGAGAGCTGAAATATCACTACATCCCCGGCAACCATGAGGTCATGGGCGGCAAGATCGACAACTTCAAGGCCGTCTTCGGCGACACGTACGGCACCTTCGACCACAAGGGCACCCGCTTCGTCACCCTGGACACCTCCCGCCTGAACCTGCGCGGCGGCGGCTACGACCAGGTCGCGATGCTCCGCTCCGAGCTCGACAAGGCGGCGAAGGACGCCGCCGTCGGATCCGTCGCCGTGCTGTTCCACGTGCCGCCGCGCGACCCCACGCCGGGCAAGGGCAGCCAGCTCGGCGACCGGAAGGAGGCCGCGCTGGTCGAGGGCTGGCTGGCCGGCTTCCAGCGCGACACCGGCAAGGGCGCGGCCTTCATCGGCGGGCACGTGGGCACGTTCAACGCCTCGCGCGTGGACGCGGTGCCGTACTTCATCAACGGCAACTCCGGCAAGAACCCGGCCACCGCCCCCGAGGACGGCGGCTTCACCGGCTGGTCGCTGTGGGGCGTGGACCCCGTGACGCCCGCCGAGGCCGAGCACGTCCGGCGCAACTGGTTCACCGACGCGCCCGACTGGATCGGCACGCAGGTGCGGCCGCACGTGGACGAGCTGACGCTGACCGCGCCCGCGACCGTCGCCGTCGGCGCGCCCGCGCCGGTCACGGCGGCGATCCGGCAGGACGACCGGGCCGTCCCGGCCGCCTACCCGGTCTCCGTCACCTGGTCCGGCTCGCCCAACCTGCACGTCGGCACCCGCCAGACGGCCAAGCCGTGGCACGTGGCGGTGCTCGACCCGGGCACCGGCACGATCACGGCCCTGCGGACGGGACAGGTGACGGTCGCGGTCACCGTCAGCGGGGTCACCCGCCAGGCGACCGTGGCGCTCACCGCCAAGGCCGCCGCCTGAGGCCCCCGGCCGGGGAGGAACCACCCTCCCCGGCCGAAACCCCTCCCAGATACCGAAATATCGGGATGAGGGGTTAAGAATCTAGGCAGTCATGGGATTTCCCCTTCTTCCTCCGGATAGCACTCCTGACGTGCGGGGACCTGCCCCCGCAAGGCGCGGGACCGGGGGAAGGACTGGGGGTTCGTCGGTGAACGCATGGACCTTCGAGGGACAACCCGGCGCGCTGGGCGACACGGTCACGCTCGTGGAGGGCGGCTCGTTCTGCGTGTGCCAGCACGGCGGCGACATCGTCCCCGGCGGCGCGCAGGGCGTCTACCACGCCGACACCCGTCTGCTGTCCCGCTGGATGCTGCGCGTGGACGACCATCCCGTCGAGCCGCTGCAGGTCATCATGGGCGAGCCCTACCACGCCACCTTCCTCGGCAAGGCCCGGCCGCGTCCCGGATGGGCGGAGAGCACGCTGCTCGTGGTGCGCGACCGGTACATCGGCGGCGGGCTGCGCGAGGACCTCACGCTGCGCAACATGTCCGAGGAGGCCGCGGGCTGCGTCGTGTGCGTGCAGGCCGGCGCCGACCTGGCCGACCTGTTCGAGGTGAAGTCCGAACGCAGCTGGCCCGCCGAGGACGTCGAGATGAACCCCGGCGAACGCGGCATCGAGGTCTACTCGCCCAGCCGCGCCCGCGGCGCCAGGATCGCCGTCGAACCGCCCGGCACGCCGGTCGTCACCGCGCCGGGCCTGCTCACCTTCGACGTCGTGGTGCCCGCCCGCGGCGAATGGCGCGTCACCGTGCTGGTGACGCCGGTCCACGAGGGCGAGGAGTCCTCGGCCCGGTTCCCGGTCGCCCATCCCCCCCACCACGCCGAGCCGGCCCGCCGCCTGGCCGAGTGGACCGCCAGCACCCCCGTCCTGGAGAGCACGAACGCCGCTCTCGTCGAGGCCCTGGCCCGCTCCCGCGAGGACCTGGGCAGCCTGCGCCTGTTCGACCGCGACCATCCCGACGAGCCGCCCGCGATCGCCGCCGGCGCGCCCTGGTTCATGACGCTGTTCGGCCGCGACTCGCTGCTGACCTCCTGGATGGCGCTGCCGCTGGACCAGACGCTCGCCCTCGGCACCTTGCGCCGGCTGGCCCGGCTCCAGGGCGCCAAGGTCGACGCGCTGTCGGAGGAGGAGCCCGGCAAGATCATGCACGAGCTGCGCTTCGGCGTCCAGGACGGCTCCTCGCCGTACGGCGGGCGGGCCTACTACGGCTCGGTGGACGCCACCCCGCTGTTCGTCATGCTGCTCGGCGAGCTGCGCCGCTGGGGCGTGCACCGCGAGGCGGTCGAGGAGCTGCTGCCGCACGCCGACGCCGCCCTGGCCTGGATCGAGGAGTACGCCAGCCGCGACGGCTTCGTCTGGTACCAGCGCAAGACCGACCGCGGCCTGGTCAACCAGGGCTGGAAGGACTCCTTCGACGGCGTCAACTTCGCCGACGGCACCATCGCCCGCCCGCCGATCGCCCTGGCCGAGGTGCAGGGCTACGTCTACGCCGCCTACCTCGCCCGCGCCCACTTCGCCTGCCAGCAGGGCGACGAGGCCGCCGAGCGGCGCTACGTGCAGCGGGCGCGCGAGATCAGGGAGGCGTTCAACGAACGGTTCTGGCTGCCCGGCCCCGGCTACTACGCCATGGGCCTGGACGGGCGCGGCCGGCCCATCGACGGCCTCGGCTCCAACATGGGCCACTGCCTGTGGGCCGGCATCGCCGACGAGGACAAGGCCCGGCAGGTGGCCCGCCACCTGCTCTCGCCGGAGATGTTCACCGGGTTCGGGGTGCGCACGCTGGCCTCGTCCATGGGGGCCTACAACCCGATGAGCTACCACAACGGCTCGGTGTGGCCGCACGACAGCGCGATCATCGCCGCCGGGCTGATGCGCTACGGCCACGTCGAGGAGGCCCAGCGCATCGCCGTCGGGCTGCTGGAGGCCGCGCACGCCTTCGGGGGGCGGCTGCCGGAGCTGTTCTGCGGGTTCGGCAAGGAGGAGTACGGGCGGCCGGTGCCGTACCCGACGTCGTGCTCGCCGCAGGCGTGGGCCGCCGCCGCGCCCATCCAGCTTCTGCGCACGCTGCTGCGGCTGGACCCGTGGGTGCCGTACGGGAAGATGTGGCTGGTCCCGGCGCTGCCCGAGGGGTTCGGGGAGGTGACGATCAAGGGCATGCCGGTGGGCGACTCCAGGGTCGGCATCCGCGTCAGGGGCGAGGACGGCACGCCGCTGGTGTCCGGCCTGCCCGACGGCGTCGAGCTGGTCACCGAACCGCGCTGCCCGATCAGCGGCGCCTGCCGCTCCGGCCCCGCCCGCAGGGCGCACGGCCTGCCGGCGTTGTGACGACCGGACCGACACGGGGGAGGTGCTGGGATGACGACGGATTCCGAGGACGACTGGGAAGGCGCGCTGCGCATCGTGATGGTCGCTCCGCCTTGGGAGGAGGTCCCGCCGCGGGCCTACGGCGGGATCGAGCAGATGCTCGCCGACCTGATCACGGGCCTGTCCGCCCGCGGCCACGAGGTGACGCTGATCGGCGCGGGCAGCACCGGTCTCCCGGCCAAGTTCCTGGTCACCTACCCCGAGGCGCCCTCGGAGCGGATCGGCGAGGGGCTGCCCGAGGTGCTGCACGCCGCCCAGGCCTGGCGGGCGCTGGAAGGGCTGCCCGCCGACATCGTGCACGACCATTCGCTGGCCGGGCCGCTCACCGCCCTCGGCCGGGCGACCCCGACCGTGGTCACCTGCCACGGCGATGCCGGCGGCGAGCTGGGCGAGGTGTACCGGGCGCTCGGCGAGCACGTCAACCTGATCGCCGTCTCCGACGCCCAGCGCGCCGACGCCCCCGACCTCAACTGGATCGCCACCGTGCACAACGCGCTCGACACCGCCTCCTTCCCCTTCCGGGAGCACAAGGAGGACTGGGTGCTGTGGCTGGGCCGCTTCAGCCACAGCAAGGGCCCGCACCTGGCCATCGACGCCGCCCGCGCCGCGGGCCGCCGCATCGTGCTGGCCGGCAAGCTCACCGAGCCGTGCGAGCACGTCTACTTCGACGAGCACGTACGGCCGCGGCTCGGCCCCGGCGTCACCTATCTCGGCGAGGCCGACGCCGGGCGCAAGCGCGAGCTGCTGGCCGCCGCCCGCTGCATGGTCTTCCCCATCCAGTGGGAGGAGCCGTTCGGCATGGTGGTGATCGAGGCCATGGCCTGCGGCACGCCCGTCGTCGCCATCGGCCGGGGCGCGGTGCCGGAGATCGTGGTGGACGGCGTGACGGGGTTCGTCCTGCGGGAGCCGGCCGAGCTGCCCGCGGCGATCGAGGCCGCCGGGCGGCTCGACCCGCGGGCCTGCCGCGCCCACGTCGAGCGGCACTTCGGCGTGAGCGCGATGGCCGCGGCCTACGAGGGGGTCTACCGCCGCATGCTGGCCGCCCCCCGCCCGGCGGGGCTCACCGGCGAGCCCGCCGGGCGGTGACCCCGCCGGTGGTGCACGCCGGTGGTGGGCGCCGGTGGCGCGGCCGCCGGTCAGCCGGCCGCCGGCACGGTGTACTTCCCGGCCAGCTCCGACACCGCCGCCTCCTTGAGGATGACGGCGCCGCCCACCGCCTGCTTGTCGGGCTTGACCACGTAGGAGGCGCGCGAGGCGGGCCGGTCGAAGACGCTGAAGTCCATCGGCGTGCCGCCCAGCCCGGCCTCCCACGACTTCTGCGACCGGTGGGCCGCGACGATGCCCGCCCGGCTGAGGTCCTTGGCCTGGCATGCCTTGCGCAGCGCGTCGCCGACGATGATCGCCGCGGTCCAGCCGGCCGCCACGCCGCTGTCCAGGGGCTGGCCGGCGTACTTGGCCTGATAGTCGGCGATGAGCTTGGCGTAGGCGGGCAGCGGCGCGCTGATCGGGGCGCCCGCGGTCACGTAGAAGAAGTCCTTCAGCAGCGCCGGCGCGGCCGGGGTGGCCAGGAGCTGCGGGCTGTAGGCCGAGTTGCTGCCGACGAACGGCACGTCCATCCCGGCGGCCAGGGCCACGCCGACCAGCGAGGCCGCCTGGCGCGGGCCGACCGAGACCAGCACGGCCCGCACGCCCGCCTTCTTGAACGCCGCCACCTGCGCGGTCATGTCCTGGTCGGTCGCCTTGATCTTCTGCTCGACCAGCGTGAGCCCCAGCTCGCCGGCGGCGTACTTGGACCCGGCGAGGGCGCTCTCGCCGTAGTCGCCCTCGAAGTACAGGTGGCCGATCCGGTCGCCGGCCTTGACGCCCTTCTCCTTCACCAGGAAGTCGACGGCGTTGATCATGTCCACGTCGTAGGTGGTGCCGGTGACCTGGATGGCCTCGCTGCCGAGCAGGCCGGTGGCCCACGCCATGGGCAGGGTGAGGATCTTGTCCGCGGTGATCCGGTCCTTGAGCGCGGTGACCATCGGCGAGCCGATGAACTGCGGGATCGCGGCCGTCTTCGGCGCGACCTCGGCGTAGGCGGCCATCGCCTTCTGCGCGTCGTAACCGTGGTCGCGGACGATGGTCTCGATCTTCCTGCCGCAGACGCCGCCGCTCTGGTTGACCTGCTCGAAGTAGAGCTGCTGCGCCTGGGTGAGGCTCTTGCCCAGCGACGCGTAGGGGCCGGTCAGATCGGTGAGCAGGCTGAGCGTGATCGTGTCGGCGGTGACGCCGGGGCCGGTCCTGACGCCGTCGCCGCCGGCGGCGGTGGCGGTCGCCTGGCCGCCGCCGGTGGCCTTGCCGCTGGCGCAGGCGGTGGCCGCCAGCCCCAGCGCCAGCAGCGCGGCCAGGACGGCCGTGCGGTTACGGGACATGTGAGCTCCTGGTCTTCGGGGACGGATCCGGTGACGGTGAAGCGGACGGGCGGCGCCCCGGTGACCGGCGGCGCAGGACGCGCGGCAGGCCGAGCAGGCCGCCCGGGAGGAAGAGGACGACGGCGACGACGGCGGCGCCGTACAGGATGCGGGCGGCCTCGGCGGGGGACAGGCCGCCGCCGGAGCCGGACGGCGACACCAGGGGGATGGCGTCGCCGTAACGGGTCAGCAGCTGCGGCAGCAGGGAGACGAAGACGGCTCCGAGCACCGCGCCGCCCACCGAGCCCAGGCCGCCGATGACGATCATCGCGAGGTAGTCGAGGGAGAGCAGCATGCCGAAGTAGTCGGGCACGGTCCGCTGGAAGACCAGGGCCAGCAGCACGCCGGCCAGGCCGCCGTACATGGACGACAACACGAAGACGCCGGCCCGGTAGCGGGTGACGGGCACGCCCATCACCCCGGCCGCGATCTCGTGGTCGCGGATCGTGTTCAGCGCCCTGCCGGGCCGCCCGCGCAGCACGCCGCGGGCGAACAGCGCCGCTCCCAGCAGCGCCAGGCCGCCCAGGAACCACAGCCGCTCCAGCGCGCCGAACGGCACGTCCATGACGACCAGCTCCGGCCCGTCGGCGAAGGCGAACCCGAAGACCTCCATCGCCGGCACGGCACGCCCGTTGAACCCGCCGGTGACCGGCCCGGCGTTGAACAGCAGATGCTGCCCGCCGAAGATCAGCGCCAGCGTGGCGATGCCCAGGTAGGCGCCCTTGAGCCGGCCCGCGATCGGGCTGAACAGCCCGCCCGCGACCCCGGCCAGCGCCACCGCGAGCACGGCGGCCACCGGCGTCGGCAGGCCCAGGCCGCCCAGCGACGCGGTGGGCTCGGCGGCCAGGTAGACGTAGGCGTAGGCGCCGACGGCCAGGAAGAAGGCGTGGCCCATGGACAATTGCCCGGTCGCCCCGGTCAGCAGGTTGACGCCGATCGCGCCGATCGCGGCCGCCATCGCGAACAGCCCCGCCTGCAGCCAGAACCCCTCCAGGTAGAACGGCACGGCGACGAAGACGGCCAGGGCCACCAGTGACCCGACGGTTCTAGACACGGGCCCGCTCCCGCGTCCCGAACAGCCCGGCGGGCCGCAGCAGCAGCACGACGACCATGACGAGGAACGGCGCCACGTCGCCGATCCCGCGGCCGAGGAAGGCCAGGTCGTTCTGGTAGCCGGTGGTCAGGGCCTCGGTGACGCCGACGATCAGGCCGCCGGCCAGCGCGCCCGTGGTGGAGTCCAGGCCGCCGAGTATCGCGGCGGGGAAGGCCTTCAGCGCGGCCAGCGAGGAGCCGCGGTCCAGGCCGGGCGTGGGGAAGACGCACAGGAACAGCGCGGCCACCGCGGCCAGCGCCCCGGCCACGGCCCACGCGCTGACCGAGACCCGGCCGAGCCGCACGCCCATGAGCGCGGCCGTCTCGGGGTCCTCGGCGGTGGCCCGCATCGCCACGCCCCACCCGGTGTACTTGAACGCCAGCAGGAACGCCGCGATCAGCACCCCGGCCACGACCAGCGCGACGACCCGGGTCTCGGCGACCGTGACCGGCCCGAGGCGCAGCACCCGCGAGCCCCACGGGTCGCCCATGGCCAGCACCTCGGTGCCGATCCGCCGGGTGAGCTCGGTGGTCAGCACGATGTCCACGCCGATGGTGACGATGGCCAGCACGCTGTGCGAACCGGCCTTCGAGCGGCGGATGACCAGGAACTCCACCAGCGCCCCGATGACCGCCGCCGCCGCGACCCCGGCCAGCAGGGCGGGCCAGAAGCCGAGGTGCGGATGCAGCCGCGCCACCACGTACCCGCCGGCCAGCAGCAGCGAGGCGTGCGCGAAGTTCACCACCTCGGTCGCCTTGAAGATGACGACGAAGCCCAGCGCGATCAGCGCGTAGACGGCCCCCAGCGAGACCCCGTTGACGAGCAGCTCCACAAAAGTGATCACTCCGTCTCCTCCACGCCCAGATACGCGCCGATGACCGCCGGGTCGTTCTGCACCTCGGCGGGCGGCCCGTCGGCGATGCGACGGCCGAAGTCCAGGACGGTCACCCGGTCGGCCAGCCGCATGACCATGCCCATGTCGTGCTCGACCAGCAGGACGGAGACGCCCAGGCTCTCCCGTACCGACCTGATCAGCCCGGCCATCTCCAGCCGCTCGCCGCCGTTCATCCCGGCGACCGGCTCGTCCAGCAGGAGCAGGCGTGGCTCCATGGCCAGGGCCCTGGCCAGCTCGACCCGCTTCTGCACGCCGTACGGGAGCAGCCCGACCGGCGTGTCCAGCACCGCGGCGAGCCCGGCGAAGGCCGCGATCTCGGCGACCCTGGCGGCGTGCGCGCGCTGCTCGCGGCGCGCGCCCGGCAGGCCGAGCCCGGCGGAGACGAACCCGGCCCGGGTGAGCCGGTGGCGGCCCAGCAGCAGGTTGTCCCGCACCGGCTGGTGCGGGGAGAGCGCGATGTTCTGGAACGTGCGGGCGACGCCGAGCGCGGCGATCCGGTGCGGGCGCAGCGCGGTCAGCTCGCTCGCGCCGAACCGGACGCTGCCCGAGGCGGCCCGGCAGACGCCGGACAGCACGTTGAAGCAGGTGGACTTGCCCGCGCCGTTGGGGCCGATGAGCGCGTGCACGGTGCCGGGCGCGACCGTGAAGCCGACGCCGTCCAGCGCCGTCAGTCCGGCGAAGCGGACGGTCACGTCGCGCACCTCCAGGGCGGGCATACCATCCGGTTGGTATGTCGGGGTCACGCGGACCACCTCGGCAATCCGGCCCTCGCCTGCGGGGCCGGGGTCCCGTCGTCCACGCCGAGGTAGCGGCGGCGCACCTCGTCACCGGCGGCCAGCTCGGCCGCGGGCCCGGCCAGCGCGACCGCGCCGACCTCCAGCACGTACGCGTGGGAGGCCAGCGACAGGGCCGTGGCGACGTTCTGCTCGACGAGCAGGATCGAGGTGCCGGCGGCGTTGATCGCCCTGATCGTGGCGGCGATCGTGGCGGCCGCCCGCGGGGCCAGGCCGAGCGTCGGCTCGTCCAGCAGCAGCACCGACGGCTCGGCCATCAGCGCCCGGCCGATGGCCAGCATCTGCTGCTCGCCGCCCGACAGCAGCCCGGCGCGCTGGTGCGCGCGCTCGGCCAGGACCGGGAACAGCTCGCGCACCCGCCGCCCGGCCCGGACGGCGGCCGCGCGCGGCGTGCCCAGGCCGCCGGCCCGCAGGTTCTCCTCCACCGTCATGCGGGCGAACACGCGGCGGCCCTCGGGCACGTGCGTGACGCCGCGCCGCACCACGGCCGCGGCCGGCTGCCCGTCCATCCGCGCTCCGGCCACGCTGACGCCGCCCGCCGCGATCCGGCCCCGGTGGAACCGGAGCGTTCCCGAGACCGCCCGCAGCAACGTCGTCTTCCCGGCGCCGTTCGCGCCCAGCACGGCCACCACCGCCCCGGACGGCACGCTCAGTGACACGCCGTCCAGCGCCCGGACGGGACCGTAGTCCACCACGAGACCGTCCACGCTCAGCTCGGCCATTCGTCTTCCTCACAGGACCCCATGGCGGCCCACCCAAACCGGCGGGCGGGGCCGCCGTCCAGATGCGGCGGCGAAGTCGGGCTCGCTGCCCACCGCGGCCGGGGGCCCGTTGTGCAGCCGCACAACGCGAGGTCACAAAACGCTACAGAGCCTTGTTCTGGAACGGCGGCCGGTGGCAGCCTCGGGGAATGCGTCCCCCTACGGTCGTGGACGAGGACGTCCGCCAGACGTTACGCACCGCAGCCAGGGCACTGCTCGAACGCCTGCCCGAACTGACCGGCGAGCTGGTCGCCAGGACGCGCGGCGGCGACGACGTCTACAGCGCCTGCGTCCCCTACGACGAGCACTGGAAGAGCACCCTCGAAGGGGTGCGCCTGGGCCTGACCGCGATCCTGCAGGAGCCGTCCGAGCGGCGCGACCTGGTCTTCACCCGGTCGATGGCCCAGCGCAGGGCCGAGCAGGGCCTTCCGCTGGAGTCGCTGCTGCGCATGTACCGCCTGGCCGGCCAGGTGACCTGGTCGGCGATCGTGGACCACATGGAACGCGAGCGCCCCGACCGCCTCGACGTCCTGGTCCGCGCCGCCAGCCACGTCTGGCACGCGATCGACCGGCAGTCGCTGGTGGCCTGCGACGTCTACGGCCGGCGCGAGCAGGAGATCCTCGGCCGCAGCAAGGAACGCGTCAACGCGCTGCTGGACGCCCTGCTCGACGGCGCCGCCGACGCGGGCGTGGTGCGCGCCGCCGCCGACTCGCTCGGCCTGCCCGAACGCGCCCGCTACGCCGTCGTCACCGTGCGCTTCCCCGGCGGACGCCACCACGACGACGTCCGGCTGCCCGCGACTCTGGGCGCGCTGCGGCTGCTGTGGCGCATGCGCACCGGCCACGAGGTCGCCGTCGTCGCGCTCGGCCGGGCCACCCTGGACGACCTGTGCCAGGAGCTGAGTCTCATCGTCAGCGGCGTGGCCGGCGTCAGCCCCGTCGTCACCGGCCTGGACGAGCTGGGCACCGCGCACGAGCTGGCCTCCCTCGCCATGCGCACCTGCGCCGACGGCGGCCCCGAGATCGCCCGCCTGGACGAGCGCGTGCCGGCCGTGCTGATGATCAGCCGGCCCGGCGTCACCGGCCACCTCGTCGAAGGCGCGCTCGGCCGGCTGCTCGCCCTCGACCCGGCCGACCGCGACACGCTGCTGACCACCCTGGAGACCTGGCTGGCCTGCGACGGCTCGGCCGCCAGGGCCGCCGGCCGGCTGTTCTGCCACCGCAACACGATCATCAACCGGGTCCGCCGGATCGAGCAGCTCACCGGCCGCTCGCTCACCCGCCCGCGGGACATCGTGGACCTCGCACTGGCCCTGGACGCGGTCCGCCTGCTGCCCCCGCCCGCCAGGTGAGCCCCGGACGGGCCGGCTCAGGGGGCGACGGACGGCGTCAGGCCGCCCGCGTGCACCAGCGAGATCGTCCGTTCCAGGTCGGGGGTCAGGTAACGGTCGTCGCCCAGCGGCGCGACGTATCGCCTGAGCTCGTCGTGCAGGGCGCGGGTCGCCGTCCCGAGCGGCAGGCCGGCCATCTTCGCCGCGATCAGGTCGATGCCCTGCGCCGCCATCAGGTACTGCACCGCCAGCACGATCTCCAGGCGGTCGAGGTTGGCGTGCAGGTCGCGGGCCGAGGCCATGGCCATCGTGTTGTGGTCCTCCTGGCCGTCCTTGACCGGACGCGACAACGTGCCCGCCGGATGGGCCCTGACCTGCATCTCCGGGACCACCGCCGCGGCCACCGACTGCGCCTGCACCATCCCGGAGTTGAGGCCGACGCTCCCGCCGGCCAGGTTCGCCGGCAGGCCGTAGCTCCAGCGGGGTGACAGCAGGCGTCCGGACAACTCCTGCGACAGGACGCCGAGGTCGGTGATCTCGGCGTTCAGGCTGTCGGCGAGATGGCCCATGATCGAGCCGTCCCAGTTGCCGCCCATCACGAACTCGTAGCCGGGGCCGCGCTCGCGCCGGAAGACCAGCGGGTTGGAGGCCGAGGAGTTGGCCTCGCGCGCCAGCGTCCGGCGGGTGGCGGCGAGCACCTGCCGCAGCCCGGCCATGATGTGCGGGGCCGCGCGCACCGAGACTGCGTCCTGCACCCGCGGCTCGTAGTTCGCCGGGTCGAGCCGCCTGCGGCCCTCCTCGGTCATCCAGCCCGAACCGGCGACCATGGTCCGCAGCCGCGCCGCGACCGCGTCCTCCTCCGGGATGTGCCGCTCGCGGTGCGTGCGCGCGTCCAGCGAGCCGCGCTCGGCCCTGGTGGCCTCCATGAACAGGGCGAAAGCCCCCTCCGCCTGGTCGGCGAGCACCGTGGCCCGGTGCACGGCGTGCATCAGCGTGGCGGCCAGCACCGTGCTGCCGCTGACGATCGGCAGCGCCTCCCCGGCCTCGAAGGTGAAGCTCGCGGGCAGCCCGGCCCGCGGCAACATCCGCGAGGCCGGCCCGGTCTCGCCCCGGTAGTGCACCGGCGCGTCCTCGCCCAGCGCGGCCAGCCCGGCCGCCGCCTGCGGCTGCAGGTCGCCGGTGCCGAGCGAGCCGATCTGCGGCATCACCGGCACGACCCCGGCGTTCACCAGGGACAGCAGCCGCTGCGGCACCTCGGGCCGGACGCCCATCTTCCCCCTGGCCATCTGGTTGGCCTTGAGGACCAGGGCCAGCCTGACCACGTCGTCGGGGAAGGCAGGGCCGACGCCCGCCGCGTGCGAGCGCAGCACGTTGCGCTGGAACTGCTCGGCCTCCTCCGGCGAGAGCGGGCGGTCCTTCAGCGGGCCGAGCGCCTGGTTCCAGCCGTACACCCGCTGGCCGCTCAGGGCCGCCAGCGCCCCCGCCCGCGACTGCGCCATGCGGGCTCGCGCGGCGTCCGACACCCGTGCGAGCACGGGACGGCCGGCCAGGATCGCGAAGGCGTCCCGCAGCGCGAACCGGCCGCCGTCCAGCACCAGGTCCAGCACCGGCGCCCGCGCGGGCGCCGGCGCCGCGACCGGGGGCGCCACCGGGGGAGGAGCCGGGACGGCGACGGCCCGCTCCGGCACGCACACCGCCGCGAGCAGGCCGACACCGGCGGCCATTCGTCCTGCTTTGCTGATCGACACGGTCCCCGGCCCCTTCACCACGAAGATCCACTCCGCTCCGTTTATAACCGGCCGGACGGACGGCGCCGGGCACGGCTCCGCACCGGGGGACGAGTGCTGACCGGCCCTAGGGCAGGCGCTTACCTCCCGCCCTGGACGCCACCGCGACGTGCGGCCGCCCGGTGATCGGATGCGGCCCCACATGCGCCAGGACGCCGAAGACCTCCTCGATGAAGGCCGGGGTCAGCACCTCCAGGGGCGGCCCCTGCCCGGCGACCCGGCCCTCGCGCAGCACGACGATCCGGTCGGCGTAGGCGGCGGCCTGGTCCAGGTCGTGCAGGGCGGCCAGCAGCGTCAGGCCGAGCGAGCGGATCAGGTCCAGCAGCAGCAGCTGGGACCCGACGTCCAGGTGGTTGCCCGGCTCGTCCAGGATCAGCAGCGGCGCCTCCTGGGCCAGCGCGCGGGCCAGCAGCACGCGCTGCCGCTCGCCGCCGGACAGCGTGGTCATCAGCCGGTCGGCCGCCCAGTCCATGCCGACCCGTTCCAGGGCCGTGGCGACCACCGCCCGGTCGCCCGCGCTCTCCCTGTCCAGCGCCCGCTTGTGGCTGTGCCGTCCGGCCGCGACGACCTCGGCCACGGAGAACCCCTCTCCGGCCGGGTTGTGCTGCGGCAGGACCGCCCGCCGCCGCGCGGCGTGCCGGGGCCGCATCCGCCACAGGTCGTCGCCGTCCAGCCGGACGACGCCGCCCGACGGGCGCAGCGACCGGTAGACCGTGCGCAGCAGCGTGGACTTGCCGCTGCCGTTCGGCCCGACCAGCGCCACGAACTCGCCGGGCCCGGCGCTCAGCGTGACGTCGGTGACGATGGGCCGCGCGTCGATGCTCGCGCTGACGCCCGCGAGGTCAAGCCGCATCGCCGCCGCCTCCCGCCCGCCGCCTGCGCAGCAGCCACAGGAAGAACGGCACGCCGAGCCCCGTGGTGAAGATGCCCACCGGCAGCTCGTTCGGCCGGTCGGCGATCCGCGCCGCCAGGTCGACCAGCACCAGGAACACCGCGCCGGCCAGCAGCGAGACCGGCAGCACCCGGCGGTGGTCGGCCCCGACCACGAACCGGACCATGTGCGGGACCATCAGCCCGATGAACCCGATGCCGCCGACCACGCTGACCACCGTCGCCGTCAGCAGCGACCCGGCCGCCAGCAGCCCGATCCGCAGCGCCGCGACCGGCACGCCGATCGCGACCGCGGACTCCTCGCCGGCCAGCAGCGCGTTGAGCGCCCGCGCCTGCGAGGACAGCCAGGCCACGCAGCACACGACGAGCAGCGCGGGCACGCCCAGATCCGCCCACGACGCCCCGGCGACGCTGCCCATCAGCCAGAACATCATGCCCTGCAGCTCGGTCGGGTTGAGCTGGAGCTGCACGAACGTGGTGGCCGCCGAGCACAGGTAGCCGACGGCCACGCCGGTCAGCACCAGCCACGAGTCCAGCAGCCTGCCGGAACGCTGGGACAGGACGTACACCACCAGCGCCGACAGCAGCGCGGCGGCGAAGGCGGCCCCCGTGACGCCGAGCGCGCCGGTCAGCCCGGCCAGCGCGCCGCCCCCGAGCGCGGGCACCAGCACGGCGCCCAGCGACGCCGCCGACGACACACCCAGCACGTACGGGTCGGCGAGCGGGTTGCGGACCAGCGCCTGCAACGCGACCCCCGCCACCGACAACGCGGCCCCGGCCAGCGCGGCCAGCAGCGCCCGGGGCGTGCGGATCTCCCACACGACCTGCGCGAGCAGCGGATCGGCCTGCTCGCCCCGCCCGGTCAGGTACGCCCACACCACCCCCCACACCTGGTCCGGCGGCAGGTTCACCGACCCGGCGGAGATGCCGATCACCAGGGCCACCACCAGCGCGGCCCCGAGCCCGGCCAGCAGCAACCCGGTCGCCCGCCCGGACACCGCGTGCGGCCGCCGCGGCGGGACGGGGACGGCGCGGCGCGGCGGCGCGGTCAGCGTGTCAGCCACCGGGATGCACCACCTTGGAGATCTTCTCCACGGCCCAGGCGTTCAGCGGCCCGAGATAGACGCCGTCGGAGACGACCGTGTAGCTCCTGGACCTGGCCGCGGCCCAGTGGGGGTAGGCGGCGAACAGCTTCGCCGCCGCCTCCTCGCCCTTCTCCTCGGGCGTGAACAGCCCGACGACCAGCACGTCCACCTCGGCGGTGGCGAGCTGCTCGCGGTTGAGGGTGCGCGTCATGTCGGCGGTCTGGCCGGCGAAGGCGTTGACCCCGCCGGCCGCCCTGATGACGTCGTCGTAGATGCCGCCGGTCATCACGGCGGGCAGGCCGTTGGCGTTCATCATGGCCATGCCGGGATAGGCGATCAGCACCTTCCTGGGCGGCAGCGCCGCGACGCGGGCCCGTACCGACTCCACCCGCGCCCGCAGCCGCCCGATCAGGTCGAACGCCTCGCGCTGCACGTCGAACACCCGCCCGAGCAGGCTGAGGAACTCCAGCGAGGAGTTGATCGACTGGTTGCGGTAGGCGCGCTTCTCCTGCTCGGTGGCCTCCGGCTTGCCCATCGCGCAGTTGACCGGGTTGACCAGCGAGGTGATGCCGGCCGCGGCGAGCTGCTCGCGGGTGGCGAAGCCGCGGGCGGGGTCGAACCCGCCGGACCAGGTGGAGACCACCAGGTCCGGCTTGAGCTTGAGCACCTGCTCGGCGGGCACGTCGAAGTTCTTGTTCATGGTCAGCCCGCCGGTCGGCAGCGCCTTGATGCGGGCCGTCATGGAGGGGTCGTCGGACACGCCGTAGCTCTGGGCGTTGGCCAGGATGCTGCGCTCCAGCCCGAGCAGCAGGAAGCTCTCCACCTCGCCGACGCTGGTGCCGTTCAGGATCAGGACGCGCTGCGGCGGGCGGCGGAAGGTGACCCGCGTGCCGCAGTTGTCGAAGGCGAGGGGGTAGACGGTCCGGCCGGCGGAGGCGGCCGCAGTGGCCGCCTCTGTGGCCGCCTCTGTGGCCGCCTCGGTGCCGGTCGCCGCGGGCGTGCCGCAGGCGGTGGCCAGCAGCACGAGCGCGACCGCCGAGGCCCGGCGGGTACGGGAAGGTCTCATGGGTGATGTCCTCTGAGTCGAGTCCGGAGGCGCGCACGCCGGACCGGCCCCACGGCGGGGGCGGGCACGGCGGCGAGCCGGGATTGTCGTCGGAGGAACCGCGGCGGACGGGCGCGCGAAGGACCGCGGGCGCGCCTAGGCGGGCAGGCCCACGACCGTCGGACGGACCGGCCATCGCGGCTCCGGTCCATTCGCGGGCGGCCCCCGCAGCACCAGCACGTGCCGCAGGAACAGCCGCACGCGCGCCGTGACGTCGTCGCGCCCGCCCATCGGTGTGCGCGCCGGCGCGGCCCACCCGGCCACGACGAGGAACAGCACCAGCAGCGGGCGCAGCACCCACCCGGCCAGCTCGCGGACCAGGGCGCACAGCCCCGACTCCACCCAGCGCAGCCAGACCGACGTCAGCAGCACGCTCGCCGCGTGCACGAGCAGCATCCCGAACCCCGGGGCGCCCGTGTCGTGCGCGTGGAGCACGCTCGCGGGGGCGGCGACGGGTGCGGGATGGTCGCAGCTCAGGGAGAGCAGCAGGTGCAGGACGACCTGCGAGGCGCCCGTGGCGGGCACGATGGCGGGCAGCGTGCGCTCACGCCCGGTCAGCGCCAGGGCCGGCGCGAGGACCAGCAGGAACCCCGCCAGCAGCGCCCCGGGGTCGAAGCAGCCGCCGCCCGCCAGGTGGGCGAGCGCGGCCAGCGCGGCGCACGTGCCGGCGAAGCTCGCCGCACGCAGCCACCGCACCAACGACCATGGACCCATCGTGGCCAGATCCTCCCACACGCCCGGCTCGCCCGCTCCGCACGGGTGCGCGGGGTGGGCGTCGGGCTGGGGGAGGGGGGAGTCGGGTGGGCGCGCGGCCTGGGGACGGGGTGCTCATCGGTGGGGTGGGCGCGGGCTGGGGGCGGGGTGCTCATCGGTGGGGTGTGCGGCGTGGCCGGGGCGGCGTACGCTCCGGTTGTGACCCTCCGGTTGACTGCTCCGCCGCCTGACGACCGCTCGACGACGAGGGCTCCGTGAGGAGCCGCACATGACCGGCCTCGGCCCGCGCGCGGTCCTCGTCCCCGACCTGGGCGAAGACCTGGCCCGCGCGGTGGGCGAGCTGGAGAGGCTGCTGCTGGTGCTGCGCGCCGCCGAGTCCGTGGGCTCGCCGCTGCCCGGCCCGCTGGCCGGCGGGATCGCGCTGACCGCGCTGCGCCGGCTCTGGCGCGCGATCGGCCCCACGCAGGGCAGGCGCGCCGCCGCCGCCCGCCTCGCCGGTCGCCTGTACGCCCCAGGCGGCCAGGTCGAGCACGTGCCGCTGCGCCTGGTCGACGTCGATCCGCTCGACGTGGCCACCCTGTCGGCCGCCGCGGTGGCGCTCGGCCTCGGCGCGGTCGGCAGGGGCGTGGTCCGCCAGGCCCTCGACGCCGTGTGCACCGGCCTGCCCGCCACCGAGCTGGTGTCGTCCGCCGCCCGGTTCACCGGGCTGCTCGACCTGGCCGACACCGCCGACTCCATCGTCCTGCGCGAACGGCTGGCCGCCGCCGGGCCGGGCGCCGACGTCGTCCTGACGCCGGAGGCCGAGCGCGCCTACCAGGCCACCGCCGGCCGCCTCAACACCATGTGGCCCGCCACCGGCACCGCCGCCTCCCCGTGAACCGCGCGGTTCACGGGGTGTGGGGAGCGGCGGCGGCGCGGTCGTGGGTGAAGGGCCGGGGGAGGCGCAGGCGGGCGCGCAGCGGCAGGCCCGACGGGATGAACGCCTCGGCCTGGAGCGCCGCGACGCCGATCCTCGGCAGGTCGCGGGCGTTCGGGTAGACGACGAAGCGCGGCTCCCAGATCGGCCGGAACTTGGCGTTGAACCGGTACAGCGACTCGATCTGGAACCAGTGCGACAGGAAGACCAGCACCGACCGCCAGGCCCGCAGCACCGGCCCCGCGCCGAGCCGGTCGCCGCGGGCCAGCGTCGAGCGGAACATCGCGAAGTTGAGCGACACCTGCGTGATCCCCAGCGATGGCGCGGCCTGCAGCGTCTCGGCGATCAGCAGCTCGTTCAGGCCCGGGTCGGCGTCGCGGTCGCGGCGCATCAGGTCCAGCGAGACGCCCCGGGCGCCCCACGGCACGAAGTGCAGCACGGCCTTGAGGTCGCCGTCCCGGCAGGCGGTGGCCACCAGGCACTCGGCGTCGGCGGGGTCGCCGAACCGGCCGAGCGCCATCGAGTAGCCGCGCTCGGTCTGGGTGCCGCGCCACAGCCCGGCGGCCCGGCGGATGCGCTCCTTCTCCTCCTCGGGCACGTCACGGGCGCGGCGCACCCGGCAGACGTACCCGGCGCGGCGGGTGCGATTGACCATCTGCCGCACGTTGCGCATCGCACGGCCCTCCAGCGTGAAGCCGTCGACCTCGACGATCGCCTCGTCGCCGATCTCCAGCGCGGACAGCCCCGCCACCTTCGTCCAGACCTCGCCGCCCGTCTCGCCGCAGCCGATGACGGCGGGCACCCAGGCGTGCCGCCGCGCCTCGGCCATGAAAGCGGCGATCGCGGCCGGCCACGCCTCGCGGTCGCCGATCGGGTCGCCGCTGGCCAGCATCACGCCGGAGACGACCCGGTAGGCCACGGCCGCCTTGCCCGACGGCGAGAAGATCACGCTCTTGTCCCGGCGCAGCGCGAAGTAGCCGAGTGAGTCGCGCTCGCCGTGGACGTCCAGCAGGGCGCGCAGACGGCGTTCGTCGTCGGCGGTCAGCTCGGCGGCCGGCCGTTCCGGACGCAGCGCCAGGTAGAGCGTCGTCACGGCGGTCAGCGCGCCCAGCGCGACGAGGGAGAAGTAGACCAGGTCGGAGACGCGTTCCACGGTGAACGTGACCGGCCCCTCGATGCCCGCCAGCCCCAGCGCCACGTGCTCCAGCCGCTCGGCCACGCCCGGACGGCCCACCAGCGCGCCCGGCCGGACGCTCACGATCAGGTAGCCGAGCGCCAGGTCGATCACGCCGAGCACGAGCAGGTTCCACAACGCCCGCCAGCGCGAGCGCGGGTCGGGCAGCGCCGTGAACTCCCGCCGGCCGGCCACCAGCACGGCCAGCAGCACGACGCTGATCGCGGCGGTCACCGGCCGCAGGTGCAGCACGCCCATGACGGCGCTCACCGGCAGCAGCACCACCACCGCCCGCCAGGCCCGCACCTTCCCCCGGCGCAGCGCGTGCGCGATCATCACCAGCATGATGCCGACCACCAGCGACGTCGCCCGCGCCACGGTCGTCACCGTCCCGGGCAGCAGATCCGACCACTGGCCCATCCGCGTGTGCTCCAGCCGCGGCGCCACGGCCTTGGCGATGTCCAGCAGGCCGATGACCAGCGACGCGTAACCCGCCAGCGCGGGGATCCAAGGACGCTTCACAAATACCGATTGAAGCTCCTGCCGGTTAATCTCGCCGTTAACCACGCGCTTACGCCGGCCGGGATATTCCTGCTGTTCATGGGACTGACCTCGATCGCGCTGCTGGTGACCACCGCGGTGCTCGCGGTGGCCGGGCTCGCGGCCACCGTCTGGGTGTGGCCGCGGCTGGCCGGGCGGGGCCTGCCACCGGTGCTGGGCCGGGCCGGCCTGCTGGCGGGCTGCCAGGCGCTCACCGTGGCGGCGCTCGCGCTGCTGGTCAACTACTACTTCGGCTTCTACTCCTCCTGGGCCGACCTGCTCGGCGCCGACACCGGCGCCGCCCAGATCACCGTCGCGGGGGCCGCGGCCGGGCTGCGGGTGCTGGACAGCCGGGCGGTACCGGGCGGGCGGATCGAGGAGGTCGTCCTGCCGGGCGCGACCACGCGCCTGAGCGAGGAGGCGTACGTGTTCCTGCCCTCGGCCTACTTCAAGGACCCGCGGCGCAGGTTCCCCGCGATCCTCGCCCTGACCGGCTACCCCGGCGACCCGCGCAACCTCATGACCCGCCTCGACCTGCCCGGACGGCTGGCCCACGCCATCGCCCTGCACCAGGTCGAGCCGGCCGTCCTGGTCATGATGCGGCCGAGCGTGGTGCTGCCGCGCGACACCGAGTGCGTGGACGTGCCGGGCGGCCCGCAGGCGCTGACGTACTTCGCCACCGACGTCCGGCAGGCCGTGACCGCGCACTACCGGGCGGCGGCCGGCCGCGACTCCTGGGGCGTGCTCGGCGGCTCGACCGGCGGCTACTGCGCGCTGAAGCTGGCGATGAGCCGCCCTGACGCGTTCTCCGCCGCCGTCTCCCTGTCGGGCTACTACAAGACGATCGTGGACGGCACCACCGGCGACCTGTTCCACGGCGACAAGGCGCTCGCCGACCGCAACGACCTGATGTGGCGCCTGGCCCGGCTGCCCGCGCCGCCCGTGGCCGTGCTCGTCACGAGCAGCAGGAAGGGCGAGGCCGACTACCTGCCGACCGAGCGCTTCCTGAACGCCGTCAAAGCGCCCATGCGGGCCTCGTCGCTGATCCTGCCCAGCGGCGGCCACAACTTCAACACCTGGAACCGGGAGCTGCCGCAGGCGCTGCCGTGGCTGGTCCAGCAGCTCGCGGTGCCCGCCGCGGCCCCCTGATCGAGGCGCCGGATCGGGGCGGGGTGGTTCGTCCGCGCGCCCACGGGGGAGTAGATCTCTCCGTGACCGACCTGTACGCCACCGCCGCAGACCTCGACCTCGCTCCGGCCGGGTTCGTCCGGGCCATCGAGGAGCTGCCGCTGGTCGACCACCACGTCCACGGCGTGGTGCCGCGCGACCTGTCGCGCACCGCGTTCGAGGAGCTGATCACCGAGTCCGACCGGCCGGTGCCGGAGTGGATGACGCAGTTCGACTCCCAGACGGGGTACGCCATCCTGCGCCACTGCGCGCCCGTCCTCGGCCTGGAACCGCACTGCACGCCGGAGGAGTACCTGGCCAGGAGGGCCCGGCTGGGCGCCGGCGAGGTGAACCGGCTGCTGCTGGGCGCCACGAACGTGGCCCACTACCTGGTCGAGACCGGCTACCGGGGCGACGAGCTCGTGGGCCCGTCCGGCATGGCCGAGCTCACCGGCGCGCCCGCCGACGAGGTGGTGCGGCTGGAGACGGTGGCCGAGCAGGTCGCGGCCGGCGGCTGCGACGCGTCCTCCTTCGCCGACGCGTTCGCGCGGGAGCTGTGGGAGCGCACCGGCGGCGCGCGCGGGCTCAAGAGCGTCGCCGCCTACCGCCACGGCCTCGACCTCGACCCCGAGCCGCCGAGCCGGGCCGAGGTCACCGAGGCGGCCGGGCGCTGGCTCGGGTCCGGCGGCGGTAAGCTGACGGAGCCGGTGCTGCTGCGGCACGTGATCTGGGCCGGGATCGAGCGAGGGTTGCCGATCCAGTTCCACACCGGCCTCGGCGATCCCGACCTCGACCTGCGCCGGGCCGATCCGCTGCTGCTGCGCGGCCTCGTCGAGCGCGCGGAGCCGACCGGGGTGCCGTTGGTGCTGCTGCACTGCTACCCCTTCCAGCGGCACGCGGGGTTCCTCGCGCAGGCCTATCCCAACGTCTACTTCGACGTGGGGCTCGGCGTGACCTACACCGGGGCCCGCAGCGTGGCGCTGGTGGCCGAGAGCCTGGAGCTGGCGCCGTTCGCCAAGATCATGTTCTCGTCCGACGGATGGGGACCGGCCGAGCTGCACCACCTCGGCGCGGTGTTGTGGCGGCGGGCGATGGCGCGGGTGCTCGGCCGGCTCGTGCTGGACGGCGAGTGGTCGGCCGGGCAGGCGATGCGGGTGGCGGCGATGGTCGGGGCGGACAACGCGCGACGCGTCTACGGACTGGGAACACGGGAGGAGAGCACGGGGTGAACGACTTCGGGGGCCGTACGATCAACAGGCCCGTCGACGGAGCCGTCATCGGGACCGGCGGCGTGGAGAGCGCCGCCTACGCGGCGCTGCGGGAGGGCCTGCTGCGGGAGCTGCCCGCGGCGCAGGCGCTGCGCCGCGAGCTGCACGCGGAGCCCTGCCTGTCCGGCCAGGAGGGCCCGACGCGGGACCGGCTGCTCGACGCGCTGCCCGCCGGGGAGGTCGAGCACGTCGCCGGCACGGGCGCGGTCCTGCGCATCGGCGGTCCCGGCCCGGCGGTCGGCGTACGCGGCGAGCTCGACGCCCTGCCGCTGACCGAGCGCACCGGCGTCGAGTGGGCCGCCCCCGAGGGCGCGATGCACGCCTGCGGCCACGACGTGCACATGGCGGCCGTGGTCGCCCTGGCCAGGACCCTCGACCGGCTCGGCGCCGACCCGCCCCTGCTGGTCGTGCTGCAACCGCGCGAGGAGGGCTTCCCCTCCGGCGCCTCCGACGTCGTGGGGTCGGGCGCGCTGCACCGCCACAAGGTCGGCGCCATGATCGGCGCGCACGTGCAGCCCCTGCTGGCGGAGGGCACGGTCGCCTCCGTGCCGGGGGCGGTCAACGCCTCCTCCGACGAGTTCAGGGTGGTCGTCAGGGGAGCGGAGGGCCACGCCGCCTACCCCCACCTCACCAGGGACCCGGTGGTGGCCATGGCGCAGGTCATCGTCACCGCCCAGCAGGTCGTCAGCCGGGTCGCCGACCCGATGACGCCCACCGTGGTCACCTTCGGCACGGTCAACGCCGGCACCGCGCCCAACGCCGTCCCGGGCGAGGCCGTGGCCAGGGGGACCCTCCGGGCGATGTCCGAGAACTGGCGCCAGGAGCTGCACGAACGTTTCACCCAGGTGGTCGAGGACGTCGCCAGGGCGTGCGGCTGCGTGGCCGAGGTGACGATCCTGCCGGGCGAGCCGGTGCTGGTCAACGACACCGGGCTGGCCGTGCGCGCCGGCGGGCTGCTGCGCGGCCACGGCTGGACCGTGGACGGCGGGCTGCGCTCGTGCGGGGCCGACGACTTCTCCCACTACGCCTCGGTGGCGCCGTCGCTCATGATGTTCGTCGGCGTGGACACCGCCGCCGGCCTGCACACCCCCGAGTTCCTGCCCGGCGACGCGGCCGTGGGCGCGGTGGCCGAGAGCCTGCTGGCCGGCTACCTCGCGGCCGCCTCCGCGCTGCCCGGCCCGGCCGGCGCGAACGGGCTCCTGTTCTCCAGGAACGCCTGAGACCGGGCCCTGCCGGCGCCATTCCTCCAACAACCACGGCAGGGAAGTCCAAGCACCCCAGACGGGGCATCGCTGACGGAACCACCATCAACCCCTACTGTCGGAAGGGATGGATCTCGAAACCTTCGCCCCCGGTTCGGGCCGTCTCGAACCCCGCGCGGCACTCCGCTCCGACGCCCCCGCCCTCGACCTCGGCGGCCTGTGGCGCTTCCGCCTCTCACCCGTGGCCGACGCGCCCGACGACTTCGCCCGGCCCGGCTTCGACGACTCCGCCTGGGACGAGCTGCGGGTGCCGGCCCATTGGCCCCTGCACGGCCACGGCGCCCCCGCCTACACCAACGTCTCCTATCCCTTCCCCGTGGACCCGCCGCACGTCCCGGACGAGAACCCGACCGGCGACTACCGGCGCGCCTTCGACCTGCCGGACGGCTGGCGCGGCGGCAGGCTTCGCTTCGACGGCGTCGACTCCTTCGCCAGGGTCTGGCTGAACGGCCACGAGCTGGGCTTCTCCACCGGCAGCAGGCTGCCCGTCGAGTTCGACGCCGGGCCGTGGCTGCGTCCGGGACGCAACGTGCTGGCCGTGCGCGTGCACCAGTGGTCGGCCGCCAGCTACCTAGAGGACCAGGACATGTGGTGGCTGCCCGGCATCTTCCGGGACGTCACCCTCACCCGGTCGGCCGCCGACGTGTTCGTGCACGCCGCCCACGACGGCCGGCTGTCCTTCGAGGCCGCCGAGGGCCTGCTGAGCATCCCCGAGCTCGGCGTGCGCGACCTGGCGCCCGGCGTCGAGATCACCGTCGAGGCCGAGCCGTGGACCGCCGAGACGCCCCGCCTGTACGAGGCCGTCCTCACCACCCCGCACGAGACCGCACGGCTGCGCGTCGGCTTCCGCACCGTCTCCGTCGAGGACGGCGTGCTCCTGGCCAACGGCCGCCCGCTGCTGCTCAAGGGCGTCAACCGGCACGAGTTCCATCCGGACCACGGCCGCGCGGTCCCGTACGAGACCATGCGCGAGGACGTGCTGCTCATGAAGCGGCACAACGTCAACGCCGTCAGGACCAGCCACTACCCGCCGCACCCCGCCTTCCTGGACCTGTGCGACGAGCTGGGCCTGTGGGTCGTCGACGAATGCGACCTGGAGACGCACGGCTTCGGCCAGGTCGGCTGGCGGGGCAACCCCACCGACGACCCGCGCTGGGCCGACGCCCTGCTCGACCGTATGCGCCGCATGGTCGAACGGGACAAGAACCACCCCAGCGTCATCATGTGGTCGCTCGGCAACGAGGCGGGCGTCGGCCGCAACCTCGCCGTCATGGCCGGCTGGACGCGCGAGCGCGACCCGTCCAGGCCGCTGCACTACGAGGGTGACTGGTCGTGCGCCCACACCGACGTCTACTCGCGCATGTACGCCACCCACGCCGAGGTCGAGGCCATCGGCCGCGGCGAGGAGGACCCGCTCGACGACCCCGCCCTGGACGCGCGGCGGCGCGCGATGCCGTTCCTGCAGTGCGAGTACGCCCACGCCATGGGCAACGGGCCCGGCGGCCTGGCCGAGTACCAGGAGTTGTTCGAACGGTTCCCGAGGCTGGCCGGCGGGTTCGTGTGGGAGTGGATCGACCACGGCCTGACCGATCCCCGCCACGAGTACGCCTACGGCGGCGACTACGGCGAATCCGTCCATGACGGAAATTTCGTCATCGACGGCCTGGTGTTCCCCGACCGCACGCCCTCGCCCGGCCTGCTGGACCTGAAGAAGGTCTTCGAGCCGGTGCGGTTCGAGTTCGGCGAGGGCGTCGTGCGGGTGGTCAACCGGCACGACTTCCGCGACCTGGCCCACCTCGCCTTCGAGGCCGTCGTCGAGGACGACGGGCTCGAAGGCGCGCGGTTCCCGCTGGCGGTGCCGCCGTCCGGCGGCGAGGTGCAGCTGCCCGCCCTGCCTCCGCCGCCGGACGGCGCCGGGGAACGTTGGCTCACCGTCCGCGCCACCCTGACCGGCGACCAGCCGTGGGCCGCCGCGGGCCACGAGCTCGCCTGGTCCCAGACCCGCCTGCCGAGCCCCGCCCTTCCCGCCGCCGCCGGTGCGGGAGTCCGGCCGCAGACGTCCGGCGGGCGGCTGAGGCTGGGCGGCGGCGAGTTCGACCCGCGCACCGGCCGCCTGCTGCGCCTGTTCGGCCTCGACGTCGAAGGCCCGCGGCTCGACCTGTACCGCGCGCCCACCGACAACGACCGCTACGGCGGGCTGGACCGGAAGTGGCGGCAGCTCGGGCTGCATCGCCTCACCCACCGCGTGGCCGGGATCGAGACGGGCGACGGCATCACCGTCCGCACCAGGGTCGCCCCCGCCGCCACCGACCTCGGCATGCGCGTCACCTGGACGTGGACCGCCACGTCCGGCTCACTGAACCTGTCCGTGGACGTCGAGCCGGAGGGCGAGTGGCCCGCGCCGATCCCGCGGCTGGGCCTGCACCTGCTGCTGCCCGGCGAGCTCGGCCACGTCACCTGGTTCGGCCGGGGGCCGGGGGAGGCGTACCCGGACACCGGGATGGCCGCCCGCGTCGGCCGCTGGCACGCCGCGATCGACGACCTCCAGACGCCGTACGTCCGCCCCCAGGAGAACGGGCACCGGGCCGACGTGCGGTGGGCCGAGTTCGGCGGGACGGGGCCGGGCGGGTTCAGGGTCCACGGCGACCCGATGTTCGGCCTGACCGCCCGCCGGTGGAGCACCGCCGAGCTGACGGCCGCCCGGCACCGCCCCGACCTGGTGCCCGGCGACCACGTCCACCTCCACCTGGACCTCGCCCACCAGGGCATCGGCACCGCCACCTGCGGCCCCGGCGCCCTGCCCCGCTACGACCTGCGCCCGGCCCGCGCGACGCTCCGCCTCCGGTTCACCCCGGCCTGACGTGCGTGGAAGGAGGCCGGGACGCCGGTACCCGGACGCGATCCGCCGCCCGCCCTCCTCCGGGGTCAGCAGGTACACGCGGGCGGTGAACGTCCGGTGCGCGCAGGGTGCCGGGCGCGGCCAGGACCGTGCCCCGCCGCACCTGCTCGCGGCGCACCCCGCGCAGCAGGACGGCGGCGTTGTCCCCCGCCTCGCCCCGCTCCATCGTCCTGCCGAACGTCTCCACGCCCGTCACGACCGCCGTGAACCCGTCGCCGAACCCGACCACCTCTGCCGTGTCGCCCACCCGTACGGTGCCGCGCTCGATGGCGCCGGTGACGACCGTGCCGCGGCCGGTGACCGTGAGCACGTTCTCGGCGGGCATGAGGAACGGCGCGTCCACGTACCGGACCGGGACGGGGATGTGCTCGTCCACGGCCCGCAGCAGCGCGTCCACGGACGCCGTCCAGACCGGGTCGCCCTCCAGAGCCCGCAGCCCGGACACCCGCACCATCGGGACGTCGCGGTAGCCGTGCCAGGCCAGCAGCTCGGCGAGCTCCAGCTTCACCAGGTCCGTCAGCTCCGGGTCGGCGCCGTCGGCCTTGTTGACGGCGACGACCAGGTGCTCGACCCCGACCCGGCGGGCCGGCAGCACGTGCTCCCTGGTCTGCGGCATGATGCCGTCGTGCGCGGACACGACGAGGATCGCGCCGTCGAGCTGCGCCGCCCCCGTGATCATGTTCTTCACGCCCGAACACGCCCGGCATGGCGGGCGTCGCGCGGCGGACGTGCGGAAACACGCTGACCATGGTGGGCCGCTCAGCGACCGGACGCAACGCGTCATTCCCGCCACCCGGAGACCTCGGCCGGCGGGGCCGGCCACGTCACCGCGGATGGTCATATGGGGGTGACGCGGCCGGTACGGCGGGCCATGATGGCCGAGAGATCACCGGCCGGGCGAAGGAGTCGATGGGACGCGATGACCGATCACGACGAGGTGAGCCGACGTATCGCCCTCGCTCAGGAAGGCGGCGGCGAGGAACTCGACCTGAGTGACCTGGACCTCACGGAGCTCCCCGCCGCCGTGCACGGCTTCAAGGAGCTCAGAACGCTCGACCTGTCGAGCAATCGGCTCTCGTCGTTGCCCGAGGAGATCGGCGATCTCACCGGACTCAGGTCGCTGAACCTGGACGAGAACGAGCTGACGACGCTGCCCGCGTCGATCGGACGCCTGACCGCACTGGAACGCCTCGACGCGGACGGCAACCGGCTGTCGGCGCTGCCCCCGGAGATCGGCCGGCTGACCGCTCTCGTCATCCTGTACGCGCAGCGCAATCGGCTCACCGCGTTGCCGCCCGAGATCTCCGGCTGCACCGCTCTCAGCGAGTTGTTCCTTCAGGGCAACCGGATCAGCGCGTTGCCGAAGGAGATCGGAGATCTCACCGCACTCACCATCCTGAGTCTGGAGGGCAACCGGCTCGACGGGTTGCCCGCGGAGATCGGCCGGCTCACGGCTCTCGTCGAGCTGGACCTGTCGGGCAACAGCGTCTCGATTCTGCCGAAGGAGCTCGCCGACCTCACCGGCCTGGCCGTGCTGAACCTGTCGGCGAACGGCCTGCTCACACTGCCCGAAGCGGTGGCCGATCTCAGGGGGCTGCGCACGCTGTACGTGGCGAGCAACCTGCTCAAGACGTTCCCCGAGACCATCGGCGGTCTGCGGAATCTCGACACCCTGAACCTGTACGACAACGCGCTGACGGCGTTGCCGGACGCGATCGCCCGGTGCACCGCCCTGCGGCATCTGGACGTGGACGGCAACCGGCTGCGCTCGTTGCCGGCGGCGATCGGGCGGCTGAAGGAGCTCACCACTCTCTACGCGCAACGCAATCAGCTCAGCACGCTGCCGAGGGAGATCGGCGGGCTCACCACACTCACCGAGCTTTCGCTGTCGGACAACGAGCTCACGGCGTTACCCGTGGAGATCGGCGGTCTCGGCAATCTAGCCAGATTGCAGCTGTCGGGAAATCGGCTCAGCGCCTTGCCGAGGGAGATCGGCGACCTCGCCGCTCTCACCGTCCTGAACGTGGCGGGAAACCAGCTTGTCGCGCTGCCCGAGTCGATCGGCGGCCTGCGGAATCTCGCCGAGCTGAACGTGTCGCTCAACGAGCTGAGCACGTTGCCCGAGTCGATCCGCGGCCTGACGGCTCTCACCGAGCTGAACGTGTCGACCAACCGCCTGTCCGTCCTGCCCGACACGGTGGCCGGGCTGCGGGACCTCGCCGAGCTGAACGTGTCGGCCAACCAGCTGTCGACGCTGCCGGAGTCGATCGGCGGCCTCACGGCTCTCACGGCGCTCAACCTGGACGAGAACCGGCTGACGGCGCTGCCGGAGTCGATCGGCCGGCTGAGTCTCCTGCAACGCCTGGACGCCGACGGCAACCAGCTGACGGGGCTGCCGGAGTCGATCGGCCGGCTGAAAGCGCTCATCACCCTGTACGCGCAGCGCAACCAGCTCACCGTGCTGCCGGACGCGATCGGCGAGCTCACCGCTCTGACCGATCTGTACCTGTCGGGCAACCAGCTCCGGGCGCTGCCCCGGACGGTGGGCGGCCTCACCGCGCTGTCCGGGCTCGACCTGTCGAACAACAAGTTCAGCTCGTTGCCGGACGTGGTCGGCGGCCTCTCGGGCCTGGTCACGCTGGACCTGTCGGGCAACGCGTTCACGGCCTGCCCGGAGGTGGTGGGCGACCTCACCCGGCTCACCGAGCTGAACATGTCGCTCAACGAGCTGAGCACGTTGCCCGAGACGATCCGCGGCCTCACGGCCCTCGTCAACCTGAACCTGTCGGGCAACCTGTTCACCGAACTGCCGGAGTCGATCGGCGATCTCACGGCTCTCACGGCGCTGAACCTGGACGAGAACCAGCTGACGGCGCTGCCCGAGTCGATCGGCCGGCTCGTTCTCCTGGACCGCCTGGACGCCGACGGCAACGACCTGTCGACGCTGCCGGCGTCGATCGGCCGGCTCCAGGCGCTCAACACGCTGTATCTGCAGAACAACGCGTTCACGACGTTTCCCGAGGAGATCACGAAGCTCACCGCGCTCACCACACTCGCTCTGGCGGAGAACGAGCTTTCGACGCTGCCGGCCGCGATCGGCGGCCTCAAGGCGCTCACCATCCTGCAACTGCGGGAGAACCAGCTCACGGCCTTACCGGAGGAGATCGGCGAACTCGGCGGCCTCGCGCGGCTGGACCTGGTGGGCAACCGGCTGTCGACGTTGCCCGCGGCTTTCGGGCGGCTCGCCGGCGTCGCGCATCTGTTGCTGTCGAGCAACCGGTTCACGGAACTGCCGGAGGCGATCGCCGGACTCGCCAGGCTTGAGGAACTCCTCCTCGACGACAACGAGCTCTCCGTCATCCCGGATTTCGTCCTCCAGCTGAAAAGCCTTTCCGTCCTTTCCGTACGCGGAAACCGGATCATCAGCCCGCCGCCCGCCATCGTGGCCGGCGGCACCGTGTCCATTCTCACGTTCCTGCGCGCACGCCGCGACGGAGCGTCCGAGCAATGGGTGTCCAAACTGCTGATCGTCGGCGAGGGCGGCGTGGGCAAGACGTCGCTGCTGAAGGCGCTGGCCGGAATGCCGCACGACCACGCCGAACCCTCGACGCACGGCCTGAGAATCGAACGGCTGAACATCCCGCATCCCAGCCGCGCCGACGTCGACATGCACTTGAGCGTGTGGGACTTCGGCGGTCAGGAGATCTACCACGCCACCCACCAGTTCTTCCTCACCGACCGGTCCCTTTTCCTGCTCGCGTGGAATTCGCGGCTCGGATGGGAACAGGGGAGACTCCAGTACTGGCTGGACATCATCACCGCGCGCGCTCCCGAATCGCCGATCCTGCTGATCGCGACCCACGCCGACCAGGGCGACCGCCCGGTCGACCTCCCCCTGGACGAACTACGCGCCCAATATCCCCGAATCGTCGCCGGTCTGTCCATCGACAGCGAGACGCGCCAGGGCATCGAGGCGCTGCGGGGCGAACTGCGCGAGCAGGCCGCGAACCTGCCGCTGATGGGCTCGGAATGGCCCACCACCTGGCAGGCGGCGGCCGAGGAACTGCGGGCGATGGAGGACAAGCACATCACCCCGGAACGCATGTGGGCGGTGATGGACCGCGCCGGGGTCGGCGACCCGATCCAGCAGCAGTACGTGGCCGTCATGCTGCACCAGCTCGGCGACATCCTGTACTACCACGACGACCCCAATCTCTCGCAGTCGGTCATCCTGCGCCCAGAATGGGTGAACGCCTACATCAGCAAGGTTCTCGACAGCGATGAGGTCGCGGCGCGGAACGGCGTTCTCACGCGGGAACATCTGAGCTTTCTCTGGTCCGATCTCGACCGCGGACTACGCCATCATTTCCTCGACATGATGGACAAGTACGACCTCTCTTATCAGATGGAGGGGAACGATGGTACGGATCTGAGCCTGGTGGTCGAACGCCTCGGCTGGAACCCGCCGCCGTACCAGCATCTGTGGGACGGCGGCGAATCCGGGGCGTCGAAGGAGATCCGCGTCCTGTACGAGCTCAATTCCATGCCGCCGGGAATCCCGACCTGGTTCATCGCCCGGTCGCACCGGTTCACCACCCACCACCACTGGCGTACGGGCGCGCTGCTGAGGCATCCCGACGGCCGGCACGTCGCGCTCGTCCGGGCCGACCGGCACCGCAACCTGGTCGAACTGGCGGTACGAGGCCCGCTTCCCACCGCGTTCTTCTCCCTTCTCGACGACGGCCTGAACAGAACGCTCGAACGTTTCCCAGGACTGAGCATCAAACGGCTCATCCCCTGCCCGTGCGGAACCGGGACGGACGTCGCCTGCGCGGAGCGATTCGATTACGAGGATCTGCACAGACGCCTCCTCCTCAATCCGCCGCGCGAACAGATCGAATGCCGGAAATCGCTGGAACTGCTGAACGTGACAAGCCTGCTGCTGGGGCTGGCCCCGCCCGAACGGTCCGTGAGCCGCGAGGACATCGAACGCATCACGGAGCTCGTCATGGCCCAGGGGGAGAAGATCGACGGGCAGACGGAGTTCATGCAGCGCATGTTCGTCAGGACGCAGCGCATCGCGCAGGCGTACCGGGAGATCCTCTGCCCGAGCGTCTTCACCCTGGTGGAACTCAAGCGAAAGGCGCTCACCGGAGCCGCGTACGAACTGCGGCTCTACTGCGAGGAGCCCGGCGCCTGGCACCGCCTGCCGGGGAACGACGGCTGCTACAAGCTCGACGAGCCGCCCGAGTGGCTCGTCACCATCGCGCCGTACCTGAAGCATCTGCTCAACGTGCTGAAGCACGCCGCGCCGTTCGCGGGGCCGATTCTCGGGATGAGCGTGGACCACCTGAGCCAGCAGACCAAAGCGGAGGCCGACGCGATGAAGGAGCTGATCGCCCAGATCCCGGACCTCGCGATCGAGCGCAGGGAGCTGTCCGAGGCCGGGGGACCGGAGGCGCACGCCACCTTGGAGGCCGACTTCCGCGCGCTCGAGGCGCTGCTGGTCAAGTACGACCCGAAGCGGGCCTGGGGAGGTCTCTCGCGTACGACGACCCCCGAGGGGCTGACGCTCTATCTCTGCGCCGAGCACAGCCGCGCCTACCGCGGCTCGGTGAAGGTGGACCTCGACGAACAGCAGATCATGGGCGACAACCCGTAGGAGACCCGTGAACGGCGGGCATGGACGTCGTCATCGCCGGGCTCTCGGTGCTCCTGGCGGCGTCAACGCAGGCGCGATCCTCGCCCTCGCGCTCCACGGCGTGAGCCACCTCGCCGGCCCCGGCCTGTCGGCCGAGCTCGGCCGCAGGGCACCGGCCGGGGTCCCGCGACCCCGGCCGGGCCGCCCTCCAGGACGGGCGCCCTACAGCGGGATCCACTCCGTGGCGGTCGTGACCTCCTCCAGGATGGACGGGATCGGCTCGACGCCGAGCCCCGGCCCCGTCGGCACCTCCAGATGGCCGTCCACCAGCTCGAACGGCTCGGTCACGTCGGTCGCGAAGTAGCGGCGCGACCCCGAGGTGTCGCCCGGCAGCGTGAACCCGGGCAGCGCCGCGAGCGCCACATTGGCGGCCCGGCCCAGACCGGTCTCCAGCATGCCGCCGCACCACACCGCGATGCCGTTGGCCCGGCACAGGTCGTGGATGCGCCGCGCCTCCAGGTAGCCGCCGATGCGGCCCGGCTTGATGTTGATGATCGAGCACGAGCCGAGCGCGATGGCGGCCGCCGCGTGCTCGGCCGACTCGATGGACTCGTCCAGGCAGATCGGGGTGCGCAACTGGCGGGCCAGCCGGGCGTGCTGGACGAGGTCGTCGTTGGCCAGCGGCTGCTCGATCAGCAGCAGGTCGAACGCGTCGAGCCGGGCCAGCCGGCGGGCGTCGGCCAGCGAGTACGCCGCGTTCGCGTCCACCTGGAGCAGCAGGTCGTCGCCGAAGCGCTCGCGCACCGCGCGCACCGGCTCGACGTCCCAGCCGGGCTCGATCTTCAGCTTGATGCGGACGTACCCCTCCTCGACGTAGCCCGCCACGGCGTCGAGGAGCTGCGGGATCGAGTCCATGATGCCCACCGACACCCCGCAGGGCACCCGGTCGCGGGCCGCGCCCAGGAAATGGCCGAACGACTCGCCGGAGGCCCGCAGCTGCGCGTCCAGCACGGCGGTCTCCAGCGCGGCCTTGGCCATGCGGTGGCCCTTGATCGGTTCGAGCGCGCGGCCGACGCCGTACGCGTCCAGGGTCGCCGGCAGGGAGGGCAGCAGGAACCGGCGGATCACCTCGGCGGCGCCGTCGACGTACTCGCTGGAGTAGAGCGGCTCGGACATGGCCACGCACTCGCCCCACCCTTCGGCGTCGGGGGTCACCACCCTGACCAGCAGGACGTCCCGGGCGGTCTCGGTGCCGAACGACGTGCGGAACGGCGCCACCAACGGCATCGCGATCCGGCGCAGCTCTACTCCTGTGATCTTCACACTCTCTCCAACTCGGTCGGCGCGCAGGTGCTCCCTGGCGACCGTACGACATGGGGTGACATCAGGGGTTCGTGCCAGGCGACCAAAGGCCGGCGGTTCTTCGTCGCCGAGGCCCATAGCCAGGACGGCCTCAGACGACGAGGCCGGGGGTGCGGGCGATCCGGATCCGGCACGGCGTGTCCTGGCTGAGCCGCACCGCCTCCAGCGGCACCGTCACCTCCGGCGTGCGGTACCGGCCGCCGGAGAACGCCGCCGCCACGCGGGCCCGTACCGACTCGGCCGGCATCTGCCCGTCGATGGAGCCGGCGCCGTCGCGCCCGATCTCCGCCACGCACGCGCCCGGCTGCGTGGCCAGCGCCAGACCGGCCACCGTCGCCCCGGCCAGGGCGGACACGTCGCGCCTGGTCCAGCCGTAGTGCCACATGCCGGCCGCCACCACGGGCGCGGCCGGGCAGGCGGGCTCGGTGATCACCACGTCGAGCCCCTGGAGCAGCGCGGCGGCGATCTGTTCGGCGCCCCTGAGCGCCCCGGACCCGATCCGCAGGCCGGGCAGCTCGGGCAGCGGGCCGCCGAGCGTGTAGATCAGCTTGATGCCGGTGGTGAAGGGGCCCGGACCGCTGTCGTGCCAGCCACAGGCCACGACGCCGACCGACGGGGCGGCGCCCAGCGTGCCGATCCGCAGCATAAGGAAATGACTACCCTCTGCGGCCCCCGGTCACACACCGTCAACCCTCCGGACGGCGGATCCGGGCTGGTCAGCGCATGCTCCGGGCGTCGAGGGCGCGCAGCACCCGGGAGACCACCTGGGGGTCGGCCCGCGGGTCGCGGCGGGCGTCCAGCACGGCCTGCCGGGCGGCCGACATCATCTCCTCCTGCACCCGCCGCACCAGCCGGGCCCGCCGCGCCCGCTGCTCGAACGCCTCGCGCCGCTCGTCGTCGGCGGCCTCGGGGCTGATCCGCAGCCCGAGGTCCATCATGCGCCGGCCCAGCAGCTCGACCACCTCCTCGGGCAGGTCCTCGGCCTCGTCGATCTCCCGCAGCCGCCGCTTGGCCGCGTGGGCGGCCCGGATCGCCAGGCGCTTCTCCAGGTCGCGCTCGGCCGCCGTGTCGGCCTTGACACCGAGCCGCGCCACCAGCCACGGCAGCGTCAGCCCCTGCACCACCAGCGTCACCAGGATGACCGCGAACGCGATGAACACGATCACCGGCCGCTGCGGGAACGGCCGCCCGTCGTGGATGCGCAGCGGGATGGCCAGCGCCAGCGCCACGGACGCCACGCCGCGCATGCCCGCCCACCACATGACGACGGTCTCGCGCCAGCTCATCGGCACCTCGGTGTCCTCGCGCCGCCCCTTCTTGGCCAGCCACGCGGCCGGCAGCAGCCACAGCAGCCGCACGACCACGACGACGCCCACCACGGCGGCGCTCCACCACAGCACCTCGCCGAACCGCCCGTGGACCGTGCCGAACACCGTGTGCAGCTCCAGCCCGATCAGCCCGAACGCGACCCCGGTCACCAGCGTGTCCACCACCTGCCAGAACGTGGAGGAGGCGAACCTGCCGAACACGTCGTCGGCGTCCCACATGCGGTCGCTGAGGTAGAAGGCGGTGGTCAGCACGGCCAGCACGCCGGACCCGCGCAGCTCGTCGGCCACCGCGTAGCTCACGAACGGCACCACCAGCGACAGGCCCACCTGCAGCGTCGCGTCGCCCAGCAGCGCCATCAGCTTCCCGGCCGCCCAGCCCAGCGCGAACCCCGCCGCCACGGCCACCACCGCCGACAACACGAACTCGCCCAGCGCCCCCGGCCAGGAGAACACGCCGGTGACGACCGCCGCGACCGCCACGTGGTAGAGCACGATCGCGGTCACGTCGTTGAACAGGCCCTCGCCCTCCAGCAGCGACACCATGCGCCGCGGCAGGCCCAGCCGCCCGGCCACCGCCGTGGCCGCCACCGGGTCGGGCGGCGCTACCAGCGCGCCCAGCGCCACCGCCGCCGCCAGCGGCAGGCCGGGGACGAGCGCGTGCGCCGTGGCCGCCACGGCCGCCGTCGTCACGAACACCAGCGCCACCGCGAGCAGGAAGATCGGCTGCCAGTTCGCCGCGAACTGCCGCCAGGACGTACGCCGCGCCGCCGCGTACAACAACGGCGGCAGCAGCAGCGGCAGCACGATGGCCGGCGGGATGTCCACGTTCGGCACGAACGGCAGCACCGCCAGCAGGATGCCCAGCAGCGTCATCAGCACCGGCGCGGGCAGCCCCAGCCGCTCACCCAGCGGAACCGTGACCAGCGCGCCCAGCAGCACCAGCATGAGCAGCACGAACTGGTCCACGACGCCCCCCGGTGATCGTCGTCACCCAGCGTAAGCGCAGGCCGCCTCAGCGGTCGAGGACGTGCAGGGTGTGCGGCCGCGTGCCCAGCGGCACCGGCTCGGCGGCCGTGCAGGCCACCACGTCGGCCACCCGGGCGCCGAACAGGTCGGGCACGTAGATGGCCGGCTCCAGGCAGACCGTCATCCCGGGGGCGAACACCGCGTCCTCGCCGGCCCGCGGCCCCTCGTCGTGGCCGAGGCCCACGCCGCGGCCCACGTGCGGGGCGGCGAAGCGGCCGTACCCGCTGGCGTCGATGACCTCGTGCACCGTCCTGGCCAGCTCCGCGAACGGCACGGACGGCCGCAGCGCCGCCAGCGCCGCGCGGTGGGCGGCCAGCACCACCGAGTACATCGCCTCGTAGTCCTCCGGCGGCTCGGCGACGGCGAACACCCGGCCCGCCTCGGCGCAGTAGCCGTCCCAGCGGCCGCACACCGACACCAGCAGCGCGTCACCCGGGTTGATCACGCGCCCGCCGGGCACGTGCTCGGGCCGCGCGGTGTGCTCGCCCGCCGACACGCGCAGCGAGATCACCTCCTCGCAGCCCGACTCCACGGCCAGCAGCCGCAGCCGGCGCGCCATCGCCCGCTCGGTCGCGCCGAACCAGGCCAGCTCGGCCGCCTGCGCCAGCACCGCCTCCGCCGCCGCGACCGCCCGGCCGAGCGCCGTCAGCTCGGCCGGGTCCTTGCGCAGCCGCAACGGCGCCAGCACCGCGGAGGCGGGCACCAGCTCGGCGGCGATCGCCAGCCGGAACAGCTCGCTCGCCCGCATCTCCGGGTCCACCCCGACCCGGCGCGCGGAGGCGGGCACCAGGCCCGCCGGGTCGCGGGTCTCGACGATCGCGTCGGCCGTCACCACGAGGAACACGCCCGGCCCGGCGCCGCCGTCCGGCGAGCCGTCCTCCGGCTCGGCGCCCTCAGGGAAGGTGGTTTCGGGGGAGGCGCTCAGGAACCGGAAGTCGGGCGAGGGCCGCAACACCAGCACGTCGATGCCCTCCTGGGCCATCGCCCGCCGCACGGCCGCCACCCGCGCGGCGTGCCGCCGGCTCACGCCGGCTCGTGCAGCCAGCAGGCGACCGGCCCGAAGTCCGGCTCCTTCTCGCGGCACACCTCCATCACCAGCGGGCAACGCGGGTTGAACCGGCACCCGCCCGGCGGGTTCGCCGGATCGGGCACGTCCCCGGCCAGCTCGGCGGGCAGCACGCCCATGCCGTCCGGCTTGGGGATGGCCCCCAGCAACGCCTTCGTGTACGGATGTTTCGGGTCGTCCCACACCTCGGCCGTCTCGCCCACCTCGACGATCTTGCCGAGGTACATGACGGCGATCCGGTCGGCGATCAGCCGCACCACCGACAGGTCGTGGCTGATGAACAGCAGCCCGGCCCCGGAGTCCACCGCGAGGTCGCGCATCAGCCGGGCCACCTGGGCCTGGGCGGAGGCGTCCAGCGCGGAGATCGGCTCGTCGCCGATGAGCAGCCGCGGCCGGGCCGCCAGCGCCCGGGCGATCGCGATGCGCTGCCGCTGGCCGCCGGAGAACTCGTGGGGGTGCCGTCCGGCGAACTCGCGCGGCAGGCCCACCCGCTCCAGCAGGTCGGCCGGGTCGGTACGGGTGTCGTCCGCGGTGCGCAGGCCGTCGGCGATCTGGTCGCCCACCCGGCGCCGCGGGTTCAGCGACGCGTACGGGTCCTGGAACACCATCTGGATGCCCGTGAGCTTCCTGCGCCGCAGGCCGAGCGGCGTGACCTGCTGCCCCTCGAACGCGATCGACCCGTGGGTGACCGGGTTCAGCCCGCAGACCGCCCGCGCCAGGGTGGACTTGCCGCACCCCGACTCGCCGACCAGGCCCACGACCTCGCCCGCCCGTACCGTCAGGCTGGCCCCCGCCACCGCCCGCACCACCGGACGCCCGGGGGAGCGGTGCTCGACGACCAGGTCCTCGATGTCCAGCATCAGCCCTCCACGTCCGAAGCAGAATCAGGCACAGAAGAATCAGGCACAGAAGAATCAGGCACAGAAGAATCAGGCAGCGAGTCCAGCAGCGCGCGGGTGTAGGGGTGCTCGGGGTCGCGCAGCACCCGTCCGCGCGGCCCGGTCTCCACGACCAGGCCGTCCTTCATCACGCTCACCTCGTCCGCGACCGCCGACATGACGCCCAGGTCGTGCGTGACCAGCAGCACGGCCAGGCCCAGCTCGTCGCAGAGCCCGCGCAGCAGCCGCAGCACGCCCGCCTGCACGGTCACGTCCAGCGCCGTGGTCGGCTCGTCGGCGATCAGCACCTTGGGCGAGCAGGCCAGCGCGACGGCGATCGCGATGCGCTGGCGCATGCCGCCGGAGAACTGGTGCGGGAAGCGCCCGTACGCCTCCTCGGCGCCCGGGATGCGTACCTTGCCCAGCAGCTCGACCGCCCGCGCCTTCGCCTCGGCCTTGCCCAGGCCCAGGTGGTGGCGCATGTGCTCGGTGAGCTGCCGGCCGATGGTGAGCATCGGGTGCAGGCTGGTCGCCGGGTCCTGGAAGACCATGGCGACCTCGCCGCCGCGCACCTGGTTGAGCTCCTTGGGCGGCAGCGTGAGCAGGTCCCGCTCGCCGAGCCCGATCCGGCCCGAGACGCGCGCGCCGTGCGGCAGCAACCCCAGCACGGCCAGGCCGGTCATCGTCTTGCCCGACCCGCTCTCGCCGGCCAGGCCGTGCACGCGCCCGGCGGCCAGCTTCAGGTCGACGCCGCGCAGGATCTCCTTGCCGTGGATCGACACCTTCAGGCCGGTGATGTCCAGCGTCACAACGCACGCTCCTTGATCGCGCGGGCCGTCCGCGGGTCGAGCGCGTCCCGCAGCGTGTCGCCGAGGAAGTTGAACGCCAGCACCACGGTCAGGATCGCCAGGCCGGGGAAGGTCGCCACCCACCAGCTGTCGAAGACCTCCACGCCGGAGGCCACCATCGCGCCCCACTCGGGGGACGGCGGCTTGGCGCCGAGGCCCAGGAACGACAGGCCGGACAGCAGCAGCAGCGCCGTGCCGATGTCGAGCGTGGCCAGCACCAGGATCGGGCCGGTCACGTTCGGCAGCACGTCCACCCGCAGCGAGCGCCACACCGAGAAGCCCAGCAGCCGCCCGCTCAGCACGAACTCCCGCTCGCGCACGCCCAGCACCAGCCCGCGGGTGACGCGGGCGTAGGCGGGCCAGGCCACCACCAGCACGGCCAGCACGGCGTTGCCCAGGCTCGCGCCCAGCGCCGCGGCCACCACCATGGCCAGGATCACGGTCGGGAACGCGAACACCAGGTCCGCGATCCGCATGATCGTCTCGCCGACCCACTTGCCGAAGTACCCGGCGCACGCCCCCAGCAGGCCGCCGACCAGCACCGACAGCACGACCAGCAGCAACGTCAACGGGATCGACACCCGCGCGCCGTACATGACGCGGCTCAGGATGTCGCGTCCGAGCTGGTCGGTGCCGAACCAGTGGCCGGGCCCCGGGGGCGCCAGCCGCGGCAGGTCCTGGGCCAGCGGGTCGTGCGGCGCCAGCCACGGCGCGGCCAGCGCGATCACCAGCCAGGCCACGGCCAGGACGGCGCCCGCGACGGCCAGCGGCTGCCGCCACGCCTCGGGCAGCCTGCCCAGCAGACCCTTGCCTCTCATTGCAGCCTCACTCGGGGATCGATGACGCCGTACAGCACGTCCACGATCAGGTTGATGACCAGGTAGACCACGCCCACGACCAGGCCGACGCCCATCACGGCGGGCAGGTCGAGGCTGGTGGCGCTCTTGTAGGCGTACTGGCCGACGCCGGGCCAGGCGAAGATCGCCTCGACCAGGACGGTGCCGGACAGCAGGCTGCCGAAGGCCAGACCGGCCACGGTGATGATCGGGACCAGCGCCGAACGCAGTACGTACCTGAACAGGATCACCCGGCCCGGCAGCCCCTTGGCGCGGGCCGCCCGGACGTAGTCCTGGCCCAGCACCTCCAGCACCGCGGAACGGGTGAAGCGGGTCAGCAGGCCGATCGTGTACAGCGCCAGCACCAGCGCGGGCGTGATCAGATGGCCGACGGCGGAGGTGAAGATGTCCCACCGGCCCGCCAGCAGCGCGTCGATCGTCTGCAGCCCGGTCACCGCCGGCGCCGAGCCGAGCGCCGCGTCCACGCGACCGCTGCCCGGCGTGATCTGCAACCGGAAGAAGAACACGTAGAACGCCACCAGCGCCAGCCAGAACGTCGGCACCGAGATGCCGATCAGGCTGACCAGCCGCAGCATGTGGTCGGACAGCCGGTCCCTGCGCAGCGCGGCGATCACGCCGAAGGCCACGCCCAGCACCAGCGAGATCAGGATCGCCGCGCCCGCCAGCTCCAGCGTCGCCGGGACGAACTCGGCCAGGTCCTGGCTGACCGGGCGGTGGCTCTGCTGGCTCATGCCCAGGTCCCCCTGGACCAGGCCCTGCAGATAGATCCCGTACTGCTGCCACAGCGGCTTGTCCAGGCCGTGCTCGGAGCGCCACTGCGCCACGATGGCCGGGTCGCCCAGGGCCCGCTGGCCCAGGTTGGCGGCCACCGGGTCGCCGGGCACCAGGTTCGTCAGCAGGAACGTGACGAGCGTGATGCCCCAGGCCAGCAGCACGGCGATGAGGATGCGCCGGATGAGGAAGCGCGCCAGCGGGTGCACACCCCGCCGCCGCCGCGCGCCCGCGGCGGCCGCCTCGACCGGGGAGCCGGCGCCGGGGCGCGGCGGCGAGCCCGCCGCGCCCGGGTTGTCGGACACCTGACGGTCTCCTTACTTCGCGCCGAGGTCGGCGACGTCCACGGTCCAGACCGGGTGGTACTCCAGGCCCGTCACGGACGCGGCCGACACGATGTTCTGGCTCGGCTGGATCAGCGGCACGAACGGGCCGGAGGTGTTGAGCTTGGTCTGCAGGTCGGCGTAGGCCGTCTTGCGGGCCTCGTCGCCGATCGCGGTCGCGGCCTTGTCAGCGGCCGCCTCGATCTCCTTGGCCGCGCCTTCCTTCCAGCCGGCCCGCAGGCCCACGGTCTTGCCGGGGGCGAAGGCCAGGTAGTCGCTCGGGTCCGGGTAGTCCGGGCCCCAGTACCACAGGCCCATCTCCTCCTTGCCGTTGCGGTAGTTGTCCAGCGCGGTCGTCACCGGCGCGGGCTGGAGGTCCACCGTGATGCCGACCTCCTTGAGGTTGGCCTGGATGCGCTCGGCCAGCGGCTGGAACGACAGGCCGTTGACGGTCAGCTCGCTCGGGAACTCCAGCTTGACGGTCGGGTTCGACACGCCGCTGGCCGCCAGGGCCGCCTTGGCGCCCTCGACGTCCCGCTTGGGAGCCTGCTCCGGCGGCAGCGCGCCGAGCAGCTGCGACGGGATGATGCCGGGAGCCTGCGTCGAGCCCTCGCCGGCCAGCTCCAGCAGGCCCGCGTAGTCGACGCCCTTGCGCACGGCCTCGACGAACTTGGCGTTCGGCGTGGTCTTGCTGACGCCCGAGTCCTGGTTGGCCAGCAGGAAGATGACGTTCGCCGAGGCGGTCTTCTTCACCTGCAGGGTGGAGGGCATGTTGGTGACCTGGTCACCGGACAGGTTCAGCGCCACCTGGCTGTCGCCGCGCTGCACGTTGAGCTTCTGCGTGGCGGCCTCGACGTTGCGGATGACGACCTTGTCGTAGGCCGGCTTGGTGCCGTAGTACTTCGGGTTCGCCTTGAGCGTGACCTGGCTGCTCACGTTGAACGACTCGATCGTGTACGGCCCTGACCCCGCCGAGGAGGCGTTCAGGTACTGCTCGGCCTTGTCCTGGGCGTCGGCCGTCGCGCCGTGCTCCTTGGCGACCTTGCTGTTGAGGATGCCCAGCGCCGGGTTCGGCAGGATGTAGGGCAGCGCCGGGTTCGGCGCCTTCGACGTCAGCGTGATCGTCGAGTCGTCGGTCTTGGCCACCTCGACGCCGTCCAGCAGGAACGACGGGGTGCCCTTCATGTCGCGCACGCGGTTGAGCGAGAACACCACGTCGTCGGCGGTGATCGGCGAGCCGTCGGCGAAGGTGGGGCCCTTCTTGAGCTTGAGCGTCAGCGTCTTGCCGTCCTCGCTCAGCTCGTAGGACTCGGCCAGCGCCGGGACCGGCTTGGTCACGTCGGAACCGTCGAAGGTCAGCAGCGTCTCGTAGACGGCCTTGCCGACGATGAGCCCGGTCGGCTCGTAGGTGCGGCCGGGGTCGGCCGTCTTGAGGTCGAACGACGTGTCGATGACGAGCGTCTTCCCACCGCCACCGGAGGCCGCCGGGGTCTGCGAGGTGCCGCCGCTTCCGCAGGCGGCGAGGGCGAGCGCACCGGCGAGCAGCACTGCCGCCGTCTGCGAGCGGGTCGCCATGGGGTCCTCCAAATTGGACGTTCGGGAGAAGGATGTCGAGGATTGTCCGGCAGAACGTCCAGGTCATGTGCGGTCCGCGAGACGGATATAAATGGTCGAGGTGTAATGATGAGTGATATTTCCAGAAATGGTGCCAGCGGCGGCGGTCAGCCTGGACGGATCGGCATCGGTCTCGAACTGGACGACGTCCATATGAAGATCCTTGAGGTCCTGCGCGAGAACGGCAGGATCTCGGTCGCCGCGCTGGCCGAACGGGTGGGCATCTCCCGCGCGAACGCCTACACGCGCTTCGAGGCGCTGCGCGCCGACGGCGCGATCAAGCGCTTCACCGCGGAGATCGACCACGTGCGGGCCGGGCTCGGCATCACCGCGCTGATCTTCGTGACGGTGCGCCAGCAGATGTGGAAGCAGTTCAGGGCCGAACTGGCCCGGATGCCCGAGGTCGAGTACTGCGCGATCACCACCGGCCAGCACGACGCCATGATCCAGGTACGGGTCTCCGACGTGGCCGCCGTGCACGCCATGGTGACCGACCGCCTGGCCAACATCCCGGCGGTCAAGGCCACCGAGACCGTGTTCATCCTGGACGAGGTGCTCAGGCGGCCGTACGTGCTGCCGTCCGACCGGGACGCCTCCCGTCCCGCGCGGCGGACACCCCAGGAGACGCAAGGGGACGTGCCGCTCGGCATGATGCGCTTCGTCGGCGCGGCCGAGGGACGCGCCGCCCTCCGCAAGGACGGCTAGCCACCGCTCTGCGCAAGGACGGTTAACCGCCGCTCTGCGCAAGGACGGTTAACCGCCGCTCTGCGCAAGGACGGTCGGGCGCCGCCCTCCGTGAGCAGGGCTGGGCGTCGTCCCCTGGGCCGAGAGCGGCCGGGCCGCCGGGTGGCCGGGTGGCCGGGCGGCCGGTGTGTCGCCCGCTCCCGGCCGATCGGCCCCCGCCCTTCCGGTTTCCCGTCGGAGGGCCGGTCAGGAGGCCGGGACCTCGGCGCACACGCTGACGTGCAGCGTGTCGTCGCCGTCGAACCGGAACTCCTCGACCAGGCGCAGCAGCCCGTCCTCGCCCTGCTCGACGCGGCTGCTGCTCTGGCCGCCCGCCTTGCCGCCCGCCTTGAGCGCGTGGGCGTAGGAGATGGAGACGTCTGCGCCGTCGCGCGTCCCGACGAAGCGGCCGTGGGTCACGGTGTCGCCCGTGTAGCTGCCCCACACCACGCCGTCGGCCTCCCAGTACAGGAACTCCGTCGGGCTGTCGGGGTCCACCGCGCTCGCCGTCGAGCTCACCATCACGAATTTACGGCCGTTGAGATTCACGCCGTCCATAGTCACCATTTTTCTGGATCATCACCGACCGGCTGGACGTTTGGTCAGAACACCCGGTCATGATCAACGATCCGTCCAGCGACGGCGCCGCCCCGGACCCCTGCGCGAGCAGGTTCTCGACGTCTCCGGTGCCGCCCGGTGCCGCCCGGTGCCGCCCAGTGCCGCCCGGCGCCGCTCCCTCGGCGGCCGACACGCTTGCCGCGACTTTACTTGCCGGTAGCTGACACCAGCGTTGCATAGTGTGATAGTCATGTAACACTGTGTATTCGAGAAGATTTGGGAGATCTTCATGCTGGCGTACACGCTCTCGATCGTGGCGGCCGTGGGCGTGGTGGCGCTCACCGCGCTGGTGTTCCGGCTCACGAAGAAGGGCAGCGAGGACGCCGAGCCCGACGGGGTCTCGGCCGGTCACTCCGGGTCGATGTTGTCGGCCCTGTTCCTGCTGGTGTTCGCGATCGCGATCATCGTGCCGTGGACCACCGCCGACGCCGCCCGCCAGAACGCCCAGGCCGAGAGCCAGGCCGCGATCGACGCCTACTGGGCCGCGGCCGACCTGCCCGGCACCGCTCAGCAGACAGTCCGCACCGCGCTGCGCGACTACGTCACCTTCGTGGTCAGAGACGAGTGGCCGCTGATGGCCGAGGGCCGGATGGACCCGGTCGGCGCCGCCCGGCTCGACGCCATGCGCAGCCGGGTGAGCGCCGTCGACGCCAAGACCGACGACGACAAGGACGCCCGCGACGCCGTGCTCGAACGCGTCGCCGCGATCGCCGCCGCCCGTTCCCAGCGCTCGATGGACGCCGCCGCCACCCCGCCCCAGGGGCTGCTGCTGCTGACCGTGCTCACCGGCCTGCTGGTCGTCGTCTTCCCCTACCTGGCCGGCGCGCGGCCACGCGGCCTGGCCGTCCTGCCGCTGCTCGCGATGGCCGCGATGCTCGGCTTCGGCACCTATCTGACCTGGGACATCTCCCACGCCTTCGCCGGTCCGCTGGCGGTCGGGCCGCAGGCGTTCCAGGGCGCGCTGCAGGAGTTCTCCCGCATCGCCGGGGGAATGTGACCGTGGGCGTCAGGCGTGCGCCGCTGCTGCTGGCCGCCGCTCTGCTCGCCGCGAGCGCGGCCGGCCCGGCGGCGGCCGACCTGCAATCCCCGGCGCCCGGCACCGTGCGCGTGCGTCCGTCGCAGCTCCCGAGCCCGGGGATCACGATCCACGGCGGGCGGGGGCGCGACGGCCGCACCGGGCCGGTGGTGTCGGTCCCGGGCGCGCAGATCTGGGACGGCCCGGGGCCGGTGGTGTCGGTCCCGGGCGCGCAGATCTGGGACGGCCCGGGGCCGGTGGTGTCGGTCCCGGGCGCGCAGATCTGGGACGATCCGGAGCCGCGGGTGTCGGTCCCGGGTGCGCAGATCCGGGACGACCCGGAGCCCCGGGCGTCGATGTCGACGCGGCCCGGCGGGCGGGCGCCACGGACCGGCGCCCCTGTGCCGCGCGTGTCGATCGGCCCCGGCTCGGTGTGCGTGTACGGGCCGAGCGGCAGCGTCGAGGTGGGCGACTGCCACGTCCGCCCGTCCCCGCCGCCGCCTCCGCCGCCTCGCTCGTCGCCGCGGCCGACACCGCGTCCCACGCCGCCATCCACTCCGCCGCACACGCCGAGGCCGGTGCACCACCCCACGCCCCGGCCGGTGCGCGTGGCGCCTCCGGTGCGGGTGCCCGTCCAGGAGGTCACGCCGACGCCCAAGCCCACCCCGACGGTCGCGATGCACAAGCGGGTCAAGCAGCTCCAGGCGCCGCCGCGGCGCAAGAACCCGCTCGGCACGGTCCTGGTCATGGTGGTCCTGGTGACGGCGATCGCCTCCACGACCGCGGTCGCGTTCAGGGCCCGCTGACGCCTCCCGGCGGGGTCCGGGCTCGACGGCGGCGGCCGGTGCGCGGCGTGATGCGAGGATGGCGGACGTGTCCGAGCATGACGAGGAACTGCTGACCGGTTGTTGTGACGGCAAGTCGCTGACCGGTGGCGGTGACCGGGAACTGCTGACCGGTGGCGGCCCTGACGAGGGGGTGCTCGCCGGTGGTGGCGGCGGCTTGGAGCGGGTGATCGGTGGCGGCCCTGACGAAGGGCTGCTCAGCGGGGGCGGGTGTGCTGAGGAGCTGCTGACCGGGGGCGGTGTCAACCAGGTGGTGCGGGTCGGCGCCACCGTGCGCCGCCCGACCGGCCCGTGGACGCCGGCCGTGCACGCGCTGCTCGCCCACCTGGCCGCCCGCGGCTTCACGGGCGCGCCGGCCGGGCACGGGATCGACGTCCAGGGCCGGGAGGTGCTGGACTTCGTCCCCGGCGAGGTGCCCGGTCATCCGTTGCCCGACTACGCCCGCTCCGACCAGGCCCTCGCCGACGTCGCCCGGCTGCTGCGCCGCTACCACGACGCCACCGAGGGGTTCCGGCCCGCCGCCGGGGCCGCCTGGTACTTCCCGCCGCGCGAACCCGCCGAGGTCATCTGTCATGGGGACGTCGCGCCGTACAACTGCGTGTTCCGCGACGGGCGGCCGGTGGCTTTGATCGACTTCGACACCGCCCATCCGGGGCCGCGGGTGTGGGACGTCGCCTACGCCGCCTACCGGTTCGTCCCGCTGAGCGATCCGCGCCACGACGGGGCCGATCCGGTGGGGGAGCAGGCACGCAGGCTGCGGTTGTTCACCGACGCCTATGGCCTGGCCGAAGGTGATCGTCCGGCGCTGCCCGTCGCCGTCGCCGACCGGCTGGCGCACCTCGTACGGCACATGCGCGACCGCGCGGCGGCGGGGGACCGGGCCTTCGCCGCGCACATCGCCCGCGGCGACGACCTGTTGTACGGCGCCGACCGCGAGCACGTCCTGCGCCACCGCGCCCTGTTCGCCACGGCGCTGACAGAGCCGCCCCCCGCCTGATCCGGCCGGGCGCCGCTGCCTGATCCGGCCGGGCGCCGCCGCGGGAATGGCTCGGCGCCGTTGCGGGGCGGGGCGGGTGTCGCCGCAGGAATGGCAGGGTGGGAAGAGCGGGCGGGTGTGCGGGGTTGCACTCGACCGTGGAGACGACCGAGGTTGTGGTGATCGGTGCCGGGCAGGCGGGGCTGTCCAGCGCGTACTTCCTGCGGCGGTTCGGCATCGGGACGGTCGTGCTCGACGCGGCCGCAGGGCCCGGGGGCGCGTGGCGGCACCGGTCGCCGTCGCTGACCATGGACAAGGTGCACGGCATCTTCGACCTGCCCGGCGTGCCGGACGGGGTGGCGGCGGCCGGTGACCGGCCCGCGGCGGAGGCCGTCCCGGAGTACTACGGCGACTACGAGCGGCGCGTGGGGCTGGAGGTCCTGCGGCCGGTCAAGGTGACGGCCGTCCGGGAGGGGGAGGACGGGCGGCTGGTCGTGGCGGCCGACGCGGGGGAGTGGGCGGCCAAGGCCGTGGTCAACGCGACCGGCACCTGGACGCGTCCGTACTGGCCGTACTACCCGGGGGCCGGGGACTTCCTGGGCGAGCAGCTGCACTACGCAAGTTATCGCGGGCCGGCGGCGTTCGCCGGTCGGCGGGTGGTCGTGGTCGGGGGCGGGGCCTCGGCGATGCACGTGTTGTCGGAGGTGGCCGGGGTGGCCGCCGGCACCGTCTGGGTCACCCGGCGTCCGCCCGTCTTCAGGGGCGACGACTTCGGCGAGGACGCCCGGCGCGAGGCCGTCGCCCTGGTGGAGGCACGGGTGCGGGACGGGTTGCCGCCGCAGAGCGTGGTCAGCGTCACCGGTCTCGGCTACAGCGTCGTCGTGCGGGAGGCGATGGCGAAGGGGGCGCTGGAGCGGCTGCCGATGTTCCGCCGCCTCACCCCGTACGGCGTGGAGTGGGCGGACGGGCGGCAGACCGCGGCGGACGTCGTCGTGTGGGCCACCGGCTTCCGGTCGGCGCTCGACCACCTCGCGCCGCTGCACCTGCGGGAGCCGGGCGGCGGCATCAAGGTGGACGGGACGCGGGTCGTCCGGGAGCCGCGGCTGCAACTCGTCGGCTACGGGCCCTCGGCCAGCACGGTCGGCGCCAACCGCGCGGGCCGCACCGCCGCCCGCAACATCCGCGCCCTCCTGACCCCACGCCCAGCCGTCCCAGCCGCCTAATGGGAGCTACCGCGCCAAGCCCTACCCGCGGCCTGACCTCACGTCTGGCGCTTCGGGCCGTCTGACCTCCGCCCGGCGATCCCGGCCGCCTGGCCGCGCGCCAGGGCCTGATCTCGTGTCCGGTGCTTCGGGCCGCGTGGCTTTGCCCTTACTTCGCGCGGCTTGGCGCAGAGGGTCAGTTCTCGGCGACGCCGAAGGCGGTCCAGCCGAGGTCGGGGAAGCCCGCCGCCTTGGCGACGGCGGCCGAGGCGGTGTTGCTGACCGCGTGCATGTACGTCGGCACCGCCCCCTCGTCCAGCACCCGCCGCGCCGCCTGCGCCACCAGCCGTCTGGCCAGGCCGCGCCCGCGGGCCTCGGGCGCGGTCACCACCGACAGCTCCCGGCCGAACCGGTCGTGCCGTTTGATGCCCACCCCGGCCAGATGCCGGCCGGTCTCGGGGTCCACGGCCACCAGCACCTCGCCGCCGAACACGCGCAGCCATCCGGGGACGGCGTCGTCCGTCGCCGGGACCCACTCACCGGCGTCGGGCAGGGGCGTGGGCTCGGTGGTCCACCGGAAGACGGCGTCGAACCAGCCGCGATCCCCATATCCGATCAGCTCGGGGATCTCCCGGAGCGTCCGCGCGGCGCGCACCCGGGCGACGTGCTCGGGCGGCACCGACAACATCGCCCCCTCCGGGGTGCCGACGCCGACGGCCGGGTGCACGCGGCCGTCCCAGGCGGGCAGCGTACGCAGCGGCGAGCCCGTGACGTCGAGGTTTCCCGTGGGCGGCCAGGCCCCGAGCCATTCGCGCAGATGATCGGTGAGAGCCACGGACCTACTATAGGAAGTAGGAAAAATACCGATTGCGACAGGGGGTCGGTTACTCCCGCGAAGGGGCTCGACACGCCGTGTTACCTTCGGCTAGCGTCCTGACATAAGGATCTTTATCCGGTCAGGAGGGCCCGACATGGCTGTTCCCGGTTACACGGAGATCCGGGAACTCGGTCACGGAGGAACCGGCCGCGTCGTGCTCGCCGTCCGCGACTCCGACGGCTTACCGGTCGCGATCAAGCACCTGTCCGAGGCCCTGCGCGCGGACGGCGAGTTCGCCGCCCGGTTCCGCGCCGAGGCCGGGGTCATCGGCGAGATCGACAGCCCCCACACCGCCCGCCTGCTGGACTACGTCGAGGCCGGAGGCACGTCCGCGATCGTGATGGAGCTGGTCGACGGCGTCACGCTGCGCCGCCTGATCGCCGCCGAGGGCGGCACCGGCGTGGAGGCCGCGCTCACCCTGCTGAAGGGGGCCCTGCTCGGCCTCGCCGAGGCACACCGGCGCGGGGTGGCCCACCGCGACTTCAAGCCCGAGAACGTCATCGTCACCCCGGACGGCGACAGCAAGCTGGTCGACTTCGGCGTCGCGGCCCGGTTCGGCGAGACCGGCGCCCTGGCCGGCACCCCCGCCTACATGTCCCCCGAGCAGTGGGAGGACGCCCCGGCGGGCCCGGCCTGCGACGTGTACGCCGCCGCCCTGGTGTTCTACGAATGCCTCACCGGCCGCCGCCCGTTCACCGCAGCGAACCTGGCCGCCCTGGCCTTCCAGCACCAGCACATGCCGCCCCCGCTGGAGCACGTGGACGGACGCCTGCGCGGGCTCGTCGAGCACGGCCTGGCCAAGGACCCCGCCCACCGGCCCGCCTCGGCCGAGGCGTTCCTGGCCGAGCTGGAGGAGGTGGCGCGCGGGACGTACGGCGCGGGGTGGGAGCTGCGCGGGCGGTCCGGCCTGGCCGTGCTGGCGATGCCGTTCGCCGCGCTGCTGCCGTCGGCCGGGACCGGCGGGGGGATGGGCGAGGGCCTCGGCGGAGGGACCAGCGGGAGGAGCGGTCCGGAGCACGGCGTCACGACGGGCACCAGCGTGGTGCGCAGTTCGCTGGGGCCGTCGGCCAAGCTGGGGGTGACCGGCGGACTGGTGCTGGCGACGGCGGCGGCGGTGGCCTCGACGTTCGTGATCTGGAGCGGCTCGCCCTCGCCGGACAGCGGCATCGCGATGCCGCCGGAGTCCGCGGAGAGCTCGTTCGTGACGCCGTCCGTCTCGCCGGATCCGGAGCTGCCCGTGCCGAGCGGGTCAGGGACGGTCTCGCCGCCTGTGACGGCCACCGCCGGGGCCAGCGGGCAGCCGACTGTGCCGGCCATGCCGACTGTGCCGGCCATGCCGACTGTGCCGGCCATGCCGACTGTGCCCGGCGTGCCGACCGCGGGGCCCGCGTCGTCCGCGCCGCCCGCCACGAGGGCCCCGAACAGCCGGCCGCCGAGGCCGACCAGCGGGCCGTCGGAGTCGGGGCCCCAGAAATCCGAGCCGCCGAAGTCCGGGGCGCCTTCGGGGCCGCCGAAGTCGGAGCCGGCCTCGGGGCCGCCTTCGGGGCCGCCCACGCGGTCGTCGCCGACGTCCACCCGGCAGTCCGCCACCGGCGGCCCGGTTCCCAAGCCGCCCGCCACGAGCGCCCCCGCCCCGGAGCCCTCCGCGAAGCCGCCCGCCAAGAGCCACGAACCGCTTCTGTCCGTCTCGGTCGGGTTGTCGCTCGGCGGCTCGCTGCTCGGCGGGAGCGGGGGCGGGGGCGGGTTGCTGGACGCCGACCTCGACGTCGGGTTGGGCTCCAGCCTGCTCGGCATGCTCGTGGTGCCGGGATCGGCCCTGCTCGGAGGCCGCATCGCGGTCAGACGCGCACGAAAATCACGTAGTCAGGAAAAGTCATGAGTTGCGGGGAATGATGCTTGATCCCCTACTATCAGCGTCGGAAAGAGGGCGTCCCGGACTCTGATTAGCTCCTGACCGGAACCTGCCCTGCGGCTCAGGCTAAGGAGGACAGTGGCGGTCGCCTCCTCCGCCGTGGGCCACGTGGCGCGGGCCGTGGTCGCCGTACTCGTCGGGCTGACGCTGACGGCGGGCAACGCCTCAGCCGGGCGCGCGGCCCCCAAACCCTCGGTGAAGCAGCTCAAGAAGGAGCTGGCCGCGCTGAGCAAGGAGTCGGACCGGCTCATCGAGGAGTACTACAACAGCCGCCGCGCCCAGCAGCAGGCCGAGAAGACGGAGAAGAGCGCGCGCGAGCGGCTGGCCGCCGCCCAGGAGGTCTACGACCGGGAGTCCCTCCAGCTCAGGACGCTGGCCGTGGCCCAGTACATCGGCGGCGAACCCAACCAGATCGCCCTGTTCACCGGCAGTCAGAACCCGGACGCGTTGCTGAGCCGCCTGGCCCTGAGCCGCCACCTCATCGACGTCCAGGACGCCCGGCTGCGCGGCTACGCCAAGGTCAGGGACGAGCGCCGTAAGGCCGAGCAGGAGGCCGCCGCCCGCGCCGAGGAGCTCGGCACCGCGGTGGCCGACCTGGAGGGGCGCAAGAAGAAGGCCGAGAAGCTGATCGAGAAGATCAGGGACCGGATCGACAAGCTCTACACGGCCCCGGGCGTGCGCCGCCCGGACGGCACGTGGGTGCCGCAGCTCCCGGACGGCTCCGAGAACATCACGCCCCGCATGCGCCTGGTCAAGACGCTGATCAAGGAACGGTTCACGGTGCCGTACGGGATCGGCTGCTACCGGACGATCCAGGACGGCGGCGAGCACCCGCTCGGCCGCGCCTGCGACTTCATGCTCAGCCACGGCGGCGCGATGCCGTCGGCGGCCGAGGTCAAGCGCGGCTACGAGATCGCGAACTGGGCCATCAAGAACTCCCGGCGCCTGGGGATCATGTACATCATCTACCGTCAGCGCATCTGGCACGCCAGGACGGGCACCTGGCGGACGATGTCCAACCGCGGCGGCACGACGGCCAACCACTTCGACCATCCGCACATCTCGGTCTACTAGCGCGCCTCGGGACGTACCCGCCCGCGCGGCTTCAGGCGGATGGAGGGCAGCGCCGGGGCGGGCAGCGGCTCGCCGTCGAAGCCCTCGACCGCGCCGAAGCCCTCGCCCTCCGCCCACTCCTTCCGGAAGGCGGCGATCTCCTCGTGGGAGCGCCCCACGAAGTTCCACCACATGACGATCTCCTCGCCGAACGGCTCGCCGCCGATCAGCAGCACCCGCCCGCGGCCCGACAGCCGCAACGTGCCGGAGCCCGGCGGCAGGTAGCGCAGCGCCCCCGGCACGGCCTGCTCGACCTCGCCGTCGAGCAGCAGCAGCCCGTGCTCGAAGGAGGGGTCGAGCGGCACCTCGCCCGTGCCGTCGACCGTCACCTCGGCGCCCACCAGCGGGGTGTAGGTGGTCGCGGGCGAGGTCACGCCGCCGAGCGTGCCCATGATCACGGTGGCGTCGAAGCCGGGGCCGGACAACACGGGCAGGGTGGCGTGGTGCTCGAAGGCGGGGGCCGTGCGCCGGTGGGCCTCCGGCAGGGCCACCCAGAGCTGCACGCCGTGCAGCGTCGTGCCGGGCGACTCCTCCGAGTGGGAGATGCCGCGCCCGGCCGTCATCAGGTTGAGCCGGCCGGGACGCACCTCGCTCAGGCTGCCGACACTGTCACGGTGGAGCACCTCGCCTGCGAGCAGCCACGTCACCGTCTGCAGGCCGGTGTGGGGGTGGGGCGGCACGCGCATCAACGCCGGCTCGGGGCCGTAGGCGTCGACGAAGCACCAGGCGCCGATCATCCGCCGGTGCACGCCGGGCAGCGTCCTGCTCACCCGCATCGCGCGCGGGCCGCCCAGCGGCACCTCGCGTCCGGTCAGCACCTCGCTCCGGTCGCCGCCGTCGGCGGCGCAGCGGAGTTCGCGGGGGTCACGTTCCATGTTGCTCACCCCACGACTGTAGGGGGCCGCACGGCCTCCTACAGTCGGCGTCCCCCGGACGGGACGGCTGTCCCAGGGTCTTCCATCAGCCGTCCAGGGACGGGGCGGCTATCCCAGGGTCTCCCACCAGCCGTCCACGGATGGGACGGCGGTCACGTCGACGCCCTCGCCCGGCCGGGGCACCACGATCTCGACGTCGCGTGCCTTCGCCTCCCGCCACAGGCGGTCCACCGGTTCGGCCCACGGATGCAGCGCCAGCGTGAACGTCGCCCAGTGGACCGGCAGCAGCAGCTTGCCGCCTAGGTCGAGGTGGGCGTTGACGGCCTCCTCCGGGTTCATGTGGATGTCGGGCCAGGCCGGGCTGTAGGCGCCGATCGGCATCAGCGTCAGGTCGAACGGCCCGTGCGCGGCCCCGATGCCCCGGTAGCCCTGGAAATATCCCGAGTCGCCGGCATAGAACACCCGCTTGCTCGGCCCGGCCACCACCCACGAGCCCCACAGGGTGTCGTTCCTGGTGAAGGCGCGCCCCGAGAAGTGCCGGGCGGCGGTGGCGACGAAGCGCAGGCCCGCCACCTCGGCCTCCTCGTCCCAGTCGAGCTCGATGATCCGGTACAGCGGCACGCCCCACCGCTCCAGGTGCGCCCCGATGCCCAGCGGGACCAGGAACGGCGCCTTCTGGGTGCGCGTGAGAGAGCGCACGGTGGCCATGTCGAGGTGGTCGTAGTGGTCGTGCGAGATCGCGATCGCGTCGACCTGCGGCAGGTCGCCGATGTCCACCGGCAGCGGGTGGTGCCGCTTGGGGCCGACGAGCTGGGACGGCGAAACCCGGTTGCTCCACACCGGGTCGAACAGCACCCGCCTGCCCTCGATCTCCACCAGCGTGGAGGCGTGGCCGTACCAGACCGCGCGCAGGCCGTCGGCCGGCGGCGGGCCGGACGGCGGCAGGCGCAGCGGGATGGGGCCGGCGGGATGCCGCTGCTCCTTGTTCCTGGCCAGCTCGGCCAGCAGGCCCACCGGGGGCGTGGTCATCAGGGCGGTCGGCTCGGACATGGGGTTGACGAACGTGTCGCCCCTGAACTGCGGCGAGCGCCGCATCCTGCTCACCCGGTCCGGCCCCGACGTCAAAGGCCGCACGCCCAGCTCGGCCGGTATCCCGCGCAACGCCCACCCGGCCGCGGCGGCGAGCGCGCCGCCCGCGAGGATCCGCCGTGCGGTCCGCATTCCTGCCATTGCCCACACTCCCCTGGAGATGATGTCCATCCCGCCCAACCGGGCGGGATTCCCCGGTGTTCCCGTTCTGCGATATATCGCGATAGTTCATACCGTCTTGATCGCTCCGCCGTCGATGACGTAGTCGGCGCCGTTCACGCTCCCGGCGTGCGGCGAGGCCAGGTACGTCACCAAGGAGGCGACTTCTTCCGGTTCGACGAACCTACCGGTCGTCATTCCGGTGACCGACGGCAGCCCCGCGAGCAACTGCTCGTGCTCCATGCCGAGCGAGGCCGCCAGGGCGGCGCCGTACCCGTCGGGGGCCTCCCACATCGAGGTGCGCGAGGCGCCGGGGGAGATGGTGGCGACCCGCACGCCACGCGGGCCGAACTCCTCGGCCAGGGCCTTGCCGAACGCCGTCAGTGCGGCCTTGGCGGTGGTGTACACGACCGGCCCCATGTGCGGCACGCGGGCGCCGTTGGACGAGATGTTGATCACAGTGCCGCCCCGCCGCAACAGGCTGGGCATCGCGGCCCTGGTGGCCCGCACGGCGCTGAGGAAGTTCAGGTCGTACGACTGCCGCCAGGCGTCGTCGTCGAAGCCGAGGAAGCCGTTGAGCTGCCCCTGGCCGCCGTCGCCGCCGCCCACGTTGTTGACCAGGAGGTCGATCTCGTCAAGCTCGGCCAGCGCGCGTTCGACCAGCTCGGCCGGGCCCGCCGCGGTGGACAGGTCGGCCGTCACGGTGATCGCGCCGGTGCGCTCCAGCTCGGGGGAGATCGTGCGGGCCGCGGCCACGACCCGCATGCCCTCAGCCGTCAGCGCCTTGACGATCGCCAGCCCCAGCCCTCTGCTCGCCCCGGTGACGACGGCGGTCTTGCCGGTGAGTCGCATGTCCATGTGGAATCGCCCTTCTTGCATCAGCGGTGATGCGATCACTCTAGAACCTGCAACAGTGATGACGCAACTTCGAGTCGAATGGGAACCGTCCTGTACCCTCTGAGGTGTGAGTGGGACGACACGGGCCCTGCGGTCCGACGCTGAGCGGACCGTCCGGACGATCCTGGAGGCGGCCGAACGGGTGCTCAGCAGGAATCCGGCGGCCAGCATGGAGCAGATCGCCGAGGCGGCCGGGGTGGCGCGCACGACCGTCCACCGGCGCTTCGCCTCCAGGGAGTCGCTGGTGGAGGCGATGGCCGAGTGGGCCACCCGGCAGTTCGCCGCCGCCGTGGACGCCGCGCGTCCCGAGCAGGCGCCGCCGCTGGTCGCGCTCTACCAGGTGACGGCGAACGTGCTGCGGGTGAAGATCGACTGGGGGTTCGCGATGAGCCGCGGGCCGTCGGCGGGGGCCGAGGTGGCCCGGGTGCACTCCGAGGTCGAGGCCAGGTGCGACCGGCTGTTCCAGCAGGCGCGGGCGGCCGGGGTGCTGCGGGAGGACGTGGAGCCGGAGTGGGCCCGCCGGGTGTACTACGCGCTGATCCACGAGGCGGCGCAGAGCCGCGACGGCGAGCCGGAGGCGCTGGCGGGGCGGCTGGTGGACACCTTGCTGCGCGGCGTCGGCCCAGGCGCCGGACTTCCCTTCACTCCGCTTGCCGCCCCGAGCCCTCCTGCCGCCCCGAGCCCTCCTGCCGCGCCCGCCCCCGCGAGCCCTCCTCCCGCCTCCGCGAGCCCTTCCGGGTAGGAGGTTCGCGGCTTCCGGGGGCCGGCCATCCGTCAGGGGTTGCGAACCAGGGCGTCGCGGCGCTCGTCCGGGCGGCGTTCCGGGTGGGGCCACGGGTTCGGACGGCAGCGGCCCAGCGACTTCGACTGCTGGACCATCACCGGAGCCGGCAGACCCGGTCCGGGGCAGGCGCGGTGGCCGTGTCCCAGGCTGTGGCCGACCTCGTGGCTGATGAGGTAGTCGCGGTAGGCGGCCAGGTCGCCCTCGTACTGCGGGACGCCGTCGGCCCAGCGGAGCGCGTTGATGACCGAGCGCGTCCCGTTCCAGCACGACAACGTGCCGCCGGTGCGCAACGGCAGGCACTGGCGGACGGTCAGCCCCGGGCTGGACAGCGCCACCCGCACCCGTACCGGGCCGTGGTCGACGCGCTGGAAGCGCGCCCATCCGCGCGGGTCGTTGAGGGTGCGGTGCACGGCCGCCGCGAACACGGTCCCGTCGATCGGCAGGCCGCGTTCGACCTCCACCAGGTACCGCACCACCTCGCCCTCTCCGGCTCGGGCGGGTGCGCCGCCGGGCACCACGGCGTACGAGCCCGAGGCGGCGTACGGGACCTTGACGTGCTCGGCGGGAAGGGGGATCGGCGCGGGGATCGAGGGGCGCGGCGGAGGGGGGACGGCGGGAACGGCCCGTTCTGAGGGGCGCTCGGGCGCTTCCGTGCGTTCCGCGGCGGAGGCGCATCCGGCGGCCAGCAGCAGGACGATCAGCAGCGCGAACAGCGGCAACGCGGCCTCCCCACGAGATCACGGCGGGGAGAAATCCACCATATCCGCGCAGTGCCGTCTGGATCATGCCGGGGTCTGACTAACGCCTACTTACCGCTAAGCCCTGCCCTTCGGACGCGACATGGCCTCCGCCGGCCGCCCTTGTTCTCGTCCGGCCCGCTGTCTGGACGCGGCACGGTCCGCTCTCGTCCCGGTTTGGCCCGCCATCCGGACGCGGCACGGCTCCCGTCGTGGGTCGGCCTGCCGTTCGGACGGGGAGTGGCTCGTGCTGGGCCGGCCCGCTGTCTGGATGCGGCAGGTCTGCGGCGGTCGCCGTTGTTCCTGGGCCGGCCTGCCGTCCGGGTGTGGCGTCGTCCCGCTGGAACGCTCTGGGGCGGAGGCCGATGGACGCCTTTCCTGCCGCGCGGGACGTTCGCCCGGTCGGGCCCCGGCCCGGCCGAGGGTCAGGCGGTGCGGGGTGCGTAGGGGGTGAGGTCGATGGGGGGGTGTTCGTCGAGGGCCAGCTTGGCGACGAGTTCGCCGGTGAACGGGCCCGCCGTCAGCCCGTACGCGCTCAGCCCCGTCGCCACGACCACCCGCGGCGTGAGCCGCCCGATGAGCGCGGGGCCGGGGGCGTTGACCGGCCGCAGGCCGACCCTCGTCTCGGACACCGTCGCCCCGAACAGGCCGGGCGCCACCCGCAATCCCGCTGCGATCACCTCTTCGAGCCCGCCCATCGTGACCCGGGGCGCGAACCCGACGTCCTCCACGGTCGCGCCGATCACCACCCGCGAGCCGGGGAACCCCAGCAGGTACGGCCCGCTCCTGGGCAGCACGATGGGCCAGAAGGCGGTGTCCACGCCGTCGAGGGTGGCGTGCAGGATCTGCCCGCGCCGGGGGAACACCGGCAGCTCCACCCCGAGCGGACGGCACACCTCGCCCGTCCACGCCCCGGCCGCCACGATCACGACGTCCGCCTCCTGCGGGACGCCCTCGCCGGCGGGCACGCGTCCGGCCGCGGAAGGGGCGACGGGTTCGGCCGGCGGCACGGGGACGATCGGCTCCACCACGGGCGGGACGGGCTCGGAGGCCGGGGCGGGACCTCCCGGGGAGCCGTCCGGAGGGCCGCCGAAGGGAGCGTCGCCCGCTGCGCCGACCGGTCCCTCGGCGGACGCCTCAAGAGGGCTCTCGGTCAGGTCGCCGGTGGCGGACGGCGGATAGTCCGGCGCGAGCGGAGCGGCCTGGCGCCAGGAGGTGGTCCGGCCGCTCACCGCGCCGGCTCCCGGCCCCGGCTGGGCCCGCCGCGGCCCGTTCCCCGCCGGGATGTCCTCGTCGGCGGCGTGCAGGCGCACCTGCCCGTCGGCGGTGAGGACGGCGCTGCCGTGCAGCACCTCGGCGCCCCGGGCGACGGCGGCGCGCAGCAGCGCGTCGCGTACGGCGCTGCCGTCCACCCGGGCGGCGCCCGGCACGAGGAGCGCGCTGAGGTCGTCGGACAGCGGCGGGAACAGGTCGGACGGCGTCAGCACGTCGGTGACCTCGCCCATCTCGGGCGCGTCGGCGTAGCGGCGGCGCAGCAGGGCCCGCACCGGTTCGAGATCGACCGGGTCCTCCGCCACCAGCAGGGCCCCGACCTTGGCGTAGCCGATGTCCTCGCCCAGGGCCTCGACCAGCCTCGGGTAGTGGCGGGCGCCCTCGCTGGTCAGCCGGTACCAGGCGTCGTCCTCCGGATGGTCCACCCAGGGGCACACGATGCCCGCGCCCGCCTGGGTCGCCTGGCCCTGGGAGCCGCGGTCCACCACGGTCACGGCCACGCCGCGGCCGCTCAGGTAGTAGGCCGCGCTCGCCCCGACGATCCCGCTGCCGATCACCACAACACGCATGCACCCATGATCGCAGGCGCGGGCGATCTCGGACGATGACCGGATCGTGCGCTTACCATCCGGATACTCCCTCACGCCCATCCCCGGGGGCTACAGGACTGCCCACCGCTGCGGGAGCGCACCGGTGCGGGGATGACCGGGCCGCACGCGGGTCAGCCCACGCCCCACCCGTGCGTCTGCATCAGGACGGAGGCCACCCGGGCGAACCGGTCGCCGTCGAGCACCGCGCCCTCGCGGCGGATGTCGCCCTCGTCCAGCACGAAGACCCGGTCGAGCCGCAGGTACGACACCCGCCCGTCGCGGCCCCACGCGCCGATCTCCAGCCAGTCGGAGCCGTCGTCGCCCTTGCTCGACAACATCATGCCGAGCAGCCTGCGCCCGGTACGGCCCACGACCAGCAGCGGCCGGTCCTTGCCCCGCGACGGATCCTCCTCGTACGGCACCCACGCCCACACGATCTCCCCCGGATCGGCCAGGCCGTCGAGGTCGGGGGAGTAGGCCAGAGTGACGGGACCGTTGAGCGAGTGGACCTCGCGTACGACGCCCCGGGCGGGCCGGGGGTCCTCACCTGCATCACGCATTGGGGGAGCTTACGGTGGCAGGCGACCCGAAATCCACCCGCCCGAGGGGAGCGGGGGAGGTCAGCAGGCGGCGCAGGACCGTCGGGGTGTGGCCGACGTGGCGGCGGATCGTACGGGTCAGGTGGGCCTGGTCGGCGAACCCGAGGTCGGCGGCGAGCGCGGCCAGGCCGGTCTCGCCGCTCTCCAGCCGGTCGAGCGCCCGGCTCACGCGCACCCGGTTGCGGTAGTGGGTCAGCGAGACGCCCAGCTCGCGGGTGAAGGCCCGGCTGAGCCGGTAGGGGGAGACGGCCAGCAGCTCCGCCAGCGGCAACAGCCCGGCGGCCGCCGGATGATCGGCCGAGATCGCCTCGCGGGCGGCGTCGGCGATGGCCGCGGTGGAGCGGGCGGGGGACGGGGCGGGCCGGCGTGCCACGGCCGCCCCCTCTGCGGCGGCCGGGGTGGTGGGGCCGGCCAGCTGGGTGAGGGTGGCGCCGGTCAGCGACAGCAGGGATTCGACCAGGGCGAAGTCGGGGTCTCCCGCGCGGGCGGTGGCCAACAGGCGGCGGTGCGCGAGTTCGAGGCGGGCGTCGACGTAGACCGTGGAGCGGGCGAGGCGGGTGGCGTCGCCCGCGAGCGTGCGCCAGAGGGCGGGGGACAGGGAGAGGGAGGTGCAGACGTCGCCGCCCGCCGGGTGGGCGAAGCGTTCCTCCTCGCCGGGGGCGCCGAGGTAGGCCATCGTCGGGTCGACGGCGGCCTTGCGGCCGTCGGCCATGCGGCGGAACGCGCCGCGGTGGACCAGCACCATGCGGTGGGCCCGGCCCACCTCGGGACGCGACCAGCCGCGGTGGTCGTCGGCGCAGGTCACCAGGTCGAGGGTGAAGCCCTTCCCACGGGCCAGCGGCTTGGAGGATCGCACCCGCCGAACGCTACGCCCCACCACCGACAATCTCCCCCGCCAGGGCCTTGGGCCTTACGGGCCCGTCCGGCCCCTTCGGGGGTGCGGCGTCGGCGGGGACGCGGCGGAGACATGGGACGCGGAGACATGGGGCCGGGCGATGAGGTGCGCGGCGGAAGGGGCGCGGTGTGTCGCGGGCGGAGGGCGAGGGCGCGGCGGAGGGGTGGCGGTGTGTGCGGGGGTGCAAGGATGTTCAAGACCTTGGGGGGTGGCACCGGCAAGGGTGGGGGCATGACGACAGTGATTTCCTCCATTGTTTTCGACTGCGCCGACCCCGTCGCCCTGGCGGGCTTCTATGCCAAGGCGACCGGCTGGCAGGTCGGCGACTCCGACCCCGGCTACGCCACCGTCACCGGCGGCCCCGTGCCGCTGGCCTTCCAGCGGATCGACGGCTACCAGGGCCCGGGCTGGCCCAACGACGGCAAGCACGTGCACCTCGACCTCACCGTCCCCGACGTCGAGGAGGCCAGGCGGGCGCTGGTCGCCCTGGGCGCCTCCCTGCCCGGCCACCAGCCGGGCGGCGACGACTGGACGGTGCTGCTCGACCCCGAGGGCCACCCGTTCTGCGTGATGCCCGGATAGAGCCCGGCGAAGAACGAAGTGCCCGACAGAACGGCTAGAGCTCGGCGAAGAACGAAGTGCCCGACAGAACGGCTAGAGCTCGGCGAAGAACGAGCTGACGTCCTCGGCCAGCAGGTCGGGGGCCTGCAGGGCGGCGTAGTGGCCGCCGCGCGCCGGCTCCGACCAGCGCACCACGTTGTGGGAGCGCTCGGCGTAGCGGCGGACCGTGCTGTCGCCGGGGAAGACGGCCACGGCCGTCGGCGTCGTGCCGGGCTCGGCGGGCGGCGCCCAGTCACCGCCGCTCTCCCGGTACAGGCGCGCGGCGGAGCCGGCGGTGCCGGTCAGCCAGGTGATGGTGACGTTGGTCAGGACGTCGTCGGGGGCGACCCCGCCGGCGTCCTGGCCCCAGCTCGCGAACGCGTCCAGGTGCCAGGCGAGCTGGCCGGACGGCGAGTCGGCCAGGGCGTAGGCGAGGGTCTGCGGCCTGGTGCTCTGGATGGCGGCGTACCCCGAGAACTCGCGGTGCCAGCGCTCGATCCGCCGCGCGCGCTCGGTCTCGGCCTCGGTCAGCCCGGACAGGTCGTCGGAGACGAACGCCGTGAGCGCGTTCAGGTGCACGCCCGCCACCCGCTCGGGGACCATCCGGGCCAGGGTGGGCGAGACGAGCGAGCCGAAGTCGCCGCCCTGGAGGCCGTACCGGTCGTAGCCGAGGCGGTCCATGAGCTCGATCCAGGCGGCGGCGACCCGGCGCACGCCCCAGCCGGTCTCGGTGGTGGGGCCGGAGAAGGCGAACCCGGGCACGGACGGGATGACGAGGTGGAAGTCGCGGCTGAGCGCCTCGGCCACGCGGGAGAAGTCGGCGAACGTGCTCGGCCAGCCGTGCGTCAGCAGCAGCGGCAGCGCGCCGGGACGCGGCGAGCGCACGTGGGCGAAGTGCACGCGCTGGCCGTCGATCTCGGTCGTGAACTGCGGCAGCTCGTTGAGCCGCGCCTCGTGCGCCCGCCAGTCGTAGCCGTCCAGCCAGTACGCGGCCAGCTCGCGCACGGCCTCGGGCGGCACGCCGTAGGACCAGCCGACCCCCTCCAGGGCGTCCGGCCGGCGCGTACGGGCCAGCCGCGCCCGCAGGTCGTCGATCGCGGACTGCGGGATGTCGATGACGAATCGGTTCATGCCGCCCACGCTAGGCAGCATTGCGGCCAGGATCGGGCCACAATGGACCCGTGCTCGACACCTCGGCGCGGCTGCTGCGCCTGCTCTCCCTCCTGCAGACCCGGCGCGAGTGGCCCGGCGCGGAACTGTCGCAACGGCTCGGCGTGGCCCCGCGCACGCTGCGCCGCGACATCGACCGGCTGCGCAGCCTCGGCTACCCGGTGGGCTCCACGCCGGGGGTGGCGGGCGGTTACCGGCTCGGCCCCGGCGCGGAGCTGCCGCCGCTGCTGCTCGACGACGAGGAGGCCGTGGCGGTCGCGGTCGGCCTGCGCACGGCCGCCGGCGGCACGGTGACCGGCATCGAGGAGACCTCGCTGCGCGCCCTGGCCAAGCTCGAACAGGTGCTGCCCGCCCGCCTGCGGCAGCGCGTCAACGCCCTGCAGACGCACACCGTGCGCGTCGGCGGGCAGGGCCCGACGGTCGACCCCGAGCTGCTGACCCGCATCACCGCCGCCTGCCGCGACCGCGAGCAGCTGCGCTTCGACTACACCGACCACGAGGGCGCCGTCACGCTGCGGAAGGCCGAGCCGCACAGCCTGGTCAGCAAGGGCAGCCGCTGGTACCTGGTCGGCTGGGACGTCGACCGCCACGACTGGCGCACGTACCGGGCCGACCGGATCGAGGTGCGCACGCCCAACGGCCCGCGCTTCGCCCCCCGCGAGCCGCCGGAGGCCGACGTCGCCGCGTGGGTGCGGCACCGCCTCGGCCACCAGATGTGGCCGGTCCAGGCCCGCTTCCTGATCCACGCCCCGGCCGGACGGCTGGCCGGCCGCGTCGGCGGCGAGGTCGAGCCGGTGGACGAGGCCACCTGCGTGCTCACCATGCGCGGCGACGACCTGCACCTGATGGCCGTGGCCGTGGCCTTCCTCGACCTCGACTTCGAGGTGCTCGAACCGGCCGAGCTGAAGGAACGTCTGCACGCCCTGGGACGGCGGCTGCTCTCTTCCAGAATATGATTCGGTGATGGCCACGTCAGCGTTCTTCACGCGCAAGGAGGGCGAGTTCGTGCCCGCCCCGCACGCGCGCAGCCCCTGGTCCCCTGACATGCTCCACGGCCGCCTGCTCGGCGGCCTGGCGGCGAGCGCCCTGGAGGAGCGGCACGGCGAGCCCGGCCTGCACTTCGCCAGGCTCACCGTCGACCTGTTCCGCAACAGCCCCATGCTGCCGGTCACGGTGGAGACCACCCTGGTCAGGGACGGACGGCGGATCCGGGTCGCCGACGCCGTGCTCTCCACCGGACAGAACGTGATCGGCCGGGCCTCGGCCGTGCTGCTCCGGCAGGGCGAGCAGCCCGGCGGCCGGCTGCCGCACACGCCCGCCTGGGACGAGCCGCCGCCCGCCGGCGACCCGGCCGAGGGGCAGGGCTGGAAGCCGCCGTTCGACCTGTGGCAGCTGACCGAGTGGGGGCAGGGCGGGCGCGACCGGGTGTGGCTGCGCGAGACCCACCCGCTGGTGGACGACGAGCCGCTGTCGCCGCTCACCCGCGCCGCCCTGGCCGCCGACTTCGCCAGCCCGCTGGCCAACGTCGGCTCGGCGGGCGTCAGCTTCATCAACGCCGACTACACGCTGACGCTCGCCCGGCTGCCCGAGGGCGAGCTGATCGGCGTCGAGGCCACCGGCCACCTCAGCGCCGGCGGTGTCGCGACCGGCCAGGTCACCCTGCACGACACGGCCGGGCCGATCGGGTTCTGCGTGGTCACGGCGGTGGCCAACCCGGTCGCCCTGACCGGTGGCTGACCGTCCGCCGAGCCCTGGGGGCGGTCAGGCGGGGTGCTCGTCGCGGTCGCCCGACCAGTCGGTGTGGAAGGCGCCCTCCCGGTCCACCCGGTGGTAGGTGTGCGCGCCGAAGTAGTCGCGCAGCCCCTGCACCAGCGCGGCCGGCAGGCGGTCGCGGCGCAGCCCGTCGTAGTAGGCCAGCGCGGAGGAGAAGCCCGGCGTCGGCACGCCGATGCGCACGGCCGTGGTCACCACGCGCCGCCACGCGTCCTGCGCGGCGTTCAGCGCGGCGGCGAAGGTCGGGTCGGCCAGCAGCGTCGGAAGCCGCCGGTCGGCGTCGTAGGCGGCGCGGATGCGGTCGAGGAACTTGGCCCTGATGATGCAGCCGCCGCGCCAGATGGTGGCCATGGCGCCCGGGTCGACGTCCCAGCCGTACTCCTCGGAGGCGGCGGCGATCTGGTCGAAGCCCTGCGCGTAGGCGACGATCTTGGACGCGTACAGGGCCTGGCGCACGTCCTCGATCAGCTCGCGGCCGCCGACGCCGGACAGCCGCGGGCCCTCCAGCGACGCGGCGGCGGCGCGCTGCTCCGGATGGCCCGACAACGCGCGGGCGAAGACCGCCTCGGCGATGCCGGTCACCGGCACGCCCAGGTCGAGCGCGCTCTGCACGGTCCAGCGGCCGGTGCCCTTCTGCTCGGCCTGGTCCACCACGACGTCCACGAACGGCTTGCCCGTGGCCGCGTCGACCTGCTCCAGCACCTCGGCGGTGATCTCGATCAGGTACGAGTCCAGGTCGCCCCGGTTCCACTCCCTGAACACCTCGGCCAGCTCGGCCGGCGTCGCCCCCAGGGCCTGGCGCAGCAGGTCGTAGGACTCGGCGATGAGCTGCATGTCCGAGTACTCGATGCCGTTGTGCACCATCTTCACGAAGTGCCCGGCGCCGTCGGGGCCGACGTGCACGGCGCACGGCACCCCGTCCACCTTGGCGGAGATGTCCTGCAGGATCGGGCCCAGCGCCTCCCACGACTCCTTCGAGCCGCCCGGCATGATGCTCGGGCCGAGCAGCGCGCCCTCCTCACCGCCGGAGATGCCGGTGCCGACGAAATGGATGCCGCGCTCGCGCAGCGCCGCCTCACGCCGCCGGGTGTCCTGGAAATGCGCGTTGCCACCGTCGACGATCATGTCGCCCGGCTCCATCAGCTCGGCGAGCTGGTCGATCACCGCGTCGGTGCCCGGACCCGCCTTCACCATGATGATCGCCCGGCGCGGCCGCTTCAACGACGCCACGAAGGCGGCCAGCTCCTCGGCCGGCACGAACGTGCCCTCCCCGCCGAACTCCCTGACCAGCTGCTGGGTGCGGGCCGTCGTGCGGTTGTGCACGGCGACGGCGTACCCGTGCCTGGCCAGGTTCCTGGCCAGGTTGCGCCCCATGGTGGCCAGGCCGGTGACGCCGATGTCTGCCAAGTCCATCTTCAATGCTCCTCTGTGGGGGATACGCACGATCAAGCTGGGAGGTTCGGCGAGATATTCCCCCTTCGCTCAGGACGGGGAGCGCACGCCGAGCTCGTCCAGCCTGGCGAGCATGTCCGCCGGATCGGCGTACACGCGGAAGGCCCCGGCACGTTCGAGCTCGTCCCTGCCATATCCACCGGACAGCAGCCCGATGCCGAGCGCGCCCGCCCGGCGGGCGGCCAGCAGATCCCAGACGCTGTCGCCCACCACCATCGCATGCAGCGGGTCCACCTGGACGAGCGCCGCACCGGCCAGGAACAGATCCGGGTCCGGCTTGGCCCGCCGCACCTGGTCGCGGGTGACCATCGGGGTGTCCTCCGGCAGGCCCAGCATGCCCAGCGCGAGCCGGGCCGTACGGGCGTAGCCGCTGGTCGCGATGGCCCACGGCACGCCGCGCGCGGTCAGCTCGCCGAGCAGCTCGGCCGCGCCGGGCAGCGGCTTGACCGAGTCCACCTGCTGCTCGTACGCCTCGGCGTGGTGCACCTGGAGCTCGTCGATCTGCTCCTGGGTCAGCTTCAGCCCGGTCTCGCGCAGCAGCGCGCTGACGAACAGGCCGCCGCTCATGCCAATGCGCCGGTGGATGCGCCACACCGACAGGTCGATCCCCATCCCGGACAGCGCCTGCCGCCAGGCGACGACGTGCTGGTAGACGCTGTCGATGAGGGTGCCGTCCAGGTCGAACAGGAACGCGGGCGTGGGGGCCTGCGGGAAGTCGTTCATGACGTCCATGACACCATGGGGGGCATGCGGATCATCATCGCGGGTGGCCACGGCAAGATCGCGCTGCGGCTGGCCGAGCGGCTCAGGTCCGGCGCGGTCGGCCTGGTGCGCAACCCCGCGCACGTGGCCGACGTCGAGGCCACCGGGGCCGAGGCCGTGCTGTGCGACCTGGAGCAGGCCACCGCCGACGAGGTGACGGAGATCCTGCGCGGCGCCGACGCCGTGATCTTCGCGGCCGGCGCCGGCCCGGGCAGCGGCGCGGCCCGCAAGGACACCGTCGACCGGGCCGCGTCCGTCCTGATGGCCGACGCCGCCGAGCGGGCCGGTGTGCGGCGGTTCATCCAGATCTCCTCCATGGGCGCCGGCCGCCCGCCCGCGCCGGGCAGCGACGCGGTCTGGGCCGCCTACATCGAGGCCAAGACCGCCGCCGAGGACGACCTGCGCGCCCGCGACGGCCTGGCCTGGACGATCCTGCGCCCCGGCCGCCTGACCGACGAGCCCGGCACGGGCCTGGTCCGGCTGGCCCCGGAGGCGCCGCCCGGCTCGGTGCCGCGCGACGACGTGGCCGCCGTCGTCATGGCGCTGCTGGAGAACCCGGGCACCGCGCATCGCACGCTGGAGCTCGTCTCGGGCGACACCCCCGTCATCGACCTCATCGCCACGCAGTGAACAGCCGCTGAGTCATGCGTCCCTTTGCCGATTGCTGGCTATGACTTGCGGCTTCTTCGGCTAGATGTCCCCCTGATGCACTAGGGGGAGATCAAATGTCCGACATGCCGTTCAGGTCGTTCTTCGGGGGAGATCCGTTCAGGGGGTTCGAGGAGCTCACAGGGCGGGTGTTCGGCGGGATGGAAGGCTGGCCGCCGTCCCGTCCCAGCGTGCAGCGGGTCGACGTGGGCAAGCTGCTCAGCGCCTCGGCCAGGGAGGTGCTCAGCCGGGCCCTGGAGGTCGCCGGGCAGCGCGGCGCCCAGGACATGGACGTCCTCGACGTCCTCGACGCGCTGACCGAGTCCGACGCCACCCGCCCGCTGATGCAGGCGGCGGGCGTCGACCTCGGCAGGCTGCGCGACCGCATCGACGCCCTGGCCGGACCCGGCACCGGCGCCGAGCCGCCCACCACGCTCACCCCGGCGGCCAAACGCGCCGTCCTGGACGCCCAGCGCATCTCCCGCGCCCTACAGTCCTCCTACATCGGCCCCGAGCACCTGCTGCTCGCCCTGGCCGCCAACCCCGACTCCGCGGCCGCCCGGCTGCTCCAGGAGCAGGGCGTCTCGGCCAACGAGCTGCAGCAGGCCATCATGTCCGGCGCGTCCCGCCAGCAGCACGGCGACGGGCGGCGGCCCACGGACACCCCCGCGCTCGACGAGTACGGCCGCGACCTGACCGAGGAGGCCAGGCAGGGCAGGATCGACCCGGTCGTCGGCCGCGAGGACGAGATCGAGCAGGCCATCGAGGTGCTCTCGCGGCGCACCAAGAACAACCCGTGCCTGATCGGCGAGCCCGGCGTCGGCAAGACCGCCATCGTCGAGGGCATCGCCCAGCGCATCGTCAACGGCAGCGTGCCCGACACGCTCAAGGACCGCCGCGTCGTCGCGCTCGACCTGACCGGCATGGTCGCCGGGTCCAAGTACCGGGGCGAGTTCGAGGAGCGCATCAAGAAGGTCATCGACGAGGTGCGCGCGCACGCCGACGAGACCATCGTCTTCATCGACGAGGTGCACACCCTGGTCGGCGCCGGCTCGGCCGAGGGCGGCATGGACGCGGCCAACATCCTCAAACCCGCCCTGGCCCGCGGCGAGCTGCACGTCATCGCCGCCACCACGATCGACGAGTACCGCAAGAACATCGAGAAGGACGCCGCGCTCGAACGCCGTTTCCAGCCCATCCTGGTCAGCGAGCCCACCGTCGAGCAGACGGTCGAGATCCTGGCCGGGCTGCGCGACGCCTACGAGGCCCACCACCAGGTCCGCATCACCGACGAGGCCCTGGACGCCGCCGCCAACCTCTCGGCCCGCTACATCTCCGACCGTTTCCTGCCCGACAAGGCCATCGACCTGATGGACCAGGCCTCGGCCCGGGTCCGGCTGCGCTCGCGCACCCCCGGCAGCGACGTGCGCGAGCTGGAGGAACGCCTGGAGTCGCTGCGCCGCGACAAGGACCAGGCGGTCACCTCCGACGACTTCGACCGGGCCAAGGAGCTCACCGTCCAGATCGACAAGCTCCGTCCCGAGCTGGACCGCGCCCGGCAGGGCCACGACACCGTCCCGCAGGTCATGGTGGAGGACATCGCCGAGGTCGTCTCCCGGCGTACCGGCATCCCCGTCACCCAGCTCACCGAGCAGGAGCGCGAGCGGCTGATGCGGCTGGAGGAGCACCTGCACGAGCGGGTCATCGGCCAGGACGAGGCCGTCACCGCCATCGCCGAGGCGGTACGCAGGGCCAGGGCGGGCCTGTCGGACCCCAACCGGCCCATCGGCAGCTTCCTGTTCCTCGGCCCGACCGGCGTCGGCAAGACCGAGCTGGCCAGGGCGCTGGCCGCCGCGCTGTTCGGCGGCGAGGACCACATGGTGCGCATCGACATGAGCGAGTTCCAGGAGCGGCACACCGTCTCCCGCCTGATCGGCGCGCCCCCCGGGTACGTCGGCTACGAGGAGGCCGGCCAGCTCACCGAGGCCGTCCGCCGCCGCCCGCACGGCGTCATCCTGCTCGACGAGATCGAGAAGGCCCACCCCGACGTCATGAACATCCTGCTCCAGATGCTCGACGACGGACGCCTGACCGACGGCCAGGGCCGCACGGTCGACTTCACCAACACCATCGTCATCATGACCAGCAACATCGGCGCCCAGCTCATCCTGGACGCCGAGGGCGACACCCCGCGCCTGCAGGACGAGCTCATGGACCTGCTGCGCCACTCCCTGCGCCCCGAGCTGCTCAACCGCATCGACGAGGTGATCGTCTTCAAGCGGCTGGAACGCGAGCAGCTGCGCCAGATCGTGGACCTGCTGCTGGAGCGCACCCGGCAGCGGCTGCGCGGCCAGAACGTCACCCTGGAGGTCACCGACGAGGCCAAGGACTGGCTGGCCCGGCGCGGCTACCAGCCCGAGTTCGGCGCCCGCCCGCTGCGCCGGACCGTGCAGCGGGAACTGGACAACCGCCTGTCCACGATGCTGCTGACCGGCGAGGTGGCCGAGGGCGGCAAGGTCACCGTGGACGTCGAGGACGACCGGCTCCGGCTCAGGGCCCACAACCCCGAGCCGGTCGGCTGACCGGTCAGCGCCGCGGCAGGCGCGCGCGCTCCCGGCACTCCTCCAGGGTGAGGGCCGCCAGCGCCTCGCGGACGACGGGCACGCACACCGGGGCCATCGACAGGCTGGACACCCCGAGCCCCACCAGCAGCGGCGCGACCGCCGGGTCGCCGGCGGCCTCGCCGCACACCCCGACCGGCTTGCCCGCCCGCAGCCCGGCCTCGGCGCACATGCCGACCAGCCGCAGCAGGGCGGGCTGAGCCGGGTCGAGCAGGTCGGACAGGCCGGGATGCTGCCGGTCGGCGGCGAAGGTGTACTGGGCCAGATCGTTGGTGCCGACGCTGAGGAAGTCCACCTCGGCCAGCAGCTCGTCGGCCTGGAGGGCGGCGGCGGGCACCTCGACCATCACGCCCGCGCGGGCGAGGCCGCGGGCGCGCACGCGGCGGGCGAAGTCGGCGGCCTCGCGCGCCGTGGTCACCATCGGGGCCATCACCCGCACGTCGGCGCCCGTGGCGCGGGCGGCCTCGGCGATGGCGTCGAGCTGGGCGTCCAGGACGCCGGGCAGCACCCGGTCGACGCGCAGGCCGCGCACGCCCAGCGCCGGGTTGGGCTCGGCCGGCAGGCCGAGGAAGGGCAGCGGCTTGTCGGTGCCGGCGTCGAGCGTGCGCACGGTCACCGGCCCGCCCGTGGCGAACACCTCCGCGAACACCTCCGCGTACGCGGTGACCTGCTCCTCGTGGGACGGCGGCCGCCTGCGGTCGAGGAACAGGAACTCGGTGCGGAACAGGCCCACGCCCTCCGCGCCCGGCCGCAGGTCCGCGGCCGAGCCGATGTTGTGCAACAGCCTCACCGGGTGGCCGTCGGCCGTCCTGCCCGGCCCGGCGCTGGCCGCCAGCCGCTCGCGGTCGCGCCGGTCGGACTCGCGTACGCGATCGGCCTCCTCGCCGGTGAGGCCGACCGTGACCTCGCCGGTGACGCCGTCCACGCCGACCAGCGTCCCGTCGGGGACGTCCGTGACGCCCGCGCAGGCCACCACGGCGGGCAGGCCGCGGCCGCGGGCCAGGATGGCGGTGTGGCTGGTGGGCCCGCCGCGCTCGGTGACCAGCGCCAGCACCCGGGGGCCCAGGCCGACGGTGTCGGCGGGCGACAGGTCCGCGGCCACCAGCACGAACGGATGGCCGGGGTCGGGCACGCCCGGCATGGGCAGGCCCAGGGCGGCGGCCACCGCGCGGGACCTGAGGTCGTCGAGGTCGGCGGCCCGCTCGGCGAGGTAGCCGCCGAGTGCGGCCAGGGCCTCCTGGTGCGCGGAGAAGGCGGCGTCCAGGGCGTGGGGGGCGTCCAGGCCGTCGTCGCGCACGTGCGCCTCGGCCTGCTCGCGCAGCTCCGGGTCGGCGGCCATCATGGCCAGCGCCTCCAGGATCTCGGCCCCTTCGGCGCCGGCGTGGGCGGCCCGGCGTTCCAGGTCGGCGGCGAGGGCGTCGAGCGCCTTCGCGGCGGCGGCCGTCTCGGCGACGGGGTCGGTGACCCGGCGGGGTGCGGGCAGCACCGGCGGGGCCGCCATCCGCACCACGGGCCCGGCGGTGCGGCCCTGGCTGACCCCCACCCCCTTCAGCGTCGCCTCAGCCATCGAGCGCCTCACCGGCCCCGGCCGCCGCCCCGCTTGCGGTCCCAGCCGCCGCTTCCGCCGCGCCGGGCGCGGGGACGGCGTCGAGGTCGCGGGACAGCAGGGCGGCCAGCGCGTCGAGCGCCTCCTCGGCCCCCGCGCCCTCGGCCTCCAGCGTCACCACCGTGCCCTGCGCCGCGCCCAGCGACAACACCCCCAGCATGCTGCCGGCCGGCACCGACCGCTCGCCGAGCCGCACCCGCACCGGCACCCCGAGCCGGGCCGCCTCCCGCACGAACACCTTCGCCGGACGCGCGTGCAGGCCGCCGGCGCAGGCCACGGCCACCGTTCGACTCGCCATCGCCAACCTCCTTCAGGGTTCTATCGTCACCTTGATCGCCTTGCCCGTGCTGACGAGGTCGATCCCGTCGAGCACCCGGGGCAGCGGCAGCCGGTGGGTGATCAGGTCGGACACCACGACGGCGCCCTCGGCCACCAGGCGCAGGGCCTCGGCGTTGTGCGCGGGGCTGGAGCCGTTCGCGCCCACGATGGTCAGCTCCCGGTAGTGGACCAGGTTGGCGTCGAGCGCGATGACCGGGTCGTCCTTCGGCAGCCCCCCGAAGAAGCTCACGCGGCCCTGCCGGGCGGCCATACGGACCGCCTGCTCCTGGGCCGCGCCGGAGGCCGCCGCGGTGATCACGACGTCGGCGCCGCGGCCACCGGTCAGCTTGAGCACCTGCCCGACGGCGTCGGAGTCGATCACCGCGTCGGGACGCACCAGCTCGGCCGCCATCGCCAGCCGGTCGGCGTTGACGTCCACCAGGAAGACCCGGGACGCGCCGCGCGCCCGCGCCAGCCGTACGTGCAGGCAGCCGATCGGGCCCGCGCCCATCACCACGACGTCGTCGCCCGCGCCCACCCCGGCCAGCGACTGGCCGTTGAGCACGCAGGCCAGCGGCTCGGCCACCGACGCCTCGGCGAACCCGACGCCGTCCGGAACGGGGTTGACGCCGTTCACCGCCAGCACCTTGGCCGGGACGACCACGTACTCGGCGAAGCCGCCGTCGTAGTGGTAGCCCATCGACTCCTGGCGCGGGCAGACGGTCAGGCGGCCCCGGCGGCACTCCGCGCACGTCCCGCACGGGATGGCGGCGATCACCTGCACCCGCGCCCCGGTGCCCACGACCTCGCCGGCGATCTCGTGGCCCATCACGCGCGGCGGCCTGATGTGGTGGTGGCCGTACCGGAAGATCTTGGCGTCGGTGCCGCAGGTCGAGCAGTTGCGCACCCGGATCTTCAGCTCGCCCGGCCCGGCCTGCGGCTCCGGCGCGTCCTCGATCCTGATGTCGCCCGGGGCGTGGAACCTGGCTACCTTCACGTCAGCTCCTTCAGCACCTGGCCCGGCTCCGTCGCCTCGCGCAACGCCCTGGCCCGGTCGGGGTCGAGCAGGATCTCGGCCAGCGCCGCCAGCAGCGGCACGTGCCCGTCGCCGGCGGCGGCGATGCCCACGCACAGCGTGACGCGCTCGCCGTCCCAGTCGATCCCGCCGGGGAAGCGCACGACGCAGATCGCGTCGCGCGTGACGTCCCGCTTGGAGGCGGCCGTGCCGTGCGGGACGGCCACCCCCTCGCCGACGTAGGTGGAGATCGTGCGCTCGCGTTCGAGCATCGCCTCGACGTACGGCTCCGCGACCGCTCCCACCTCCACCAGCACCCGCCCGCACCGGCGGACGGCCTCCTCCCGCGAGGCCGCGCTCTCGTGCAGCAGGATGGCCCGCGCGTCGAGCAGGTCCTCACGCATCGACGGCGCCGCCGTTGCTGATGGTGTTCACCAGCGCGGTCACCGCCGGGTCGCCGAGGAAGACCTGGAAGGACACCAGCGCCTTGCCCGGCGCGGCGGCCCTGGCCCGGGCGGCCAGCCCGGAGTGGCACACGACGACGTCGGCGTCGGCGGGGATGGAGTTCACCGGAGTGTGCTCGACGGTGACGCCGCTCTCCTTGAGCTGCTTGCGGAGCTGTGAGGCGAGCATGACGCTGCTGCCCATGCCCGCGTCGCAGGCCACGACGATCTTGTGGATGTCCTTGCTGTCGATGCCGGCCACGGCTCACGCCTCCTTGCTGACGGGTTCGGTCCTGACGGGTCGGGTGTTCGCGGGCTCGGGGCTCGCGGGTTCGGTGCTGACGGGCTCGGGGCTCGCGGGTTCGGGCGCCGGCGGGTCCGCGACGGCGTCCTGCGGGCCGGGGACGTCCGGCGCCGGCTCCTTCTCGCCCCGGCCGAAGCCCAGCAGCACGGCGGCGACGGCGAACGACACGGCCGTGGCCACCGCGATCCCGGCGATCGAGCCGAGCCAGCCGCCGCGCGGCGTCACCGCGAGGTAGGCGAAGATGCTGCCGGGGGAGGGCGTGGCGACCAGGCCCGCGCCGGTGATCATGAAGGTGAACACGCCGGCCGCGCCGCCCGCGATGACGGCCAGGATGAGCCGCGGCTTCATCAGCACGTACGGGAAGTAGATCTCGTGGATGCCGCCGAAGAAGTGGATGATCATCGCGGCGGGCGTGCTCGGCCGCAGCGGACGCGGCCCGAACAGCAGGTACGCCACCAGCAGCCCGAGCCCGGGGCCGGGGTTCGACTCCAGCATGAACAGGATCGACTTGCCCTGCCGCACCGCCTCGGCCACCCCCAGCGGCCCCAGCACGCCGTGGTTGACCGCGTTGTTCAGGAACAGCACCTTGGCCGGCTCGATCAGCACCGAGGCCACCGGCAGCAGGTTGTTGGTGATCAGCCACTCGACCGCCTGGCCCGCCGCGTCGGTGACCACCCGGACGACCGGCCCGATGCCCAGCACCCCGGCCACGGCCATCGCGGCGCCCACGATGCCGGCGGTGAAGTTGTCCACCAGCATCTCGAACCCGGCCCGGGTCCGCTGCTCAGTGAACTTGTCCACATATTTCAGGATCACGGCGGCGAGCGGGCCGACGATCATCGCGCCCAGGAACATCGGGATGTCCGAGCCCACGACCACGCCCATCGCCGCCACCGCGCCGACGACCGCGCCGCGCTGCCCATGGACCATGCGGCCGCCGGTGTAGGCGATGAGGATCGGCAGCAGGGCCTTGATGACCGGGTCGACCAGCGCGGCCAGCTCCTTGTCCGGCAGCCAGCCGGTGGGGATGAACAGCGCGGTGATCAGGCCCCAGGCGATGAACGCGCCGATGTTCGGCATGATCATCCCGGCCAGATGGCCGCCTAGACGCTGGATGGTGGCCTTGACTCCGGTGCCGTAGACCGGAGGGGTGTAACTGTCGGCCATGGACGTGCTCCTTCGGGGGGATGAGCAGTGGATCAGCCGTGCGGTGAGGGGGCGACCGGCTCCGGGACGGGCGGCGCGTGCGGGACGGTGAGCGGGCGGGCCGGGTCGGGGGCTCCCGTGCGCACCCCGGCGCGGTCGATGTCGGCGGGGCCGGGCATCCTGCTGCCGGGCAGCCGGACCGCCGCCGCGCCCCAGGCCAGCGCCTCGGCCAGGGCGGGGACGCCGTGCCCGCCCGCGGCCAGGAACCCGGCCAGCATGGCGTCGCCGGCGCCGACGGAGCTGCGCGGCCCGGTGACCGCGGCCTCGCCGTACCAGACGCCGTCGTCCTGGACGAGGACGGCGCCGTCGGCCCCGAGGCTGGCCAGCACCGTGCGGGCGCCCGCGGCGCGCAGCCCGGCCGCCGCCTCGACCACGTCGCCGACCCGGCGCAACGGTCGGCCGGTCACCGCGGCCAGCTCGTCGAGGTTGGGCTTGACCAGCGCCGGACCGGCCTCCAGCGCACGGGCGAGAGCCGGGCCGCTGGTGTCCACGGCGACGTGCAGGCCCGCGGCGGCGAAGCGGCGGCTCAGCCGGGCGTAGACGTCGGCGGGCGCGCCGGGCGGCAGGCTGCCCGAGGCCACCACCCAGTCCGCCTCCCGTGCCGCGGCCAGCACGGTCTCGGCGATCGTGTCCAGCTCGGCCGCCGACAACGCGGGCCCCGGCTCGTTGATCTTGGTGACCGTGCCGTCGGGCTCGGCGAGCGTGACGTTGGACCGGGTCGTGCCCGCCACGGGGACGGTGACCATGTCCAGGCCCTCGGCGGCCAGCAGGCGGACGAGCTGCGCGCCCTCGTCCCCGGCGAAGGGCAGCACGGCGCGGGCGGCGACGCCGTTGGCCAGCAGCGCCCGCGAGACGTTGACGCCCTTGCCGCCCGGGTCGAGCCGGGCCCGCGCGGCCCGGATCACCGCGCCCCTGGCCAGGGCGGCGATCTCGATCGTGCGGTCGAGGCTCGGGTTGAGCGTCAACGTGAGGATCACGCGCGGATCACCTCCGGCCCGGCCGCGGCGACGTCGGCGGCCAGCGCCGGGTCGATCCCGGCGTCGGTGATCACCACGTCGATCTCGCCCAGCTCGGCGAACGTGGCCAGGTAGGTGTTGCCGAACTTGGTGTGGTCGGCCAGCAGCACGCTGCGCTGCGCGGCCCGGACCATGGCCCGCTTGATCGCCGCCTCGGCCGGGTCGGGCGTGGTCAGGCCCCGGGCGGGCGAGCAGCCGTTGGCGCCCATGAACGCGACGTCGACGTTGAGGTGGGCCAGCGGGCGCAGCGCCCAGTCGTCGACCGTGGCCAGCGTCTTGCCGCGCAGCCGCCCGCCCAGCACGATCACCTGGAGGTTGGCCCGCGAGGCCAGGACGGTGGCCAGCGGCGGCGAGTTGACGATCACGGTGAGCTCGCGGTCGGCGGGCAGCGCCTGGACCAGGCGGCCGGTGGTGGTGCCGGCGTCGATGATGACCGAGCCGTCCTCGGGCAGCTCGGCCAGGGCCGCCTTGGCGATGCGCTCCTTCTCCGCGGTCATCACCTCGTCGCGGGCGGCCAGCGCGGGCTCGAACCCCAGGCGCTCCACGGGGATCGCGCCGCCGTGCACCCGGCGCAGCACGCCCGCCCGCTCCAGCGCGGTCAGGTCGCGGCGGATCGTCTCGGTGGTCACGTCGAGCTCGGCGGCCAGCCGCACCACGTCGACGCGGCCCGCGTCCCGCGCTCTGCGGAGGATCTCCTGCTGCCGCTCCTCGGCGTACATGATGTTGGTTCACCGCCGTTTCTGGTTGGTTTCTCCTGTGTTTATACCCGCTTTCGTTGGACGGTCAAGGGGTGGACGCCACAATCTGGTAGTTATAGGCGGGTGCGAATGAAGCCTCTGGCCGCCGCGGCGGCGGTCGTCCCCGTCGTCGCCCTGGCCACGCCCGCCCACGCCGCCGTCGCCCGCCCGATCCAGGTGCCCCCTGGCACCACGGCGGCCTGGGTGGTGTTCGACAGGAAGGCGGGCAAGATCGTCGCCGTCCGGAACGCCCACCGCAAGTTCCGCTCGGCGTCGGTCGTCAAGATCCTCATCGCGATCGACTACCTGGAGCGGCGCAAGAGCGTGCCCCCGGCCGACGCCCGGCTGCTGAAGATCATGCTGCGCTCCAGCGACGACGACGCCGCCTCGGCGTTCTGGGACCGCGACGGCAAGGGGCAGATCATCGTCCGGACCGCCCGCCGGCTCGGTCTGGCCGACACCACCCCGCCGCCCGCGTCCAAGCCCGGCTTCTGGGGCTACACCTCGCTCAGCGCGTACGACGTCGTCCGCACCTACCGCTACCTGCTGGACACCGCCGACGCCCGGGTGCGCGACCTCGTCCTCGGCCACCTGCGCGCCTCCACTCCGTGCGGCACCGACGGCTTCGACCAGACCTTCGGCATCCCGCGCGCGGTGCCGAGGCCGTGGGCGGTCAAGCAGGGCTGGTCGGGGTTCGGCGCGACGCCGCCCGGCAGGTGCGACCCCAAGGCCCTGGCCGCGCCCGTCTCGTGGATCGCGCAGCGCGCGACCGGCTCGGGCGTGCCCGACTACGGCCGGCCCGTGCTGCACACGACGGGCCTGGCCGGCGCCGGCGACCGCCTGGTCATGGCGGTGCTCACCGCCCATCCGGCGGGCAGCGCGTGGAGCGGCTCGGTCAAGCGCGTCACCGACCTGACCGCGGCCCTCCATCGGTCGGTGTCGTAGCCGCGGCGGAACGGGTCAGGGGCCGGTCTGGAGTTGCTGTTCCAGGCGGACCTTCTTGGGGACGCACATGCGCCACGCCTCCAGCACCAGCTCCCGCATCTCCGCCGCGTCGAGGGCGTCCATGCGGGCGACCACCCAGTTGAAGCGCAGATCGGACTCGCCGGGCATGAGGAACTTGTCCGGCTCGGCCGCCACCAGGGCCTCGCGTTCCTCCTTCGGGAACCCGAAGCCCATCAGCGTCTCGTCCCGCGAGAACGCCACGTAGACGATCTTTCCGACGCGGAACTTGACGCGGTCCCGGATCAGGTGCTCGGACGAGCGCGGAAGGGTGCGCGCGAAGCGCCGGACGTCCTCGACGGTGATCACACAGCCACGTTAGCGGTTGCCCTCCGCGGACGAGATGTCAGCGAGCGCGGAGTCCGGGTCGCGCTCCACCGCCAGGTCGCCCAGGCTCACGATGCCGACGGGACGGCCGTCCTCGACGACCGGAAGGCGGCGCACGGCGTGCGAGCGCATGATCTGCACGGCCTGGTCGATGCTCGTGTCGGGCCCGACCGCCTCGACCGACGGGCTGCACGCCTCCCTGACCGGCGTCTCCGGCCCCCGCTCGGCGGCCACCACCCGGATCGTGATGTCCCGGTCGGTGACGATGCCCTTCATGCGCCCGTTCTCGTTGACGATCACCGCGCCCGCGTCGTTGTCGCGCATGAGCGCCGCGGCGGCCGACACCGGCTGGTCGCACTCGACCGTCGCCGGGTGGGAAGTCATCACGTCTGCCACGGTCTCTGCCATGGGATCCTCCTGATTGCTCACGTCCCGGCCGCTTACTACCCGGGCCGGGGGAGAGCTCACAGGGCTTTGTCGGATCCCGGCGTCCGGCCATGCGTGTCCGGTACGTCCGCGGAGAAGCCCTTTACCGGGCCTCAGAGCGTCTTCGCCGCCAGGCGGATCTCCTCCAGCAGGATCGCCAGGTCGTCCTCGGTGGTGTCGGGATGCAGGAAGCAGGCCCGCAGCGCGTCCCGGCCGCCCAGGCGGGTGCCGGTGAGGAAGGCGTTGCCGCGCGCCTGGACCGCGCCCGGCAGGGCCCGGTTGAGCGCGTCGAGCCCGCCGGGTCCGGCCGTCGCGGGCGTGTGGCGGAAGGCCGTGATGGAGGTGGCGACCGGTGCGAGCAGCTCGAAGTCCGGGGCCTGCTCGACCATGGCGGCCAGCGTGCGCGCCAGGCCGCCGGTGTGCTCGACCAGGCGCGTGACGCCCTCCCTGCCCAGGTACGACAGCGTCGCCCAGGTCTTCAGCGCCCGGAACGGACGGGTCTGCTCGGGCCCGTACTCGGCGAACCAGCCCAGGTCGTCGGCGTTGTCGTCGATCAGGTACGACGGCACCAGGCTGAAGGCGGCCCGCGCGGCGGCCGGGTCGCGCAGCAGCGCGCAGCCGCAGCCGACCGGGACGCCGAGCCACTTGTGCGGGTCCAGGGCCAGCGAGTCGGCCCGGTCCAGCCCCGCGTAGGCGGGCGCCGAGCGCGCGTCGAGCAGGCCGAGCGCGCCGTAGGCGCCGTCCACGTGGAACCACAGTCCGTGCTCGGCGGCCACGTCGGCGATGGCGTCGAGCGGATCGACCGCGCCGGAGTTGACGGTGCCCGCGCTGCCCGCCACGCAGAACGGCCGCAGGCCCGCCGCCAGGTCGTCGGCGATCATCGTGCGCAGCGCGCCGACGTCCATGCGGAAGGAGGCGTCCACCGGCACCTTGCGGACGTTCCGGGCGCCGAGGCCGAGCAGCTGGGCCGCCTTGTGCAGGCAGCTGTGGCCCTCCTCGGTGACATACATGATCATGGGCGGGCGGTCGTGCAGGCCCTCCTCGCGGGCGTCCCACCCGTCGGCGAGCGCGGCGTGCTGCCGGGCCGTGGCCAGGCAGACGATCGTGGCCATCGACGCGCCGCTGGTCAGCAGGCCGCCGCCGGGCGGGTGGGGGAAGCCGACCAGCTCGGCCAGCCAGCGCACCACCGTACGCTCCAGCAGCGGGCCCGCGTGGTCGCCGCCCGCGCAGCTCGGGTTGAGCGCGGCGGCCAGCGGTTCGACGAGCACGCCGGCGGGGGAGGGCGGCGAGTTCACCCAGCCGAAGAAGCGCGGATGCCCGTTGCCCATCGGGTACGGCAGCACATGGGCGCCCACGTCGTCGAGCAGCGCGTCGAGCGGACGCCCGGTGTCGGGCAGCGGCAGCTCGCCCAGCCAGGCGCGCTCGGCGGCGGGCACCGGCCGCCACACCGGCCCGGCCGGGACGCCCTCCAGATGGGCGGCCGCGATCTCGGCCGCCCTGACGCCGGCGCGGCGCAGCTCATCCATGCGGGGATTCCCTCCAGGTCTCGTGGTGGCCGCCGCCACTCAGCTCCATGGCCAGGTAGAAGACGCAGTCGGCGGCCCCGTCGTTGGCGAAGGCGTGGCGGTGGTCGCCGGGGTAGGCGGCCGAGTCGCCGGCCGCCAGCTCGTACGGCCGGTCGTCGATCGTCAGGCGCAGCGTGCCGCGCTCGACGGCCAGGTACTCGCGCGAGCCCGGGGCGTGCGGGGCGAACTCGCCCGCGTCCACGCCGGGGCCGATCGTGGTCCGCATGAACTCGAACTCCACGTCGGCCAGCACCGGCGACAACACCCGCCGTTCCCAGCCGGACGGGTCGCGCAGCACCCGCTGCCGGTCGTGCCGCAGCACGCGCACGTCCTCGCGCGCCGGTTCGTCGAGCAGCCGGGAGATCGACGTGCCGAGGGCCGTGGCCAGCCGGTCGAGCACCAGCACGGTCGGCGACTTCGCGCCGCGCTCTACGTCGGAGACCATGCTCCGGCTGATGCCGCTCAGCTCGGCCAGACGCTCGACGGAGAACCCGCGCCCGCGCCGCTCGGCGCGGATGCGCCCGCCCAGCTCGGCCAGGGACAGCCCGCTGGACAGTACGCCTTCACCTTGCATTCCTCCACTATAGCGGAGAAATGTCCGCTTTAGCGGCCATGGTCTGCTCGTAGGCTGCCAACACCTGCTTGCGGCGTTTGGCCGGCAGGCGGTCGATGTACAGGTAGCCGTCGAGGTGGTCGGTCTCGTGCTGGAGGCAGCGGGCCAGCAGGCCGGTGCCCTCGACCGTGACCGGCCGCCCCTCGGCGTCGAAGCCGTGGACGGTGGCGTGGTCGGGCCGGGGGAGCGGGGCGAACTGGCCGGGCACCGACAGGCAGCCCTCGTCGTCGGGGTCGAGGCGGCGCTCGCCGAGGCCGGGCAGCTCCAGGGCCGGGTTGACCACGACGCCCTTGTGGCCGACGCCCTCGGCGTCGGGGCAGTCGTAGACGAACACGCGCAGCGGCACGCCGATCTGGTTGGCGGCCAGGCCCACGCCCTCGGCCGCGTACATGCTCGCGAACATGTCGTCGACCAGCGCCGCCAGCTCGCCGTCGAACCGGGTGACCGGCTCGCACGGATTGTGCAGCACCGGATCGCCCACGTGCACGATCGGCCGGACCTCTCCCACGACCACGCCTTCCTTTTGCCAGGACATTGCCGCGACCAGTCTATGAGCGCCGCCGGACGTACGACGCCGTCTCATATGGAAAGACACATCCTCTCGATAGATGAGACTCGCGCTAGGGTCGGAGCACACATCGTCGTGAAGGAGTCTTTCGATGGACGCCGTCTACACCCATGGGCACCACGAGTCCGTCCTGCGCTCGCACCGGTGGCGCACGGCGGCGAACTCGGCCGCCTACCTGCTGCCGCACCTGCGGCCCGCGATGAAGGTCCTCGACGTGGGCAGCGGGCCCGGCACGATCACCGCGGACCTGGCCGCGCTGGTGGCCCACGTGACGGCGTCGGAGGTGACCGAGGACGCGCTGGCGCTGGCCAGGGCCGAGATCGGCGCGCGCGGGCTGGGCAACGTGGACTTCGCCGTCGCCGACGCGCACGCGCTCGACTTCCCCGACGACACCTTCTGCCTGGTCCACGCCCACCAGGTGCTCCAGCACGTGGGCGACCCGGTGCGGGCGCTGCGCGAGATGCGCCGGGTGACCAAGCCCGGCGGGTACGTCGCGGCCAGGGACAGCGACTACTCGGCCTTCGCCTGGTACCCGCGCCTGCCCGCGCTGGACGACTGGATGGCCCTCTACCAGCGCCTCGCCCGCGCGAACGGCGGCGAGCCGGACGCCGGGCGGCGCCTGCTGTCCTGGGCCCGCGCCGCCGGCTTCCAGGAGGTCACCGCCACCTCCTCCACCTGGTGCTTCGCCACCCCCGAGGACCGCGCGTGGTGGGGCGGCATGTGGGCCGACCGCGTCCGGCGGTCGGCGCTGGCCGAGCAGGCGCTCGCCACGGGTGCGGCCACCGAGTCCGACCTGGAGCGCATGGCCGCCGGCTGGCGGGAATGGGCCGCCGCAGACGACGCCTGGCTCTCCGTCCTGCACGGCGAGATCCTCTGCCGCCCCTGACCCCGCTGGGCGGGTGGCGGGCTGTTTCTGATCTGCCGGGCGGGTGGCGTGGGTCAGAGGCCGAGGGTGCGGGTGCGTTGCCACTGGGGGTCGCGGTAGAGCACCTGGTCGGTGCCCAGCAGCTCGTCGGGGGCCGACAGCATGGCGACCTCGCCCGCCGCCTGGAGCTGGAGCAGCAGGTCGCGCACCCGCGGCCCCACCGGCAGCCGCCCGGCGGGCAGCCCGAACCCGGCCCGCACCGTGTCGGCGATCTCCGACAGATGGAACGGCCCGTCGAACCCCGCCACGATGCCGCGCACCACGGTCATCGTGATCAGCTCCTCGGCCTCGGTGTGGGCGAGCTGCCAGGTGATCTGCTCCTTGCGGCCTCCGGTCGCCGCGCAGACCGTGCACCCGCGCGTCAGGTCGGGGGCCAGCTGCTCCACCGCCGAGCCGAGGCAGGCCGAGCACCGGCCGTTCTCGGCGGCGTGCAACTCGGCCGCCATCCGCCCGGCCAGCACCGCGCCGCAGTCGCAGCCGAAGCCGTCGCCCAGGATGCCGCTCTGCGGGGAGATCGTATGCTTCGTCATCAAGCCGACTTTACCGGCCCCGCCCGCCGCGCCCGCGGCCCCGCCCGCCGCACCCGCGGGCCTGCGTCCCCGCAGCCGTGCCTGGCAGTCCGGTCCCCGCAGAGCCGTGTCCTCGCAGTCCCGTCCCCGCAGAGTCGTGCCTCCCGCAGGCGTGTCCCGTCAGGTGCGGATGTCGGCGAGGCCGCGCAGGCGGCGCAGGGCCTTGCGGGCCGCGGCCGCGACGCGCTCGTCCGGGTGGTGGTCGATGACGACCCGCAGGACCCGTCCCGTCCACGGGTGGTCGCCGAAGGCGAGGATCGCGATCGTGCCCGCCTGCTCCTCCGCGTCCATCCCCATGGCGATCGAGTCGATCACCTCTCCCGCCTCGCCGCCGCCGAACTCCAGCAGCGCCGCCGCCATGTCCACCAGCACCCAGGCGATCTCGTCGGGGGTGGGCCGCCGTTCCTCGCGGCCCGTCCTGGCCGCGACCACCGCGCCCAGCCGGGGCTCCTCCAGCAGGCCGCGCAGCGCCCGGCGGCCCTCCTCGCCGAGGCCCGACTCCAGCAGCTCCACGCCGACCGCCCGGCTCAGCGGGCTCACCCCCGCCAGCGCCCCGGCGATCTCGGCGGCGGCCCGCTCGCGGTCGCGGCCGGCCAGCCAGCCCGCCAGCTCCTCGCTCCGCTCGGCCTCGGGGTAGGAGCGCAGGCCGTGCAGCAGTGTGGCGGCGTCGGCGCCGGCCAGCGTCCCCATGACGGGGATCTCCTGCCCGGCGGTCTCGGCGATGATCAGCCGCGCCACCCACAGCCCGAGCCAGCTCAGCGTGTACGGCTCCGCCTGCCGCACCAGCCCCAGATCGGTCAGCGCCTGGGGCACCCGCCCGGCGACCGGCTCCCTGGACAGGAACATGCGGATGAGCTCCAGCAGCAGCCGCTCGTCGGCGGCCAGCCGCGTCCGGCACACCCGCGCCCACGCCTCCAGCACCCGCGCGTCACCGGCACGCTCGTCTCCTTCCTCGGCCTGCGAGGCGTCGGGCAGGGCGGTCTGCGGGGCGTCGGGCGGGTCGAGCAGGGCCTTCAGCTCGCCCGCGAGCGGCGCGGCACGGACCGCGGAGGCCAGGGTGGCGGCGTCGGGGAGCCGGATCGGCGGTTGCAGCGGCAGCGTGTCGTCGTCGTAGGACCTCACGGAGCCCATCCTGTCCTCATCCCTGTCCTCATCGTCGGCCGGATCGGAATCGTCCCGCCGGATCGCGAAACGCCGGAAACTGGACGCGGTCCAGCGTACTCACGTCGTCCTCCGGCCACGAGGGGAAGATCACGTCCGGGAAAACGGCGGGCAGGCGACGGCAAGCTGGGCTAGAGTGCTGCGAAATGTCGGGAGAAGGGAGGCACTGAGATGTTTGGCAGTGTAAGTGTGATTTTCATTTCTCGGAGGAACTGTGCTTTTCCGTCCCGCGGCCGAGGCTGACCTCGACCGCCTGCTCGGCTGCGTCGTCGACGAATCCATCAGCTGGGCCCATCCCGACCGGCTGCTCTCCTTCCTGGAGAGCCGCAACTACCGCTACGACCGCATCTGGCTCGCCGAGGAGAACGGCGAGATCCTGGCCCGCGCCGTCTGGTGGGGCTTCGCCGGCGAGGAGCGACCGCTCGCCCTCGACTGCGTCTACGTCCACCCCTCGGTCGAGGACCGTGTGGGGCTGGCCGCCGAGCTGCTGCGCCACGCGCACGCCGCGTTCGGCCGGACGCCGGAGTACCACGTCTTCGTCTCCAACGGCTGGCGCGAGGACCCGAAGGCGTCGGCGGCCATCGCCTGGCGCTGGGAGGCCGCCGGCCGTGCCGGGCTGACGGAGGAGCTGGAACGCCTGCGCTACGCCTGGACGCCCGGCTCGCCGGTGCCCGAGCCGTCCGACCGGCTGGTCTTCCGCGGCGATGACGACGACGAGGTGTTCGTGGACGCCTTCCGCCAGGTCGCCGAGGGCACCCTCGACTTCCACACCCGCCAGGCCCTGATGACCATGGACCCCGTGGAACAGGCCCGCGAGGACGTCCGCGACAACCGCTCGATGCGGGGCGAGCGGTCCTGGTGGCGGCTGGCCCACGACAAGAGCGGCGACCTGGTCGGCGTCGCGCTGCCCTCCGCCAACGACGCCGGGCCCGTGGTCGGCTACCTCGGCGTGGTGCCCGCGCACCGGGGCCGCGGCTACGTCGACGAGCTGCTCGGCGAGATCACCCGCTTCCACGCCGAGCGCGGCGTGCCGGGCATCATGGCCGACACCGACGCGGGCAACGTCCCGATGGCGCGGGCGTTCGAACGCGCCGGGTACGAGAACGTCTCGGTCCGGCTCGTCCTGTCGGCCGACCCCGGCGCCGCCTGACGCCCTGTCCCGTCCCTGACCGGCCGCACCCCGTCAGGGACGGGACGCCAGGCGCGCCCGCACGGCCAGGTCGTGCAGGGCGTCGTCCGCGGTGGCCCGCTCGGGCAGCGCCGAGCCCTCGCGCGCCGCCTCCAGCGCGGCCGTCATCCGCGCCACGTCCTCGGCCACGCCCGCCACCTGCGGCGCCGCGCCGTGCTCGGCCTCCCGCTTGGCCGCCACCAGCTCCGGCAGGTACGGCGGCCCGTACGGCAGCAGCCGCGTCAGGTCGGCCTCCAGCTCCCCGGTGCGCATGAGGTGGGTGCCCGTCGCCAGCACGCGGAAGGTGTACAGCAGCGGCTTCAGCTCGCCCGTACGCCCGAACAACCGCCACTGCGTACGCGCGAACCCCAGGTAGTGGTGGGCGTGGTGCCGGGTCACGCACCCGGCCGCCAGCGCCACCAGCTCCTCGTGCACCGGCGAGGACGTCACCACCAGCGGCGACAGGAGCTGTTCGAGCACGTAACCGTTGCGGCCGAGCAGCAGGCGGCAGAACTTGACCAGGTCGTGCGTGACCAGGTCCACCTCGACGCCCTCGCGCGTCCATGTCCGGTCCAGCGTCTGCGGCCCGGTGCGCAGCCCGGCCACCTCCTCGACCGGCAGCACGTGCACGCCGCGCAGGTCCACGTCGGAGTCCACGGACGGGAACCCGTACAGGTGGGCGCCGCTCACCGTGGCGAACGCCACCGGGTACGGCTGCTCGCCGGGGACCTCAGGCAGCCACGACGGCAGCCCGGACGGCAGCCCGGACGGCGGCGTGTTCACAGGTGCTCCTTCCGCACGCCCACCAGGAAGTCCTCCACGCGTTCGCGGTCCGGCCGCTCCGGCAGGACACAGGGCGCGGCGGCCAGCTCCGCCGCCAGCGCGGCCCGCCAGGCGTCCACCTTGGCCCACGGGACCTCGCCGCGCCGGACCGCCAGCAGCCGTTCGCGGTGCGTCCCGACATCGACCAGCGGCTCGCCGTGCCGCATCAGGTGCAGGCCGCTGAGCAGCAGCCGCAGCATGTGCATGGCCTGCTTCCACTTGGGCGCCGCCGGGTCGAGCCGCCGGAACTGGTCGACGGCGTACCCGGCGAACGTCTGCCGCGCCCGCCGCGACACGAACGCCCCGCGCAGCTCGCGCAGCCGCCGCCCGGCCGGGGTCTCCACCTCCACGATCGGCGACCACAGGCACTCCAGCACCGTCGGGTTGGCCTCCAGCGCCAGCACGCAGAAGCGCTCCACCTCCCACGAGAACTGCTCGGGCAGCGGCCCGTCGCGGTGCGTGGGCGGCTTGGACAGCCGCCAGAAGTCCGCGGTGGGGGCCACGAACACGCCGCGCCGGTCGGTGTCGGACGCCGCGGTCTCCAGCCCGTACGCCCGCGAGCCGGTCACGACGGACAGGATGAGATCGTCATTCATCCGGACACCCTCCCACGGGGCTTGCGTTCGGGGGCCGGCGGCTGGTCTGATCGAAAAGTGGGCGGCTATGACGAGGCTTACCGGCGGAGCATCCAGCGCCCGGAGGAGTTCTGGGCGCAGGCGGCGCGCGACATCGACTGGGACGTCGCGCCCGCCGTCGTCAGCGACGGGAGCCGGTGGTTCCCCGACGGACGGCTCAACACCTGCCACAACGCGCTCGACCGGCACGTCGCGGCCGGCCGCGGCGAGCAGGCGGCGCTGATCCACGACAGCCCGGTCACCGGCGCCGTCCGCACGATCACCTACGCCGAGCTGCTCGACGAGGTGGCGCGGACGGCGGGCATGCTGAAGGCGCTCGGCGTGACGGCCGGCGACACCGTCGTGATCTACATGCCGATGGTGCCCGAGGCGGTCGTCGCGATGCTGGCCTGCGCGCGGCTCGGCGCGGTGCACTCGGTGGTGTTCGGCGGCTTCGCGGCCAGGGAGCTGGCCCTGCGCATCGAGCACGCCGAGCCCAAGGTGGTGCTCTCGGCCTCCTGCGGCATCGAGCCGGCCCGGGTCGTGGCCTACAAGCCGCTGCTCGACGCCGCCCTCGACCAGGCCGCCCACCGGCCCGCCCACTGCGTGATCCTGCAGCGCCCGCAGGGCCCCGCCGAGCTGACGCCGGGCCGCGACCTCGACTGGCACGAGTCCGTGCGCGCCGCCGAGCCCGCCGGGTGCGTCAGCGTGGCCGCCACCGACCCGCTCTACGTGCTCTACACCTCCGGCACCACCGGCCTGCCCAAGGGCGTGGTGCGCGACAACGGCGGCCACGCGGTCGCCCTGCGCTGGAGCATGACCAACGTCTACGGCGCCGCCCCCGGCGAGGTCTTCTGGGCCGCCTCCGACGTCGGCTGGGTCGTCGGCCACTCCTACATCGTCTACGCGCCGCTGCTGACCGGCTGCACGACCGTCCTGTACGAGGGCAAGCCCGTCGGCACGCCCGACCCCGGCGCGTTCTGGCGGGTGACCGCCCAGCACGGCGTGCGCACGCTGTTCACCGCGCCCACCGCGATCAGGGCCATCAAGAAGGAAGATCCCACCGGCAATTTCGCGAAAAAATGGGACCTGTCCGGGCTGCGGCACCTCTTCCTCGCCGGTGAGCGCCTCGACCCCGACACCTACCACTGGGCGAGCGACCTGCTCGGCGTCCCCGTCATCGACCACTGGTGGCAGACCGAGACCGGCTGGCCCGTCGCGGCCAACTGCGTCGGCATCGAGACCCTGCCGATCAAGCCGGGCTCGCCGACGAAACCCGTCCCCGGCTACGACGTGCGCGTGCTCGACGCCGAGGGGCGCGAGTGCCCGCCCGGGGTGGAGGGCGCGGTCACCGTCCGGCTGCCACTGCCGCCCGGCTGCCTGCCCACCCTCTACCGCGACGAGGAGCGCTTCCGGGCCTCCTACCTGTCCCGCTACCCCGGCCACTACCTGACCGGCGACGGCGGCCACATCGACGCCGACGGCTACCTCTACGTCATGGGCCGCATCGACGACGTGATCAACGTGGCCGGCCACCGCCTGTCCACGGGCGCGATGGAGGAGGTGATCGCCGCCCATCCCGACGTCGCCGAGTGCGCGGTGATCGGGGTGGCCGACGCGCTGAAGGGGCAGCTCCCGGTCGGGTTCGTGGTGCTCAAGTCCGGCTCCGACCGCGACCCGGCCGACGTCGAGCGCGAGCTGACCGCCCTGGTGCGCGAACGCGTCGGGCCGGTCGCCGCCTTCCGCCGGGCCGTGGTGGTCGCCCGGCTGCCCAAGACGCGCTCGGGCAAGATCCTGCGCGCCACGATGCGCGACATCGCCGACGGCCGGCCGTACGCCACGCCGTCCACCATCGAGGACCCCGGCGTGCTGCCGGAGATCGCCGACGCGGTGAAAGGCCCATAGCGGAGCGGGCGTCCGGGCAGCGCCGGGGGCGCCTCCCGGCGCATGATGGGACCTCCCGGTCCCGGAGAGAAGGCTGATGATCGAGACCCCGAGTTACGCCGACGCCCTGAGGGTGCTCGGCTGCAAGGAGGGCAGGCTCGTCAAGGTGGTCGGCTTCGCCGCGGCCGCCGCCCGCACGGGGTGGGCGCTGGCCGGGGGCGGGCTGCTCACCATGGGCCTGGCCGACCTGCGTTCCGACGTCGTGCGCTACGGCGAGGAGGTCATCCGCAGGATGCCCGAGCTGAAGGGCGGCGTGGACCGTTACACCCGCACCCAGCGCCTGGCCGCCGCGCACGCCGTGATCGTCGTCTCGGCCTGGTTCGAGGCGCTGGGCGAGGCCAAGCTGCCCTTCACCCTGGAGCAGCTCGACCGGGCCGACAAGATCTCGCACGGCGTGCCCACCCCCGAGCGCTTCGCCCGCCTGGTGGCCGGTCTGCTCATGGAACGCCTGCCCACCCCCGAGCCGCACGTGCCCTTCGCCGAGACCCGCCAGGCCGTCGAACGCGCCCACCTGCGCATGTCGGAGGCGATGGCCGGGTTCGTCGGCGGCCTCAGCGTGTGGGACGAGCTGCCCGTCGACGACCAGCTCCTGTTACCCCGGATGCTGGCCGAGGGCCCGCCCGCGCACGCCCTGCGCATCTACGACGAGGACTTCCGCTCGCTGTCCCTGGACAGCCACGAGTTCGGCGTGCGCAGCCTGGTCACCGACCGCCAGACGCCGGGCACCGGCCTGTCGCGGGTGGCCTGGCTGCTGGCCGAGCTGGCCCCGCCGCGGGTCGGCGACCGTCCCATGATCCACCGGGTCAGGATGGCGGCGAACGCGCTCGACCGTCCCCTGCTGGCCGCCGGCAAGCTGCCCGAGGACGTCTCGCTCCCGCTGCTCGGCGAGGGCTACCTCAGCCCGCGCTGCCGGGTCGCCGAGCTGACCCGCGAGTCCGACCCCTCCTCCGTGGGCTGGTGGCGGGACCAGCGCCTGCTGCCCGACGCCGAGGCGTTCCTCGTCGGCCACCTCACCTCGCTGCGCGCGACCCAGGCGCCCCTGCTGGTGCTCGGCGAGCCCGGCGCGGGCAAGTCCAAGCTGACCGAGGTGCTCGGCGCCCGCCTGGCCAGGTCGGAGTTCCTGCCGATCAGGGTGGAGCTGCCGCGCGTCTCGCCGCGCGCGCCGGTCGCCGAGCAGATCGAGCAGGCCGTCGCCGCCGTGCTGGAGGAGGAGGTCGCCTACGCCGACCTGGTCGCCGCGGGCGACGGCGCGCTGCCGGTGATCCTGCTCGACGGCTTCGACGAGCTGCTGCAGGGCGGCGTCAACCGCTACGACTACCTCGGGCACCTGCAGGAGTTCCAGCGCCGCGAGGCCGCGCTGGGGCGGCCCGTCGTGGTGATCGTGACCAGCCGGACCGTGGTGGCCGACCGCATCAGGTTCCCCGACGGGCTGCTGGCGCTGCAGCTCCAGCCGTTCGAGGACGACCAGGTGCGCCAGTGGCTCGACATCTGGGACCAGGCCAACCGCGCCCTGCTGGCCCGGCGCGACCTGAAGCCCCTGCCCGCGGCGACCGCGCTGGCCCAGGGCGAGATGGCCCGGCAGCCGCTGCTCCTGCTGCTGCTCGCGCTCTACGACGCCGGCGGCAACGCCCTGCAGCGCGAGCACCGCCCGATCGGCCGCGCCCGCCTGTACGAGGTGCTGCTGCGCGACTTCACCGAGCGCGAGACCGCCACCCCGCAGCGGGTGGTGATCGACAGCGAGCTCGTCCTGCTCGGCACGGTCGCCCTTTCCATGCTCGCCCGCGGCCGGCAGGTCATCACCGAGGAGGACCTCGCCCGCGACCTGCCCGCCCTGTGCGAAGGCGGCGAGGACGAGCCCGACGAGCCGCGTCCGCCCGTCGACTGGGCCCGCCGGGCCACCGAGCGCTTCTTCTTCATCCGCCGCGACGGCCACTCCTTCCTCCACTCCACCTTCGGCGAGTTCCTGACGGCCTGGCTGACCGTGTACGCGCTGCGCGACCTCGACCGGCGCCGCCGCCTGGCCGGGGACGAGCCACTGGCCCTGGCCCAGAGCGTGGACGACGACCTGCTGTACGCGGTCACGTCGTTCTCCTGCCTGGCCGAGCGCGGCCCGACGGTCGGGTTCATCCTGGAGCTGCTGGACGAGGTGCCGGCGGCCGTACGCGCCCGGTGCGTGACCCACCTGGCCGGGCTGCTGCGCCGGTCCCTGTACGAGCGCCGCCGCCGCTGCTTCACCGGCTTCGAGCCGGTGCGCCATCCCGTCACCCGCCGCCTGGCCGCCTACTCGGCCAACCTGGCGCTGCTCATCGTGGCCGCCTCGCCGGAGCCCGTGCCCGTCTCGCACCTCCTGGGCGGGCCCGACCCGCTGGGCCGCTGGGCCTCCTTCGGCCACCTGTGGAAGGGCCAGCTCGGGCACGAGGGCTGGACGGGCCTGGTCAACGCCCTGTCGGCGCACCGCGTCGCCGGGCGGGGCCAGGAGGAGGTGATCCTCGGCGGCGGCGAGGGCACCGCCATGGGCGACGCGATCGTCGCCGCCGCCACCGGTCACGCGCCCCGCCACCGCAGGCTGCTCGACCTGCTGATGCTGGCCGTGGGGGAGGGGCGCGCGCTGCGCTTCCACGACCGGGTGGCCGTTCTGCGGGAGCTGGTGGAGACGGCGGCCGTGCGGTCCCCGGCGGTGCACCGGGCGCTGGGCGCGTTGTGGCGCGAGGACGGCGCGGACCACGCCGAGCTGCGCCCGCTGCTCGGCCTGGTGCTGGCCGACCCGACCGAGCGCGTGGCGACCTGGGAGCAACTGGTCAAGGCGGGCGTGCCGGAGGAGGAACTCTGGCAGATCCACCAGGGCGGCGACTGATCCACCGTCGGCGGCACGCCGGATGTCAGGGCGCGGACCGGTCCACCGGCGGCGCCGTGAGGGCCGTCAGGGCGCGGACCGGTCCACCGGCAGCTCCACGGTGATCGTCAGGCCGCCCTCGTCGCGCGGCCTGGCGGTGACCGTGCCCTCGTGGGCCTCGGCGATGACCCGCACGATCGACAGGCCGAGCCCGCTGCCCCGCTCCGAGCGCAGCCGGTCGCCGTGCAGCCGCCGGAACGGCTGGAAGATCGTCTCGATCTCGTACGGCGGCACGTGCAGCCCGGTGTTGGCCACCACCAGCTCGACCTGCTCGGCCCGCCGCCGCGTCGTCACCCACACCTCGCCCTTGGGCTGGTTGTGCCGGATCGCGTTCTCCACCAGGTTCTGCACCAGCCGCTCGACCAGCACCGCCTCGCCCGTCGTCGGCGCCGAGTCCAGCAGCCGGTGGATCGTCACGTCCCGCTCGGCCGCCTCCTCGCCGGCCTGGTCGAGCACGTGCTCGGCGACGTCGGTCAGGTCGAAGGGCCGCCGGTCCAGCACCGCCTGCTCGCCCTCGGCCAGAGCCAGCAGGCCGTCGATGAGGCGTTCGTGCCGGGCGTTGACCAGCAGCAGCGACTCGCCGAGCCGCTTGACGTCGTCGGTGGCGTCGGGGCGGCGGACGGCGACGTCCACCAGGGTGCGGTTGATCGTCAGCGGGGTGCGCAGCTCGTGCGAGGCGTTGGCGACGAACCGGCGCTGCCCGTCGAACGAGCGGGCCAGCCGGCCGAGCATGGTGTCGTAGATCTCGGTGAGCTCCTTGACCTCGTCGCGCGGGCCCTCGTAGGCGATGCGCTCGGTCAGGTCGTGGCTCTGGGCGACCCGGCGGGCGGTCTCGGTCACCGCCTTGACCGGCCGCAGCACCCAGCCCGCCGCCCGCCAGCCGACCCCGAACGCCCCGGCCGTGGCGGCCAGCACGATGAGCCCGCCCACCGTGCGCACGCCGCTCAGCGTCTCGCGCTGGTAGGCCGCGCGCACCCGCATCGCGTTGCGGTAGGCGGACTGGTAGGAGTCGCCGTAGGAGTACTCCCGGGGGAAGTCGGGCCTGATCAGGTCCGCCCGGAACTCCAGCTGCGACCGGACGACGAAGTACACCCCGGTCACCGTCAGGGCGCCGAGGAAGAGGAACACCCCGGCGCAGGCCAGGGCGAAACGCATGCGCACGGTCATGGGATGCGGTACCCCGATCCGGGGACGGTCTCGATCACCTGCGGCTCGCCGAGCTTCTTGCGCAGCTTCATCATCGTGGTCCGCACGGTGTTGGTGAACGGGTCGATGTGCTCGTCCCAGACCTTCTCCAGCAGGTCCTCGGCCGAGACCACCGCGCCCTGGGCGCGCAGCAGCTCGGCCAGCACGCCGAACTCCTTGCGGGCCAGCGGGACGTACACGCCGTCGCGGAACACCTGCCGGTGCGCCCAGTCCAGCCGCACGCCCGCCCGCTCCAGCATCGGCGGGTCGGCCCGGCGGGCGCGCCGCCCGAGCGCGTGCACCCGCGCCACCAGCTCCTCGAACGCGAACGGCTTGGGCAGGTAGTCGTCGGCCCCCAGCGACAACCCCGACACCCGCGAGCGCACGTCGCCGGACGCCGTCAGCATGAGCACCCTGACCAGCCGGTCCTGCTCCACCACCGTCCGGCACACCTCGTCGCCGTGCACCCCCGGCAGGTCCCTGTCGAGGATGAGCACGTCGTAGTCGTGCACGCCGAGCCGTTCCAGCGCCGCCTCCCCGTCATAGGCGACGTCCACGGCGAGCGCCTCGCCCCGTAACCCCTCGGCGATCGAGTCGGCGAGCATGCGCTCGTCCTCGGCGATCAAAACCCGCACTTGTAGCCCCCAAGAAGATCATAAATGCCGCAAGTCTGGACCAGACCGCATAACGCGGGCGTAACCAATTCCGGTGACGCTCAGGTTATCGGCGTCCCGCTGGACTGCCTCCCCTACGACCGGGACCGGCCCGGTCGGCTACGGGGGAGAAGGTCATGGCAGCCACCCTGGCCGGGACGCGTCCGCTCGCGCCCGCCGCGCGCCGCCCGCGCGGCCACGGGCTGTTCGCCTGCGTGCTGGCGCTCGCCGCCGCGCTGCGCGTGCTGGTCATGCACGGGTACGACACGGCGCAGCTCTACTGGTACGACTCCTTCACGTACCTGGACACCGCCGTGCACCTGCGGCCCCAGGCGGCCTTCCACCCCGCCGGGTACTCCTGGTTCCTGTGGGCCCTGCGGCCCTTCCACAGCGTGGGGCTGGTCGCCGGGCTGCAGCACGCCATGGGCCTGGGGATCGGCGTAATGATCTACGCGTTGCTGCGCCGCCGTTCGCTGCCCGGCTGGGGGGCCGCCCTGGCGACCGTGCCGGTGCTGTTCGACCCGTCCTTCCTCCGGCTGGAGCACGCCGTGCTGTCGGACCTCCAGGTCATCTTCCTGATCACCGCCGCGCTGGTGGTCCTGATGTGGCGGCACGCCCCCTCGGGCGCGCCGCGCGGCTGGCCCGGGGTGCCGTCGGCGCGGGCCGCGGCGGTGGCGGGGCTGCTGCTCGCGCTGGCCGGGCTGACCAGGACGGCCGCCGTGCCGCTGCTCGCCCTGGCGGCCGGCTGGCTGGTGCTGCGCCGCGCGCCGTGGCGGCGGGTGGCCGCGCTGCTGCTGGCCGGCGCCCTGCCGCTGGCGGCCTACGCCGGCTGGTACGCCCAGCACCACGGCCGTTTCGCCCTCAGCGGCTCCGACGGCGTCGCCCTGTGGGCCAGGACCATGACCTTCGCCGACTGCTCGGTCATCAAGCCGCCGCCCGCCGAGGCCCCGCTCTGCCCGAACGGCACCGTCGCCGACGCCGCCTCGGAGTACGTCTGGGCCCCCGGCGCCTCGCTCAACCGGCTCCCGGGCGACCGGTTCGCCCACAACGACCTGGCCAGGTCGTTCGCCCTGCGCGCCATCGCCGCCCAGCCGCTGGACTACCTGCGCGAGGTGGCCCGCGACACCTCACTCGCCTTCACCTGGTCGCCGGTGCCCCACCCCCGGCGGATGAGCCCGTCCACCACCTTCCCCCGCGGCTCCTGGCCGCTGCCCGAGCAGCAGGCCCTCGTCGCGAAGGTGCGCTCGGAGTACGACCCCGGCATCCACGGCATGAGCTCCGTCGAGCCGTACGCCTCGATCCTGGCCGCCTACCCCTACCCCTGGTTCCTGCACGGCACGGTCTTCGGCGTGCTGCTCCTGGCCGGCGGCCTCGGCTCGGCCGGACGCCGGCGGGCCGCCCTGCTGCCGTGGGCGACGGCGGCCTTCCTGCTGCTGGCCCCGGTGGCGGCCCTCGACTTCGACCACCGGTACGTCCTGCCCGCCATCCCCTTCGCCTGCGTGTCCGCCGCTCTGACCGTCGCAGGGGCAGTGACGGGACCAGCGACGGGAAGAGCGACGGGGGCACGGACCAGGCGGTTTCCGGGCCTGACCTTTCGGAGGCTGACATCCTTGCGAAAAAATACGTAATATCCACTGCATCGCGAGCGTTGGGGGCGCCAAGGTGCCGGGACAGAGCGTGGGTGTGGTCGTCGATCCGGAGGTTCCTCCGGAGGTCGCGGGGATGCTGCGGGCCAACGCCGCGCTGCTGTCCAGGATCCGGTCGGGCTGGGTGCCGCCGGCCGACGCGCGTCCGGGCCGGTTCAGGAACGTCTCCAGCGTCGCCCTGCTGGCCGCCACGCCCGGGGTGGTCGCGCTCATGGCCGTGCTGCTGGCCCTGTCCCACCCGGCCGCCGGGTTCACGTTGTTGGGCACGTTCGTCTTCATCGTCCTGGTCAAGATCGCGTCGATCAGCGAGCTGCCCGAGCACGACGTGTCGCGCGACCGCGAGGTGTACGAGCGGGCCCGCCCGTACCGGGACCGCTACCTGCTGCCCGAGGACTTCGACCGGGACGCCGCGGACGTGCTGACCAGGGCGCAGCGGGCCATCGGTTCGGTGCTGCGCTCGCACGTCAACGCCGAGGGGCTGCTCGACGGCGCCCGCAACGCGCTCATGCTGCCCGCCCAGGAGTGGGAGATCGCCCGTCTGCTGGCCAAGCTGTCGGCCTTACGCGCCGAGCACGCCGCCCTGGTGTCCAGGGGCGTCGCCCCCGAGGTGGCCGCCGTGATCGAGCCGCTGGACAGGGCCCTGGCCACCAGCGAGGCCGCCATGATCGCCCGCGTCGAGGCCCTGGAACGTTACGCCAGGCACGTCGCCGAGGCCGAACGCGCCTACCACGCCCGCGGCCAGATCGAGGAGCTGCGCGCCCGCCTGCCGCGCTACGAGGAGCTGCTGGCCGAGACCGGCGCCGACGCACTGGCCGTCCCGGAGATCGACCGGCTCGCCGAGGACGCCGACCACCTGGAGCAGGTGTTGCGGCGCAGCGTGCGGTCGGCCCACGAGGCGTTCCGGTACCTGGAGAGCTGACATGCCGGTGGCCGGGCGGAACCGCCCTCGCAGGAGGTGAATCCCCATCCGATCCGACATCATGGCCGACGTCATCGTCGATCCCGGCGTGCCGCTGGCCGACGCGCGGCTGCTCAGGGACAACCGGCGGCTGCTGCTCAGGACGCGCAGGGGCTGGGTCCCGGACGGCCCCGGCCCGCCCGCCGCGCCGTACTGGCGGCTCGGCGCGGTCTGCGGGGCGACCGTCTGCCTCGGCCTGCTGCTGGGCGCCGGAGGGCTCGGCCGCTCCCTGGGGCCGCTGTTGCTCGTGCTCCTCGCCATCCCGCTCATGATCGTGACGTTCGTCCGCACCGAGACGCCGGAGGGCGAGGAGGCCGAGCACGAACGCCGGGTGCACGCGCAGGCCGTCCGGCACGAGGGCCGGTACGTGCTCCTGGACGACCTCGACGAGTCCTCCCGCAGGCTGCTGCGCCGGGCCCAGCGGGCGGTCGCCACGGTCTCGCAGTCGCGGGTCAACCTCGAAGGGCTGCTGGACGACGTGCGCAACGCGGTGATGCTGCCCGCCCAGGAGTGGGAGATCGCCCGCCTGCTGGCCAAGCTGTCCGGCCTGCGCGCCCGGCACCGGCAGACCCTGTCGGGGGAGAGCGCGCCCGAGGTCGCGGCCGTGGCCGAACCCCTCACCAGGGCGCTGGACAGCAGCGAGCAGGCCGTCGTGGCCCGGGTGGAGGCGCTGGAGCGGTACGCCGCCAACGTGGCCGAGGCCGAACGCGCCTACCGGGCCCGGCAGCAGATCGCCGAGCTGCGCGCGCGGCTGCACGAGTACGAGGAGCTCGTCGCCGAGACCGGCGCGGGCGACGGCGCGATGGACGAGCTGACCCGCCTGACCGAGGACGCCGACCGCCTGGACCAGGCGCTGAGGCGGAGCGTCAGCTCCGCCCACGAGGCCTTCCGCTACCTGGAGCCGGGCCCCCCGGAACCCTGACCGCCCTGGACTCCGAAGCCCTGCCCCCCGAAGCCCTGACCGGCCTGACCGCCCTGGCCGTGCGGCGCGAGGGAGCCGGCGGCGTGCGGCGGGTGGGCGCCGCCGTGGGCGGCCTCCAGGAGCAGGTCGCACAGGGCGTCGGCGGCGTCGAGGCGGCCCAGCTTGCCCGCCGCCTGCCCCATCGCCGCGCGCAGCCCTGGATCGGCCAGCATCGGCATCAGCTCGGCCAGCAGCTGCTCGGCCGTCGGCCGCGGCTCCAGCAGCGCCCGCGCGGCCCCCGCCGAGACCAGGTAGCCGGCGTTCTTGCGCTGCTCGTCGCCGCCGGTCGGGATCAGCGGGATCAGCAGCGACGGCTTGCCGATCGCGGTCAGCTCCGACACCGTGCCCGCGCCGCTGCGCGAGATCACCACGTCGGCCGCGGCGAACAGGTCGGGCAGCTCGGTCCCCACGTACGGCACCGGGTGGTAACGGTCGGCCAGGCCGGGCGGCACCTCCACCGCCCGCATCTGGTCGATCCAGGCCGGCCCGCACTGGTGGACGACCTGCGCGTGCGGCAACAACCGCGGCAGGATCTCGGCGATCAGCGTGTTGATCTGCTTGCTGCCCTGCGCCCCGCCCGTCACGTAGATCAGCGGCACCTCGAACGTCAGCCCGAACAGGTCGTAGGCCGCCGCCCGGTTGCCCTGCAGCAGCTCCGGCCGCACCGGGTTGCCGGTCACCACGGCCTTCGCCCGCGCCGACGGCGGCAGGTACTCCAGCGACGACTCGTGCGACAGCGCGATCCGGGTCGCCAGCCGGGCCAGGATGCGGTTGGCCAGGCCCACCACGGTCGTCTGCTCGTGCATGACCAGCGGGCGGCGGATCAGCTTGGCCGCCACGCCGATCGGCACCGCCACGTACCCGCCGGTGGACAGCACCACGTCGGGCAGGTAGCGGGCGGCGTGCCCCACCGCCTGGAACACCCCGACGGGGATGCGGAACACGTCGGCGATGTTGGTGCCGAGCTCCTTGAGGTTCGGACGGCGGCGCAGCTTGCCCGTGGTGATCGCCTTGAACGGGATGCCGTGCTCGGCCGTGATCCGGGCCTCCAGGCCGTTCTCCGTGCCCACCCACAGCACGTCGTGCGGCACCTGACGTCGCTGGACGGCCGACAGGGTCGTCAGGGCCGGATAGGTGTGACCGCCGGTGCCGCCGCCGGTGATCAGCAGTCGCAGGGTTCGTGACATGCGATCAGACTATGGCCGCGCGGCGGAAGCCCGTGTGCCCGGTCCGGCCGCCGGGCGTGTTCGACGCGCGCGCGGCGGCCCGGCGACGGCCGCCCGGGCCGCCCCGCTCGGCCGGGGGCAGAGCCGGCTTCGCCCGAAAAGCCGCAGACCGGTAGCGTTTTCCCATGCGACTAGGCGTGCTGGACATCGGCTCGAACACCGTCCATTTACTCGTCGTCGACGCCCACCGGGGCGCGCGGCCCATGCCCGCCTACTCCCACAAGGAAGAGCTGCGCCTCACCCAGTACCTGGGCGCGGACAACCGGCTCGCGCCCGAGGGCATCGAACGGCTCGGCGCGTTCGTCGAGGAGGCGGTGCGCCTGGCCGAGGACAAGGGGGTGGAGGACCTGCTGGCCTTCGCCACCTCGGCCGTGCGCGAGTCGGCCAACGGCGAGCAGGTGCTCGCCGAGATCGACGAGCGCTGCGGCGTGCACATCGCGGTGCTGTCCGGGCGCGACGAGGCCCGGCTGACGTTCCTCGCGGTGCGCCGGTGGTTCGGGTGGTCGTCCGGGCGGCTGCTGGCCTTCGACATCGGCGGCGGGTCGCTGGAGATCGCCGCCGGGGTGGACGAGGAGCCCGACGTCGCGGTGTCGCTGCCGCTCGGCGCCGGGCGGCTGACCCGCGACTGGTTCACCGGCGACCCGCCCTCCGCCGAGGAGGTGCGCAAGCTGCGCAAGCACGTCCGTACGGAGATCGCCCGCACGGTCGGCGACGTGGCCAGGTACGGCGAGCCCGACCGCGCCGTGGCCACCTCCAAGACCTTCAAGCAGCTCGCCAGGATCGCCGGCGCGCCGGCCTCCAGCGAGGGCCCGTACGTCTCGCGCGCGCTCTCCCGCGCCGACATGGCCTCCTGGGCGGCCAGGCTGACCGGCATGAGCTCCGCCGAGCGGGCCGAGCTGTCCGGGGTGTCCGAGGGCCGGGCCGCGCAACTGGCCGCCGGGGCGCTGGTGGCCGACGCGGCCATGGACCTGTTCGAGGTGGAGCGGCTGGAGGTCTGCCCGTGGGCGCTGCGCGAGGGCGTGATACTGCGCCGGCTCGACCTCCTGCCCGGACGGCTGGACCAGTCCACCGGGATCGCCGAGTAAGGCCGATATATCCCAAAAAATTGGCATAATTCGCTGGTGAGCGGGCACTTTTCGCCCAATGTTGACAGTCCTCGGTACGATCGGCTCCCTGGTGATCGTCTTCGTCCTCATCGTCCTGGCCGTCCTGGTCATCGCGGTGGTCGCGATGCTGGCGATGGGCGCGCTGGCCGGAACGATGGTCGACTGGCACACGTTGTGGCGGCGGCTGACCCGCCGAGGGGCACGGTTGACGCTGAAACTCAGCGCCCCCGAGGCGCCCGCGCGACTGCGGGCCAAGCTGAGCGGCGGCACGCCCCTGGTGAGCCGCCGTCTCCGGCTGGCGCCCGTGATCCGCGGGGGCGACCGGCGTCCCGACGTGAGCCGTCCCGGCCGGAGCGCCCGCCTACGCAGGCATTCCGGCCTCACCACGACCGCCGTCTCCGGCAACGAACACTGAGAAACGAGAAGTGAAAAGGGCCGGGGGGGGGGGGGGGGGGGGGGGGGGCGGCCGCGGCGGGGGGGGGGGGGGGGGGGCGGGGGGGGGGGGGGCCCCGGGGGGGGGGGGGGCGGGGCCGCCCCCCCCCCCCC
>NZ_JBITLS010000003.1:232425-365987 GCF_044465465.1 Nonomuraea sp. NPDC049655
CACCAAATCCCACACCCACCCCCCCCCCCCACCACCCGCCCCCACACCCCCCGCCCCCCCCCCCCCGGCGCGCCCCCCCCCCCCCCCCCCCCCCCCCCCCCCGGCCCCGGTGTGCGGGTCACCTGGCGATGAGATGCTGTCCCGCCGCCCCGGGGGTGAAGCGCAGCTTCTTCTCCAGGCAGACCATCGCCCCGTTCTCGCGCACGTTGGTGAACCGGATGTCGTCGGCGAGCGCGCGCATGATCTGCAGTCCGCGGCCGTGCTCGGCCCCCGGGCCGGGTTCGATCACCTTGTTCGGATCGAAACCGCCCCCCGTGTCGACGACCTTGATGACGCACAGGTCGTCGTGCACGCAGGCGCTGACGGTGTAGTCGTCGCTGGGCGTCGCGTGCTTGACCACGTTCGCGCACGCCTCGGTCAGCATCAACTCGATGTCGTCGCGAATCTGGGCCTCGACGCCGAGCGACCGCAGCGTGCCGTCCAGCATCTGCCTGATCAGCGGGACGCTCGCCGCATCCCTGGGCAGTCGGAGCGCTATCGTCGCCTCCACTGCGTCTCCTCCCGTCTGGATGCGTGCGAGCCTTCTGCCCCGGATCCCGCGCACCAATCGTCCGTCGCGCCGCCGAAGTGCCACAGAGGTCGCTACTGCTCCACGAGCCGCAGCGCCACCTCCATGCACGCCTTGTCGATCTCCTCCTCGGTCAGCCCCTCGCCGGCCATCGACAGCCACTTGCCCGCGTGCAGCGCGAACAGCGCCAGCGAGCGGCTGATGCGCTCGGTGGGCGTGGCGCCGGGGTCGCTCATCTCGGCGGTGAGCTCCATCATCGTGTCGCGCATCTTGGCGAGCTGGGGGTGGTTGCGCATCGCCGTCTGGTTGCTCTCCAGGAAGCGGGCGACGGCCAGGTAGCGGGGCTGGCGCAGCCGTTCGGCGTAGCGTTCGAGCAGCTCGCGGCGGGTTTCGGGGGTCTTCGGCGCGTTCCTGGCCCACTCCAGCAGCTCCTGCAGCTCGGCGACCCGGAGGTCGACCAAGCTGCCGATGATGTCCTCCTTGGTCTTGAAGTGGTAGTACAGCGCGGCCTTGGTCACGCCCAGCTCTTCCGCGATCTCGCGCAGCGAGGTCGCCTCGTAACCCTGCTCCGTGAAGAGTTTCAGCGCGATCTCCTGGATCCGCGCCCGCGTGTCTTCCCGCACTTTGCACCTTGATTTCGACTTGACGGTCGGCAAGTAAGTATCTAGCTTATTCTAAGCTTGCCGGTCGGCAAGTAAGCAAGATCACAACTGGGGGTGTGCAGTGGCGGAGGCAGTCGGACGGCGCCGCGAGGTCATGGTCGTCCTGCCGGGCCTGATGCTGGCCATGGTGCTGGCCATGCTGGACAACATGATCGTGGGCACGGCCATGCCGCGCATCGTGGGCGAGTTAGGGGGTCTGACCCATCTGTCGTGGGTGGTGACCGCCTACGTCCTGGGCACGACGGTCTCGACGCCGATCTGGGGCAAGATCGGCGACCTGTACGGCCGCAAGACCATCTTCATCACCTCGGTCGTCATCTTCATGATCGGCTCCGCGCTGTGCGGCATGGCCGGCTCCTCCATGCTGGGCGGCCCGGCCGACGGCATGACCGAGCTGATCGCCTTCCGCGCGATCCAGGGCCTCGGCGCCGGCGGTCTCATGGTCAACGTCATGGCCATCATCGGCGACCTGGTGCCGCCCCGCGAGCGCGGCCAGTACCAGGGCATCATGGCCGGCGTCATGTCGCTGGCGATGATCGCCGGCCCGCTGGTCGGCGGCTTCATCACCGACCACCTCGACTGGCGCTGGGCCTTCTACGTGAACCTGCCGGTCGGCGCGGTCGCGCTGGTCCTGCTCGTGCTCAACCTCCACCTGCCGCGCACGCACAACAAGGTGCGCATCGACTGGGCGGGCGCGGTCCTGCTGTCGGTCAGCATCACCGCGATGGTGCTCATCACCACCTGGGGCGGCAACGAGTACACCTGGGGCTCCTGGCAGATCCTCACCCTGATCGCGGTCGCCGTGGTCTTCCTGGCCGGCTTCATCGTGGTCGAGCGCCGCGTGGCCGAGCCCATCATGCCGCTGCAGCTGTTCCGCAACCGCAACTTCACCCTGATCTCGGGCATCGGCTTCCTGCTCGGCTTCGCCATGTTCGGCGCGATCAACTTCCTGCCGCTGTTCCAGCAGACCGTCCAGGGCGCCACGGCGACGAACTCCGGCCTGCTGCTGCTGCCCATGATGGCCGCGGCCATGGTCGTGTCGCTGTTCGTCGGCAAGGCCATCACCAGCACCGGCAAGTACAAGATCTACCCGATCGTCGGCGGCGTCGGCATGGCCGCCGGCATGTGGCTGCTGTCCACGATGGGCGTCGACACGGCCTCCTGGCAGACCGGCCTCTACATCGCCGTGCTCGGCCTCGGCATGGGCTTCCTCATGCAGACCACCATGCTCATCGCGCAGAACAGCGTCGAGCAGAAGGACCTCGGCGTCTCCAGCAGCGCCACCACGTTCTTCCGGTCGATCGGCGGCTCGTTCGGCGTCTCGCTGTTCGGCGCGATCTTCAACAACCACTACCTGTCGGAGCTGACCGGCCGGTTCGGCGCGCAGGCGGCCGAGCGCATGACCTCGGGCGGCGGCGCCAGGATGGACCCCAAGCAGCTCGAACAGCTCCCCGTGCAGATGCGCACCGGGATCCTGGAGTCGCTGGCGACCTCGATCTCCGGCGTGTTCTGGTGGGCCATCGCCTTCGCCGTCGTGGTGCCGCTGCTGGCGGCCTTCATCAAGGAGATCCCGCTGCGTGGCGGCGCTCCCGCGGAGGCGGCCCCGCAGGAGGCGGTCAGCCCGGCGGCAGGCTGAACAGCCGGTCGATCGCCGTCAGCTGGAACAGGCTGCGCAGATAGGGCGTCAGCGCCACCACCCGCACCACGGCGCCGGCGTCCGCGGCCCGCAGCTGGAGGCGGACGAGCCCGGCCAGGCCGGAGGAGTCGACGAAGGTCAGCCGGGACAGGTCGACGTCGATCGCGGTGCAGCCCGCGGGGACGGGGAGGTCGCCCAGCCGGCTGACGGACTCGTAGTCGAGGTCGCCGGACAGGGCGAGCGCGACGGTCGTCGCGCCGGGGGTGGCGACCTCGATGTGCAGCGGCTTCCTGTCGACCACCCGGCCAGCCTAGCCACCCCGGGAAAAATGGGAGGCGCCGGGGTGGGCGAAGTGTGCACAATCCTCCCCATGCACATCTTGCGCCGCCCCCGGGTCGACGACGCCGCGGCCATCCACGAGCTGGTCGCGGCCCACGACACCGACGTCATCGGCTCGCCCGACATGACGCTCGACGACATCGCCGACGAGCTGGCCGAGCCGGGCTTCGACCTCGACAGGGACGGCTGGCTGGCCCACGACGAGACCGGCCGCCTGACCGGTTGGGCCTGGGCCTGCCGGGTGGGCGACAGCGACCTGGTCAACATCGAGGTCATCACCCGCCCCGGCCTGCCCGGCCTGGACGACCTGCGGCAGGAGCTGTGGCGCACGGTCACCGCCCGCGCCCGCGAGCTCGGCGCCGAGCGCGGCCACGACGGCGTCACCCTCGACATCGGCATCTACCGCGCCGACCAGGACAAGCAGTCCTACGCCAAGGAGCAGGGCTTCGAGCCCGGTACCAGCTTCCACCGCATGCGCGCCGACCACACGGCCCCCGTCGAGGCGCCCGCCCCGCCGCCCGGCCTCACCCTGCACACGGGCGAGGACGAGGAGACCCGCCGCGCCGCGCACGAGGTGCACCAGATCGGCTTCGCCGAGCACTTCGGCTTCATCTCGGTCGACTACGACCACTGGTACGAGCGCCGCCAGGCCATGAGCGTCACCGACTGGAGCCAGCTCACCCTGGCCAGGATCGACGGGGAGCCCGCCGGCGTGCTGATCGGCAACAACCAGTTCGTCCCCGACGAAGACTGCGGCTACGTCGCCACGCTCGCCGTGCACCCGCGCTTCCGCGGCCGGGGCCTGGGCCGCTTCCTGCTCCGGCACGCCTTCGCCGCCGACGCCGCCAGAGGCCGCAAGGGCACGATCCTGCACGTGGACAGCAACAACACCACCCCCGCCCTGGGCCTGTACGAGTCGGCGGGCATGCGCCGCGTGCTGGCCATCGACGTCTGGCGGCGCCGCCTCTGACGCCGTCCCGTCACCGGCTCCCGCTAGACCCGGTGGCGGGCCAGGTGCTCCAGCACCGACTGGTTGGCCTCCCAGCCGTCGGGGAACTTCACCGGCACCCCGAGCTGCACCGGCTCGGCCGACGGGTGGGCGTCCAGCAGCTCGGCGATGCCCGCCCGCGCCACCATCACGCAGGCGTGCCGGTGGCGGGAGGCCAGCACGCACAGCCGCCCCGACTCCAGGTGGAAGGCGGTGGCGTCGCGGCGGCCCGACAGCGGGTGCAGCACGATCGTCACGTCGTACTCGCGGCCCTGGAGGCGGTTGGCGGTGTCCACGGTGATCTCCGGCGGCAGCCCGGCGTTCCTGATCGCGGCCACCTGGTCGCGGTGGGCCGCCCCGACCGCGATCCGGTCGGCGGTCACCGGCCGCTCGCCCTGCTCGGAGGCGGCCACGGCGCCGCGCTGCAGCAGCCGCGCCGCCAGCAGCGCCACGGCCTGCACGGCCTCGCCGTCGGTGCGCACGGTGTGCCGTTCGGGCAGCTCCAGCAGCGCCCACCCCGACCGGGCGGCCTCCTCCAGCGCGCGGTCGTGCACGGTGCCCATGCCGCCCGCGGTCAGTTCGAGCCGCCGGTCGCCCGCCGAGGTGCCCGACCGGAACCCGGTGAACGGGTAGAACGCCTTCGACACCACCGGCGCGGCCGAGGCGGGCAGCCGCCAGGACACCGGCAGCCGATGGACCGGCAGCTCCGGGTTGTGCCGCAGCAGCACCGCCACCGCGCTCTGCAACGGGTCCCACGACAACCCCGACCAGCGGTCGCCGTCGACGATCGAGAAGGGGTCGAGCTGCCCGGGGTCGCCCACGAACAGCGCCCGCTCGAACAGCCCCGCGATGCGCAGCAGCTTGTCCGAGCGCATCTGGTACGCCTCGTCCACGATCGCCCACGGCCACACCCGGCCGGAGATCCACGCCCACTTGTCGGCCGTGGCGATGACGATGTCGGGGTCGCCGAGGTCCTGGATCCTGGTGCCGATCGTGACGCCGGCCAGCTCCAGCATGCGCGGGTGGGGCACGTACCCGCCGGCCGACAGCCGTCCGACCTTCAGGTGCGGGTGTTTGTCGGAGATGCGGGCCACCAGGTCGTCGACCTGCTCGTTCGTCTGGGCGACGATCATCAGCGGCTCGCCGGTGGCGGCGATGTGCGCGGCGGCTCGCACGACCAGCGTGGACTTGCCGGCGCCCGGCGGGGAGTCGACCACGACGCCGCGGTTCCTGGGCAGGTCGGCCAGGACGTTCGCGATCACCTGCTCCGGGCTCTCGCTCACGACCATTCCTCCTGGGCGTCCTCGTCGTCGGGGATGTACTCCTGCGGCGGCCCGCCGTGCGTCCACGGCGTGGCCTCGGCCTCGGGCAGCGCCGGCGAGCCCTGGAAGTCGTCGGTCAGCGAGGTGTAGCAGACCCGCTCGCCGATCTCCGGCACGGCGCCGGGGGCGGGCGTCTTCCCCCGGCCCATGCCCTTGGTGATCTTCAGGGTGATCAGCCCGCCGTGCGCCTCCACCAGCTCGGCGCCCTGGCCGCGGCGCTGCGGGGTGCCGAGCGCGGCCCCGGGCGGCAGGCGTACCGGGTCGTCGGTCTTCAGCACCACCAGCGGACGCAGCTTGCGCGAGCGGCCCTCGCCCTCGATGTTGTCGGGGACGGTCTCGACCACCTCGCCGGCGAACGCCTCGCCGGTCAGCCGGTACTCGGCCATCACCAGCGGGTCGTCGTAGGCGCGCTGCACGTCGTAGGCGGCCTGGGCACGTTCCATGCGGGACAGCTTGGCCGCGGCCGCCACCGCGCCGTCGCGCCTGGCCTGCGGCGGCGCGCCCTCGGCGATGTGGGCGGCCATGGCGCTGAACGAGCCGCGGTCCTGCTCCCAGCGCTGGGCCACGCTCGCGCCCGGCTCCAGCCCGGCCAGCAGGTCGAGCGCCTGCCACATCAGCCGCCAGGTGGGTTCGAGCTGGGTGCGCAGCGCCTCGGCGACCCGCTCGGGCGACTCGCTGTCGATGGCCGGCGCGAGCACCTCGGCGTCGAAGCCCGGATCGGTCGCGGGCCCGGCGGGCGGCCAGATCAGCGGGTCCTCGGCGTCGTCGGAAGGGCCCTGGGTGATCCAGGACAGCAGCGCGGCCAGGTTGGCGTCCTCCAGCGCGCTCTGCCCGCTGGCCCAGTGGCGGCCCAGCTCCTCGGTCGCGGCCAGCGTCAGCGACGATCCCGGGTAGGCCGCCCGCTCGGCGAAGTACGTCAGCCACCGCCCCAGCAGCGGCACCTCGGGCGGCACCGGGTAGGGCCCGTCGGGCCTGCGGAAGCGCGTGGAGCGGCCGAGCAGCCTCGTGAAGCCGACGCCCGCCTGGTTCGGCAGGACGAGCTGCGGCGCGTCGAGCGCCCGCTCGTAGGGGTCTGCGTTCTTGCGCTCCACCGTCTCGGTGTCGGCGGTGAACCCCTCGACGTACGGCAGCAGCACCCCGGCCAGCTCGGCGGCCCAGGCGAAGCGCAGCTCACGGTTGCGCGGCTGGGTGACGACGAGCAGGCGCGGCCGGTCGCGGTCGGTGCCGAGCATGGCGGCCAGCGGCGCGGCGGCCTCGCCCGACAGCTTGAGCGGGATGAACACCATCGGCCGCGCGCCCACGTGGCAGTGGCGGACCGTGGCGACGGGCTGGGCGATGCCCTCCCGCAGGGCGCGCAGCCGGGCGAGCGAGGTGAGCAGGCTCAACTGAGGCACTCCCTGCGCAGGCGTTCGGCGTTGCGGAGCAGGCCGGCGATCTCCTCCTGGCCGTCGGCCGGGTCGCGCAGGCCGTCGGCCAGGCCCAGCGCCTCGGCGACCGAGGCGACCCCGCCCAGCTCGTCGCGCACCTGGCGGCCGAGCAGGTCGGAGGCGCCCTCCTGGCGGGCCTCGTCGCGGCAGAAGAAGCACAGGTCGCACGCGGACAGGCAGTCGGGCGCGTAGCGGGCGGTGGTCCTGCGCAGCGCGTCGGCCAGCTCGGCCGCCGGACGGGTGGGCCGGCCGTCCTCGCCCGGCCGCAGGTCGAAGCTTAGGTCCTCGGGCAGCGCGGCGAGCAGCCGGTCCAGGCCGGTCATCCGGGTGAGCTGACGGCGCAGCACGGCCAGCTGCCTGCGCACGTCGACCAGGGTCGCCACCGGCCGGTTGGCGAAGTTCTCGGGGCACACCAGCACCACGTCGTGGGAGACGGTGAGCGGGTCGTGCCCCAGCTCCGCCAGCATCGTGCGCAGCGCCAGCACGTAGACGGCGGCCTGGCGGGCGGCGGCGGCCACCGCGGCCGGCTCGGCCTGCCCGTCGACCACCGCGAACGACTTGATCTCCACCACGTGGAAGCGCCCGCCGAGCTGGAAGGCCACCACGTCGGGTTCGAGGAACGCGGTGTGGCCGGCGATCTCCAGGCTGAGCAGCGGGTGGTCGAACAGCGTGCCGGCGTCCTGGTCGCCGCGCGCCGCCCGGTCGAACAGCGCGCGGGTGTGGGTGTGGCGCAGGTGGGCGCCGACGTTCTCCACGTCGTGGTAGGCCACCTCGGCGACCGGCAGGTCCAGCACCTCGCGCAGCAGGCGCAGCAGCTCGGCGCAGCCGTCGGCCTTGACCAGCGCCTCGAACGCGTTCCCGCGGGTGATCGCGAACGGCGACTGGCCGAACGGCGCCGGGAAGCCCAGGTGGCGGGCGGCGGCGTCCTTGTCGACGCCGGCGCCGTCCATGAGGGCCCGGCGGGTGCAGCCGGGGTTGGCGGCCAGGGCCGCGATCGCTCTGGCGTCGTGCGGCTTGGGCGGCGTCGTGCCGCGCAGCGCGTCGAGCCGGTGGGCCGGGCCGTCCTCGCGTCTCAAGCCGCTCACGTCGCTGTCTCCTCCTTGATCGTGCCCAGCGTAGCGGCGCCGAAGAGCCTGGCCACGTCACCGAGCTGGGATGTGGCGCGTCGTGCCAGCTCGGCGCGGTCGCGCGTGTCGCGTTCTGCGTGCACCGCCAGCTCGGCCCTGGCCGCCTCGGCGATCCGCCGGCGGTCGGGCGGCCCGAGGTCGGTGGCCGTGGCGCCGGGCACGTTCCTGGCCATCCGCGCCAGTAAGCGCAGGGCCCGCTCGTCCTCGCCGTCGTGCGAGGCCACCGCGATGGCGCAGGTCAGGAAGTCGACGCGGGGGCTGAGCGGGCCGACCACCCGCCGCTCCAGCGGCCAGGTGCTGAGCGTCAGCAGGCCGCGGGCGGGGGAGAGGCGGTCGGTCAGCGCCGCGCACAGGTAGTACGGCCTGCCGTGGGGCGTGGACCGGAACGAGCGCTCCTCGTCGCGGCGCAGGCTGGTGAGCTGGGCGCTGCGGATGGTGCCGGCGAAGAACGCGCCGCTGACCGCCACCACCAGGCGCGGCTGCGCGGCGGCCCCGAGCAGCGCGAGCGCCTGGTGGACCTGCTCGCGCACGGTGACCAGCCGGGGCCCTTCCGCCTTGGCGCGCGGCTGCTCGCCGCTCACCAGGGCGTCCCAGGCCCGCTCGGCGGCGCGCAGCTCGGCACGCAGGACGCGGGCCGTCGCGCCGTCCCTGACGCGCATGGCCTTGCGCACGCCGGCCCGGAGCCCGTCGATCCGCCGCTCCAGCTCGTCCAGCGGGTCACTCATGGCGCGAGGGTATCAACAGTTCCAGTATTTCCCAGTATTTACACCGAAATCTACGATGTAAAGGGGCGGGCCAGGAACCACATGCGGTCCTCGGTGACGAACCGCTCCAGCCGCAGCCCCTCGGCGGCCAGGGCGTCGGCCAGCTCGTCGTCGGTCATGCGCCGCGAGGTGAACGACTGGGTCCAGACCCGGTCGCCGTGCTCGTAGCGCATGGTCGCGGCGAACACGCCGGGGGAGATCTCCTCGACCTCCGCCAGGGTGATCGTGACGTCGCCGTCCTTCCTGCCCGAGCCGGCCCGCCAGCCGTCGTGCCGCTCGGCCGTCATCCACTGGACGAGCACCGCCCCGCCCGGCTTGACGTGCCGCGCGCACGCCGCCAGGAAGGATCGCCTGACCTCCACGTCGACGACGTTGACGAGCTGGGAGGCCAGCGTGACGGTGTCGAAGCGCCGGTCGAGCCGCAGGTCCTGGAGCCGCGCGTGCACGGTCTCGGCCCCGCGCACGTGCGCCAGCATCTCGGTGGACTCGTCCACGGCCACGACCTGTAACCCGGCCTCGACGAGCGCGTGGGTGACCCTGCCGACGCCGGCGCCGAGCTCCAGGACGGACCCGCCCGGCGGGGTCTCCTGGATGACGACGTCGGCGTCGCGGCCGGGCTGGAGGAGGGTGTAGAACTCGACCGGGGATCCGTCGGGGGTGATGGCGCCTGGGCCTGTGCCGGTGTTCTTCATGCCCAAAAACCTAACCGCCGCGTGAGCCGTCCGTGAGCGGGGGACGATGGCCTCTGTGACCGGTGAGGTACGAGTTCTGATCGGCGTCGGCGTGGGCCTGGCCGCCGTTCCCCCCGTCTACTACCTGACCGAGGCGGGCGCCAGAGCGCTGCGGGCCGGGCAGGCGGCCTTCGCCCCGGCCCCCGCCGGGGTGGGCATGCTGGCGGCGGCGGCCCTGATCGTCGCGGTGCTGGCCGCCTGGCCCGCCGCGGCGCTGGCCTGCGGGGTGCCGCTGGCGGTGGCGGGCGTGCTGTTCGCCCTCGACCTGCGGGCCGCGATCGGCCTGGCGGGCGCGCTGCCCGGCCTGTGGGAGCCGCCGTGGGCCGAGCCGCCCGGCACCCTCGCCGGGGCGACCGGCCTGTACGCCTACACCGGCGCGTTACTGGTCTTCTCGGCGCTGCTGCCGCGTCGTCTGCGATCTATCCTGAGCAGATGAGCAGACGGGACCCCGACCGGCGCAGGGCGCTGCTCGACGCCGCCGACCGGGCCATCCTGGCCGAGGGCCCCGAGGTGTCGATGGCGGCCATCGCCGCCGAGGCCGGCATCACCAAACCCGTCCTCTACCGCCACTTCGGCGACAAGAGCGGCCTGTACCAGGCGCTGGCCGACCGCCACGTGCGCACGGTCATCGCCCAGCTCCGCCCGCAGTTCGCCGGGCCCGGCACCGACCTGCGGGCCCGTGCCCGCGCCGCCATCGGCGTCTATCTCGACCTGATCTCGGCCAACCTCGACCTCTACCGCTTCCTGTTCCACCGGGCCAGCGCCGAGGACACCCGCATCCGCTCCCACATGACCTCGCTCGTGCGCGGCCTGGGCGAGGAGCTGGGCCGGGTGCTGGCCGACGAGCGGGTGGTGGCCGACCCGGTGCGGGCGCAGGTGCTCGGCCACGCGTTCGTCGGCATGGTGCAGACGACGGGCGACTGGTGGCTGGAGCATCCGGAGGTCGACCGATCGCAGGTGGTGGAGGGGCTGGTGGACGTGATCGCGGCGGCCGTCGCCGGGGGCTGAGGGCTCCGGCGGGCCGACCGGCGGGCGGCCGTGTCAGGTCAGGTCAGGTCAGGTCAGGTCAGCAGGCCGAGCAGGTCTCACTCGTTCTGGCAGGCGCGGCGGCCGAGGGCGGCCAGCTCCACCGAGGAGGCGCCGCCGCGCAGGTGCCGCATGGTCTGCATGACGCAGATGATCCCCCACTTCAGCACCCCGAACGTCTCCCACCAGCGCAGCGCGTCCAGGTCGACGGGCCGGCCGCCGGCCTCCTCGTAGGCGGCGGTCAGCTCGGCGTAGCCGCCGAACCCGCCCACGGGCAGCGGCGAGCCGAACCGCCACGCCTTGACGCACAGCCAGCCCAGGTCCTCCAGCGGGTCGCCGGCGTGGGCCAGCTCCCAGTCGAGCACGGCCCTGACGCCCTCCGGGCCGACGATCAGGTTGCCGTTGCGGAAGTCGCCGTGCACGACGCTCGCCGGGACGGCGGGCGGCCGGTCGGCCTCCAGCCTGCGCAGGGCCAGCTCGAACACCGGGTGCGGCTGGCCGGTCAGGTCGAGCACGTCACGCCAGAAGCGCAGCGGGTCGGCGGGCACGGCCTGCGGCGCGGTCGCGGGTTCGGGTCCGGTCTCGGGTCCGGTCTCGGGTTCGGTCGCGGGTCCGGTCTCGGGCAGGCAGGACAGCGGCATGCGGTGGATGGCCGCCAGCGCCCGCCCGCACTGGGCGGCCAGTTTCGGCCTGGCCTCCCGGTACGCCTCGTCCCGCAGGATCCGGCGCGGGATGGTCTCGCCGGGGACCCGGCTCATCAGGACGTACGGCCCGGCGGGCGGCCGGGCGGGCGGCGGGGCGGACGGCGGGGCGGACGGTCCGGCGGGCGGTTCGGCCAGCGGTCGCGCGGGCGGCCCAGGGGGCCGGCCGGTGGGCGAGTCGGTGGGTGGGCCGGTGGGCGGTCCGGTGGGCGGTCCGGCGGCGGCCACGACGTGCGGGACAGGGACCCCGGCGTCGGCCGCCGCCCGCATCAGCCGCGCCTCCTCGGCCAGCCCCGTCCCCGCCTCCAGGGCGGCCCCCGGCCCGTCGAGCCGGAGCACCAGCTCGTGCCGGTCGCCGCCGGGGACGACCACGTCCAGGGCCCAGGTCTCCCTGGAGGCCCCGCCGGGCAGCCTGACCGCGTACGGGACGGCCGCGTCCGGGCCGTACACCTCGCGGACGATCGTCTCGACCCGGTTCATCGGGGGCCGAACTCCCAGGCGCCGCCGGCCGCGTACGCGCCCAGGAGGCGGCGGCCGACCGCGTCGACGTGCACCTCGTCGGGGCCGTCGTAGACGCGCGCGGCGCGGGCGTGCCGGTACATGCGGTCCAACGGCGTGTCGGGGGTCAGGCCGGCCGCGCCGTACACCTGGACGGCCCGGTCGATGACGTTGTGCAGCATGCGCGCCCCCACCACCTTGATCGCGCCGATCTCGACGCGGGCCTGCGAGCCGGCGTCCACGGCCTCGGCGGCCTGGAGCGTGAGCAGGCGGGCGGCCTGGATCTCGGTGTAGGAGTCGAACACGTGCTGCCGCATGAGCTGTTTGGCCGCCAGCGGCTCGCCGAAGGCGGTGCGCGCGTGCAGCCGCCGGCACATCAGGTCGAAGGCCCGCTGCGCCTGCCCGAGCCAGCGCATGCAGTGGAAGATCCGGCCGGGCCCGAGACGCCGCTGGGCGATGACGAAGCCGTGCCCGCGCTCGCCCAGCAGGTTCGCGGCCGGCACCCGCACGTCCTCGTAGCGCACCTCGCAGTGCGCGCCGCCGAGGCCGAGCACGGGGGTCTCACGCACGATCGTGTAGCCGGGCGTGTCCGTCGGCACGAGGATCATGGAGAAGGCCCGGTGGGGCGGCGCGTCCCGTTCGGTCCGGCACATCACGGTCGTGTACGCCGCCACCGACGCGCCCGTCGTGAACCACTTGTGCCCGTTGATCACCCATTCGTCGCCGTCGAGCACGGCGGAGGTGGTGAGCTGGGTGGGGTCGCTGCTGGAGACCTCCGGCTCGGTCATCGCGAAGCTGGGCGAGATGTCGCCGCGCACCAGCGGCTCCAGGTAGCGCTCGCGCTGCTCGGGGGAGGCGTGCTCGTGCAGCATGAGGGAGTCCTGCAGGGTGAACGTGCCGAGGGCGAGCTGCCCGTACTCGCTGCGGCCCTGGACCTCGTTGACGTAGACGTAGTCGAGGAACGGCAGCCCGCCGCCGCCCAGCTCGCTCGGGTGGCCGAGGGCCCACAGGCCCTCCTTCCTGGCCTCGTCCCGCAGCCCGGCCATGGTGGCGGCGGCTTGCGGCCCGCCCTCGTGCAGCACCTCCTCGGCCGGTTCGACGCGCTCGGTCATGAACGCGCGCACGGCGTCGCGGATCGGCCGGACGTGCTCGGGTACGGCGAAGCTCATGGGGTGATCTCAACCGAAATCCGTTGCGCGGTCAACGGTCGGCGCGCCCGCGCGGCAGCAGCGATCGAAGTCGAACCGCTCGGCGCAGGCCCGCTCCCACAGCCGGGCGGTGTCGCCGCCGGCGCGCGGGAAGACCAGCCGCGCGATCACCAGCGCGACCACCGCCCGCGCCCCGGCCAGGTAGAGCGCCGAGGCCGCGCTCTGGACGTGCGCGCCGGAGACGAACAGGTCGTCCACCAGCAACACCCGCGCGCCGTCGACGCGGCCCAGCACCTGGAAGGCCCGCTCGTCCGAACGCCGCCGCGCGAGGTTCTCGGCCGCCTGCGCCGACCCCGCCATCAGCACGGGACGGTGCAGCCCGCGCAGGTCGCCCACCATGTCCACGATCCGCGGCATCGGGCCGAAGACCTCGACGGGCCGGTCGAGCCGGGTGCCGGGCAGCGTGGTGACCATCGTGAAGGGGCCGCCGGCCAGCCGGGTCAGGCAGGTCGCGTGGGCCCGGTGGAAACGCGCCACGGTGGCGGCCAGGAAGGGCACCCGGCGCACGCTGCCCGGCGGGTCCCTGCGGCGGGTCACGATCGCGTGCAGCTGGGCGCCGTCGCCGTCGCGCACGCACAGCGAGACCGGCACGACGTGCTCGGTGTGGCGGTACAGGCCCTGGGTGGTGACCGCGCAGGTGACGCAGAGCCCGGACGGCCCGCCGGCGCCGGTGTGGCAGATCCGGCAGACGCCGGGGCCGGCGGCCGGGACGTTGCGGAAGATCTGCAGGTACGCCTCGGTCACCGCGCGGGCGTCGCCCATGGTCAGAAGACGGTCGTCAGCCGGGTCACATCTACAAGATTGACCGCCTGGCGCGCCAGCTCGTCAATGCCCGCTACGACAGTGACTCCTCCCCGGTAGGCCAGCCGGGGCGTCCAGGGCAGGCCGGGCGCGGCGAAGACGTGCTTGCCCTGGGACAGCGCCATCGCCGCCCGCTCGCCGTCGCCGTCGCCGGTGACGTAGAGCGCGGCGGCCAGCCCGCTGGTCACCAGCCCGGTCACCGCCCGCGTCCGGGCCGTCGCGGCCGTGCCGGGCCAGAACGGCGACACCGCCACGACGGCCGTCGGCCCGCCGGCCCCCGGCCGCCCGCCGTCCGGACCGCCCACGAGGGCCTCCGGCCGCCCGTCGTCCGGGCCGACCACGATCGCGCGGCCGCCGGCCGTCGCCGCCGCACCGGCGGTGCGTGGCGCGTCGCACACGACGGTCAGGCCGGCCGCGGCCAGCGCGCGGGCCGCGGCGCGGGCGCCGGGGGCGTCGCCGGTGACCGCCACCGACCGGTGGTCGCCGATCCCCAGCCGGCCGCGCACCCACAGGAACGGCTGGAGGTTGTGGGCGCAGGCCAGGTTGCCCGGATAGCCGTCGTCGAGCACGGTCACCAGCGCGGCGGGGCAGGCGGCGATGAGCGCCTCGGCCCGGCCGAGGTCGCCCGGCCGCAGCCGCGCGACGACCCGCGCCGCGTGCGCCCTGTCATGCTCGCCGAGCCCGCCGAGGTCGCCGCGGGCCAGCCGCAGCGCGCTGCCCCGGGCCTCCACGACCCGCGCGGTGTGGTGCCACGGCCCGGCGGTGGCCCTGGTCAGGGCGAGCACCGCGGCCTGCTCCTCGGTCACCGACATCACCCACCGTCCGGTTGGACCGACCGTACGCGTGCCCACCGACAGAACCGGCTCCCGTCGTGCCGCCCGCGGCCGCCCGGCCCGCGCGGACGCGCCGCGGCACGGGAAAGGGCCCGGCGGCCGCAGGGCATCCGCGGCCGCCGGGCCCTTCGGAGGGGACGGGGTCAGGCCGCGTTCTCCTCGGCCTTGCGGGGCAGGACCTCCAGCTCGAACGCGCCCGACCTGACCGCCTCCAGGAAGTGCTGCCAGTCGCGGCGCGGGATCTCCAGGACGACGTCCGGGGAGGAGTCGTGGATGAGCTCCACGTGGTCGTTGATGCGGCAGGCCTTGACGCGTACGTCGTCGTTCATGCTGCGCTCCCTCGGGTGTTGACTGCGGCTGAGCGGCCCGGGAGGCCGGGGGCCGGGAGCTGCGCCGGGCGACTTTCCCAGCCGTCCGGGCCGTCCGCGTGACCCCGGAGGGCCGGGCCGCTCGGGAAGCGTGCCATCGTCGCGCGGGGGCCCGCCACCGCCGGTACGGGCGGCTCGGTAGAGACACGCCGATCGTGGGCGGAGGTCTGTCGTCCCGGGGGTGGAGAAAGGTCATCCGTGGGCCGGGGGCCTTGACAGGCGGGGCGGTGATCCATATGCCTGGGCTCACGACTGGCCGTGCGCGGGCGTACGGCTCCGGAGCCGAGGTGACGGGAGTGCCGCCGATGGCGCAGCCCCATGACGTGCCCACCGCCGCGCAGCTCGTCGCGGCCGTCCGCGGGTTCCTGCGGGACGACGTGCTGCCCGCGGTCGAGGGGCGGGTGCGTTTCCACACGCGGGTGGCGATCAACGTGCTCGCCATGGTCGAACGGGAGATGGAGCTGGGCCAGGACCAGGCCGCCGAGCACGCCGCGCGGCTGGCGGCGCTGGGCGTGGCCGACGACGCCGAGCTGGCCGCCGCCGTCCGCGCGGGCCGCTTCGACGGCGACGACGCGCTCACCGCCGCCCTGGTCCAGGCCGTCCGGGCCAAGCTGGAGGTGGCCGATCCCGGCTACCTCCAGCGGCCGTGAGCGTCAGTGGGAGCCGGCCAGGTCCAGGTCCTTGACGTCCGGGTCGCCCTCGTCGGCGAAGTAGTCGCCGCGCCGGGTGGCGTCCGCGCCGTCGGCCACCTTGGCCGCCCGGAAGATCAGCGTGGCGACCGCGGCCACGACCAGGTTGACGATCAGCGCGAGGAAGCCCGCGTAGAGGGTCATCTTGGTGTCCAGGCCCAGGTTCGACAGGCCGAAGGCCGAGCCGCCGAAGTGCTCCTTGCCCTTGGCCGGGTTGGGGATGAGGTAGAGCATCCACATGCCCGCCGCCAGGCCCGCGGCCCAGCCGGCCATCAGGCCGCCCTTGTGGAACCAGCGGGTGTACAGGCCGAGCGCCACCGACGGCAGCGTCTGCAGGATGATCACGCCGCCGATGAGCTGCAGGTCGATCGAGAACTGCGGGTCGAGCAGCAGGATGCACAGCACCGCGCCCACCTTGACCACCAGCGAGACGACCTTGGAGACGTTGGCCTCCTGGGCGTCGGTGGCCTGCTTGTTGATGTACTCGCGGTAGATGTTGCGGGTGAACAGGTTCGCCGCCGCGATCGACATGATCGCCGCCGGCACCAGCGCGCCGATGCCGATGGCCGCGAACGCCACGCCGGCGAACCAGTCGGGGAAGAGCTGGTCGAACAGGTTCGGCACGATCGTGTTCGGGTCGCCGCCGACCGGCTTGGTGCCGGCCGCGATGGCCATGAAGCCCAGCAGCGCGATCAGTCCGAGCACGAAGCTGTAGGCGGGCAGCGCCGACATGTTGCGCTTGATGACGTTGCGGTTCTTGGAGGCCAGCACGCCGGTGAGGCTGTGCGGGTAGAGGAACAGCGCCAGGGCCGAGCCGAAGGCCAGCGTGACGTACTGGAGCTGGTTGGCGCCGTTGAGCAGGATGCCGTCGCCCGGCGCGGGGGTCTTGTCGAACTTGGCCTGCGCCATGTCGAAGATGTTGCCCCAGCCGCCCAGCTTGGCCGGGATGTAGATGACCGCGGCCAGGATCACGATGTAGATCAGCGCGTCCTTGACGAAGGCGATCAGCGCGGGCGCCCGCAGGCCCGACTGGTAGGTGTAGGCCGCCAGGATCGCGAAGGCGATGATGATCGGCAGGTGCCCGGTGATGCCCATCGACTTCAGCACGGCCTCGATGCCGACGAGCTGCAGCGCGATGTACGGCATCGTGGCCACCAGCCCGGTGATGGCGATCAGCAGCGCCAGCGTCGGCGACCCGAACCGGGCCCGGACGAAGTCGGCGGGCGTGACGAACCCGTGCACGTGCGAGACCGACCACATCCGCGCCAGCACCAGGAACACCAGCGGGTAGACCACCACGGTGTAGGGCAGCGCGTAGAAGCCGAGCGCGCCGGAGCTGAACACCAGCGCGGGCACGGCCACGAACGTGTAGGCGGTGTAGAGGTCGCCGCCGACCAGGAACCAGGTGACCCAGGAGCCGAAGCTGCGGCCGCCGAGGCCCCACTCGTTGAGGCTGGCCAGGTCGGTGGGCCGCCGCCAGCGGGCCGCCACGAAGCCCATGCCGCTGACCAGGACGAACAGCAGCCCGAAGACGACCAGCTCGGTCACGTGCCCGCTCATTTGGTCATCCTGTAGACGATCGTGGTGCAGCCGACGCCGACCACGATGAAGGCGAGCTGCAGCCAGTAGAACAGCGGGAAGCCGAGCAGGCGCGGCTCGTCGGAGTTGAACAGGAACGTCAGCAGCGGCAGCACGATCGGCACGACCAGCAGCCAGTTCCACGGGCTGCGGTCGGTACGCGGCGGCTGCCCGGATTCCCCGGTAGTCATCGGCCCTCCGATTGGGGGATCAGGAGCGGCGTGTTGACCGGCTCCTGACAACGTCGTCAATGGAGGGAGATTAGCTTTCCGGGGGTATTAAACCCAATGTCCGGAACATTACGGTTTGGCCTAAATGTCGAGATGAAATCTCAATATGTGAGACCAAGCCACCCCTCGCCAACGGCACGTTAAGTCGCTCGCGCGCCGCGCGGAACCGGGCGAGCGGCGAATGGTCGGCTACTCGCGACGAACGGTCACTTCGTCGGCGATGTCGCGCGTCCCGTACCCCTCGGGGGCGGGCACCTCGGTGATCGGGTCGGGGCGGTCGTCGAACTCCAGCCGCAGCGCCCGCGCCATGGTGGCGTGCATCTCGTACAGGCAGACGATGTAGGTCAGCTCCAGGATCTGCTCGTCGGGCAGGTGGGCGCGCAGCACGGCGAACACCTCGTCGTGCACCCGGCCGCCGTCGAGCACCAGGCCGTCGGTGTAGGCCAGCACCGCCCGCTCCAGCTCGGCGAACTGGTCGCTGACCTGCCAGGAGGCCACCGCCCGCACCTTCTCCTCGGACACGCCGAGCGCCCTGAGCTGCTTGCAGTGCTGGGAGTAGACGAACTGGCTCTGCCGCGCCCAGCCTGCCCTGGTCTGCCCCAGCTCGCGCAGCACCGGGTCCAGCCGCGACTCCCGGTAGATCTGGAAGCCCTTGACGCAGTGGCGGAAGATCTTGGGATCGAGGGCGAAGACCGTCCACCAGTCGCCCGGCGAGCCGGTCGCGGTCCCCGTGCCGTCGGGGGACAGCAGCCGGTCGTGGAAGAACCGGACGACGGGGTCGGTCACCTCCTCGGGCGGCACCCGCCGCAGCCGCGGCATCAGACGGTCCGATCGGCGGCCGTCTTGGGCTCGTGCCGGACGTCGCCCGGCTGCCCGACCGGCCGCGTCCAGGCGGCGAACTCCACCAGGATCCCGTCGGGGTCCTTGAAGTAGATGGACCGGACGAAGACGCCCTCGTGCATCGCGGGCGCCACGCCGAACTCGCTGTCGTCGTGGTTGAGCAGCACGCCCACGTCGATGCCCTTGGCCACCAGCCGGTCGCGGTACTCCTCGATGCGCTCGGGCGGCACGTCGAAGGCGATGTGGTTCATCGAGCCGACCGCCGACAGCAGCTCGCCCCGGTCCGGCAGGTTCTTCGGCGCCGAGACCCCCGGCACGCCCTCGGGCGCGTCGGGGAACCAGAAGAAGGCCAGCGCGTTGCCGCCGCCGCAGTCGAAGAAGAAGTGCTGGCCCCAGCCCAGGGGCAGCTCGATCGTCTTGATCAGCGGCATGCCCAGCACGCCGGAGTAGAAGTCGACGGTCTGCTTCATGTCCGAGCAGACCAGCGCGATGTGGTTGACCCCGCGGAGCTCGAATTCGCTGTTCATGGTAATCAACTACTTATCACAGCGTTCCTGCGGAAAACATGACAGGAGGTGGCGGGTATCCGGGCCACGATCGTGCCCGTGATTGTTGTGGTGGCGGGCGCGACCCGCGGAACGGGACGAGGAATGGCGGTCGCCCTGGGGGCGGCCGGAGCGACGGTCTACTGCGCCGGACGGAGCACGCGCGAGAGCCGTTCGGAGATGAACCGTCCGGAGACGATCGAGGAGACCGCCGAGCTGGTGAGCGCGGCCGGCGGGACGGGCATCGCGGTCCCCGTCGACTTCCTGGACCCGGCGGCGGTGGCCGGGCTGGCCGCCCGCGTCGAACGGGAACAGGGCCGCCTGGACGTGCTGGTCAACGACGTGTGGGGCGGCGACCACCTGTGGAAGTGGGAGACCCCCGTCTGGGAGCAGGACCTGGACGACGGGCTGCGCCTGCTCAGGCTGGCCGTCGACACCCACCTCATCAGCGCCCGCCACCTGCTGCCGCTGCTGATCCGGCACGAGGGCGGACTGGTCGTGGAGGTCACCGACGGCACCTGGGAGTTCCACCGGACCCGCTACCGCGAGAACGTCTACTTCGACCTGGCCAAGCTGTCGGTCAACCGGCTGGCCTTCGCCTGGTCCCACGAGCTGCGCCCGTACGGCGGGACGGCGGTGGCCGTCACGCCCGGGTTCCTGCGCTCGGAGGCGATGCTGGACGGCTTCGGCGTCACCGAGGAGAACTGGCGCGAGGCGAAGGCGGACAGCGCGTGGAGGGTCTCCGAGACCCCCGCCTACGCCGGTCGCGGCGTGGCCGCCCTCGCCCAGGACCCCGACCGGCACCGGTGGTCGGGGTCCTCGGTGACCAGCGGCGAGCTGGCCGAGGCGTACGGCGTCACCGACGTGGACGGCAGCCGGCCGCAGGTGTGGCGCTACATCGCCGAGGTCATGGAGAAGGGCGGCGAGGGCGGCTGGGAGGACTACCGCTGACACCCGCCGCGCGGCCGGGCCGTTCTCAAAGCAGGTGGAGCCCGGTCACGCGGGCGTCCTCAGCGCCGGTAGAGCTCGGCCATGCGGGCGGCGGCGTCGGCGACCTGGGCGCGCAGCTCCTCCGGCGCCAGCACCTCGGCCTCCGGGCCGAACCGCAGCACCTGGGTGAAGGCCACCCGCGTCGACTCCACGGCCAGCCGCACGGTCCCGTCCGGCTGGAGCGAGGCCAGCGCGTCGTCCAGGGCCGCCGGGTCGGCGACGTACCGCAGCATGCGCCGGCCGGCCGGGGTCAGCCGCAACGTGATCACGTCCCTGAGCAGGGAGCGGCTGAACTCGGCCGCCTGCCCGGCCCAGAACGCGGCCAGGTCGAAGTCCGCGTCCCGCTCGAAACGCGGCTCGCGCGCGCGGACGTCCCCCATGCGGTCCACCCGGAAGATCAGGAACCGCTCGCGCAGGCGGGCCACCAGGTACCAGGCGCCCGCCTTCAGCACCAGCCCGTACGGCTCCAGCTCCCGCGTGCGCTCCTTGTAGACCACCGTGACCGGCAGGTCGTTCCACACGGCCCTGGCCAGCGGGGCCAGCGCCGGGGGCGGCGGCGCGTCGGCGGCGTACCAGCCGGGCGCGTCCAGGTGGAAACGCTGCGCGGCCGTGGCGGGCGCGTCGCGCAGCGAGGGCGACAGCGCCGCGGCGGCCTTGAGCCGGGCCGTCGCGGCCACCTCCTGCAACCCCATCTCGCGCAGCGCCGCGGGCACCCCCGACAGGAACAGCGCCTCGGCCTCGGCCCGGTCCAGCCCGGTCAGCCGGGTGCGGTAGCCGTCCAGCAGGCGGTAGCCGCCGCCGCGCCCGCGGTCGGCGTAGACCGGCACGCCCGCCTCCGACAGCGCCAGCACGTCGCGGTGCACCGTGCGCTCGGAGACCTCCAGCTCCCTGGCCAGCTCGGCCGCCGTCATCCCGCCCCTGGCCTGCAGCAGCAGGACCAGCGACATCAGCCGCGCGGCGCGCACAGCGGCAGCACCACGGCTGAGGGGCGGGCGGGGGAGTGGAACACCTCGACGTCGGCCGGCATCATCGGGCCGCCGGGCGCGCCCACCGGCTCGCCGGTGCCCGGGTTGCGGGCGATCGTCGGGTACGCGCCGGCCGCCACGTGCACCCGGATCCGGTGGTCGCGGCGGAACCGGTGGCCGATCGGCCACAACTCCACCCGTACCCGGCGCACACCGTCGCCGTTCCCTTCACCGTTCCCGTCATCGGCGGTGTGCGGGCCCAGCCGGCGCACCCCCTCGCACAGGTTGAGCGAGCGCCCGTCGGGGTGCACGTCGCAGACCCGGACCACGACGTCCACGTACGGCGTGCTGGACCGGACGTAGACGTCGGCGTGCACCGGGCCGATCATCTCCACGTCGGCCTCCAGCGCCGCGGAGCTGTAGACCAGCACGTCGCGCCGGGCCTCCAGGCGCCGCTGGTCACGCGGCCTGGAGTCGGCCAGCAGCACGGGCCCGCCGATCGCCGGCGTCGGATGGGCGGGGTGGTAGCGGAACCGGTCGGACCCGGCCTCCTCGGGCTCGCGCGGGTCCAGCCCGCCGCCCGGCCGCAGGTGCCAGCGCTGCTCCCGCACGCCCGGCACCGGCCAGTCGGGGTAGTCGCGCCACTCGCCGGCCCCCGTGACGTAGAGCCGCACCGGGTCCGTCCGCAGGCCGGACGGGTCGTCCATGAGGTGGGCGCGGAACCAGGCCAGCGCCTCGGCCTTCGAGGGCCTCCCGTGCCGGGAGTCGACGTGGTACCAGGGCCCGATCGTCAGGTACGGCCGCCGCCCGGCCGCCCGCATCGCCGCGTAGTCCTTGAGCTGCCAGGGCAGGAAGACGTCGTACCAGCCGCCGAGCATGGTGACCGCCGCCTCCACCTCGCCGACCTTGAGCGAGAAGTCGCGCTTGTGCCAGTACGGCACGGCCGGGTCGGCGTGGTGGGCCAGCAGGTCGCGGAAGAACCGCAGCGGCCGCCCCGCCGAGGCCACGTCCAGCTCGGCCACCGGCCGCCCCGACAACACGGCCCGGCGGGTCACCCTGGGGGCGGTCAGCATCGCGGCCCCGCCGACGAAGCGGCGCGTCATGGTGTCGGTCAGCGTGGTCCAGCTCAGCGTCGACTCCAGCGCGAACGCGCCGCCCACGTAGGCGGCGTCCCTGAACTGGGAGGCGGTGATCTGCGTGGCCATGGCCTTGAGCTCGGGCCCGGCCTCGGCGGCGACGGCCCACTGGGCGTAGCCGAGGTAGGAGGGGCCGAACATGGCGAACGAGCCGCCGTACCAGGGCTGTTCGCGCAGCCAGGCGATGGTGGCCAGGCCGTCGTCGTGCTCGTCGCCGAGCGGGTCGAGGCTGCCGCCGGAGCCGAAGCCGCCCCGGCAGCTCTGGATCAGCACGTGGAAGCCGTTCCTGGCGAAGCCGCGGCCGTACATCCAGCCGAACAGGCCGCGCCGGCCGTACGGCGAACGGATCAGCACCGCCGGGCCCGGCCGCCCATGAGCCGGGGCGTAGTGGTCGGCCAGCAGCGTCACACCGTCGGGCATCGGGACGGGGATGTCCCGCCGGAGCCGCACGCGTCTCATGTCCTAACCAGTAACAGATCGGGCGGGACGGGTGGTAGCCGGGGGTTACGGTCGCGTAGGGACAAAGGTCCTTGGCAAACTATCCGGTCATGGGACGAATCACTTCGTATGTCGCCCTAGGGGACAGTTTCACCGAAGGACTTGAGGACCCGGCCGACCACGGTTTCCGCGGCTGGGCCGACCGGCTGGCCGAGCACATCGAGGCCGACCGCCGCCAGGCCGGGGAGCCCGGACTGCGGTACGCCAACCTCGCCGTCCGCGGCCGGCTGATCGAGCAGATCGTGTCGGAGCAGGTGCCGAAGGCGGTCGAGCTCGGCGCCGACCTGGTCTCGCTGTGCGCCGGGGGCAACGACATCCTGCGGCCGGGCAGCGGACCGGCGTCCGTGGCCAGGCGGCTGGAGGAGGGCGTCAGGACGCTCACCGAGGCGGGCAGCCGGGTGCTCATGTTCACCGGCTTCGACCTGCGGCACGTGCCGGTGATGCGGCTGGCCCACTCCAAGATCGAGGTCTACAACCTGCACATCCACGACATCGCCCGCCGCTACGACGCGCTGCTGGTGGACCTGTGGCCGATGCCGGTCCTGCGCGACCCGCGCGCCTGGAACGCCGACCGCCTGCACCTCAGCCCCGACGGCCACCGCCGGGTGGCGCTGCGGGCCGCCGAGGTGCTCGGCGTGCCGGTGGCGGAGGACTGGCGCGAGGCGTACCCGGCCAGGCGGCCGCCGGTCTGGACGGCCGCCCGCCGCGAGGACCTGCGCTGGGCCAGGACCTACCTCGGCCCGTGGATCGGCAGGCGCATCAACCGGCGCTCCTCGGGCGACGGCGTCGCGCCCAAGCGCCCCGACCTCGCCCCGCTGCCGACCGCCGGCCGCTGACCCCGCTCCCGGCCCCGGCCCGCTTCCCGGCCCGCCGCCGATCCCCGCCGCCGATCCCCGCCGCCGATCCCCGCCGCCGATCCCCGCCGCCGATCCCGGCCCGGCCCGGGGTCCCGCCGCACCAGGAACGGCGGGACCCCGGACGGTCAGGGCAGCGCCTTGTCCGGGCGCTCGGAGACGCGCACGCCGTTGACCAGCGTGGCCCCCTGCCGGGCGGCGAAGCGCACGTTGAGCTGACCGTCGGTCACCTTCACCGTGTACTGCCTGGCCACCGCCGTGTACGTGCCCGCTTCCAGCGCCAGGTCCAGCGCCGGGATCGCGAGCTGGCCCTCGACGAGCACGTCGAAGACCCGTTTGCCCATCTGCGTGCTCTTCACCTCGGCGAAGTCCAGCTCCACCGTGTACGTCCCGGCGGGCACGCCGTCGAACCGGTACTCCAGCATGCCCTCCCTGGCCGTCCGGAACAGCGCCTGGTCGGCGGTGCCCGCGATGGTCCTGGACGTGCTCGCCGTCTTGGTCGAGGTCGCCACGTAGCCGTACCCGCCCTGGGCCCAGCGGCGGTCGGGCGCCCAGGCGTCGCCGTCGGCGTCGGTCAGCGCCTTCGTCCCGCCGGCGTCGACGGCCACCTGGAACTTGGGCACCACCACGGTCACCTTGATCTCGATGGCCGGCTGCCGCCCGCTGGCCGACTTGACGACCAGCTTGCCGGTGCGCATCCCGCCGGGCGTCACCCCGGCGCCGGAGAGCGTCACCCGCAGCGTCGCCTTCTGACCCTTGGCCAGCTCGCCCGCCTGCGGCGTGACCGACGCCCAGTCGGCGTCGCTCGTCACCGTGTAGGCGGTGGGGGAGCCCAGGTTCGTCAGCTCCAGCGTGCGCGTCCTGGTCGCCCCGGCGGGCATGACCGCGGTCAGCTCGGCGGCCGAGGCGCTCACCCGGCCGGTGACCAGGGCGGTGTCGATCCTGGTCAGCGTGCCGGGCGCGACCGTGACCGGCTTGGTGAAGGTGCCGTAGTTCTCCTTGGCCACCACCACGTCGTGGTCGCCCGCCGGGACCTGCCCGAAGAACGACCCGTCCGCGCCGGTCGTGAACGAGGCCACGTCGCCCAGCTTCACCGACGCCCCGGCCAGCGGCTCGCCGTCGTTGGCGTCGGTGACCACGCCGGTCACCAGGCCGTGCCGGCTCGCGGTGAACGTCACGCCGCGGCCGGTGGCCAGCGCGGCCTCCTCGTAGGAGTAGAGCAGCGCGTCCGTGCCGGCCGCGTTCTCGATGCCGACGGTGGCGCTGGAGCCCTGGTCGCGCTCGCTCTCGACGTCCTTGTACCGGAAGGAGATCGAGCCGTCCTCGCCCAGCAGCGCCGCGAACGACACCCGCTCGCCGGTCCCGCTGTAGAAGGTGACGTTGCGCCACTCCACGACGTACTGGCGGTGCGGGGCCGTGCCTGCCACGCCGGTGTAGACGCCCGCCTCGGCGTCCACCTTCAGGTCGTCCCAGTACGGGTAGACCGCGTTGTTCGGCGTGCCCGTGCCCGGCAGGCGGCTGTTGCTGCCCGTGGTGACCCGGTCGGCGGCGAAGGTGACGAACCCGTTCGTGCTGATCCACGCCCTGGACTGCCCGGTGCCGTAGAACGGGACCGCGAACGGCAGCGTCACCTGCACGGCCTCGTCGTCGCCGGTCAGCGCCAGCTTCTCGGTCCCGGCGACGTACGGCTGCGCCGCGGCCCGGCAGGTGTAGCCGAAGCCGTCGCCGCGCAGCGGCAGCTCCACGTCCCTGACCGTGCTCCCGTCGTCCCCGTCCACGGTGACCTGCGCGCTCGCGCCGCTGGAGCAGCGCGAGACCGGGGTGACCGTCAGCGTGTACGTCCCGCGCGGCAGCGTCATCGTGTACCGGCCGGAGGCGTCGGTGACCGCGCTCACCGGCGTGCCGCCGGCGGCCACGGTCGCGCCCGGCTCGGGCACGCCGGCCGTGCTGACCGTGCCCGACAGCGTGCCGGACGGCTGCCGGACGAGCGTCACGTCGCCGGTCGTGACCTGCTCGGCGGTCACCGTGGCGGTGGCGGTCCCGCGGTCGTAGCCGAACTTCTCCGCCGTCAGCGCGTACTCGCCGGGCAGCAGGCGCGGGATCGTGTACGAGCCGTCCTGCCCGGTGACGACCGCGCGCGCCAGCGGCCCGGTCACCTTGACCGTCACGCCCGGCACCGGCTCGCCGGCCGCCGTGACCGTGCCGCGCAGCTCGCCCAGCCCCTCGTCCGGCGCGGCCTGGACGGCGGCGTAGGCGTCCAGCCGGCCCTCGCCCCAGACGTTGTTGTCGCCCGCGGTGCCGCCGCAGCTCGTGTCGGCCACGTCGATCGCCGTGCGGTCCAGCAGCGGCCGGGTCGCGGCCACGTCGCCCTGCAGCCGGGGCGCGGCCGACCAGATCAGCGCCACCGTGGCGGCCACGTGCGGCGAGGCCATCGAGGTGCCGGTGTAGGAGTCGTAGTCGTCGTCCGGGACCGAGGAGCGCACGTTCACCGCGGGGGCCGCGATGTTCGGCTTGATCTCGCCGTCCTGGCCCTCGCCCTTGCTCGACCTGCTGTACAGCACGTTGTCGACGTCGAAGCCGCCCGCGCTGTAGCTGATCGCGTACTGGCCGGGGGAGCCGCTGGTGCGGCAGGCCGGGCCCTCGTTGCCGTTGGCGAAGGCGGGGAAGATGCCCGCCGCCACCCACGCCTGGACGGTCTCGACGTACCAGGGGTCGAACCCGTTGCCGCCCCAGGAGTTGTTGACGATGTCCGGCGCGAGGTCGGGACGCGGGTTGCGGCCGTTCAGGTCGGTCGGGGCCAGCACCCACTGGCCGGCGGCCAGCAGCGAGGCGTCCGTGCAGGTGTTGACCTCGCAGCCCTTGGCGGCGATCCAGCGCACGCCGGGCGCCACGCCGATGCCGTTCGCGCCCGCCATCGTGCCCATGACGTGCGTGCCGTGGCCGTTGTTGTCGCACGGCGCCGCCGACGGGCAGATGCGCGCCGGGTCGAACCAGTTGTAGTCGTGGGTGTAGGAGCCGTCGGGGTTCCTGCCCCGGTAGCTCGCGGCCAGGTCGGGGTGGTCGTACTGGACGCCGGAGTCGATGGAGGCGACCACGATGCCCTCGCCCCGGTCGCCCAGCTCGCTCCACACCCGCGGGGCGCCGATCCGGTCGACGTTCCACTCGACCGCGCCGGCCCTGGGCTCGGCCCGGCCGGTCACCGGCTTGGGCAGCGCGACGACGGTGACCGGGTCGATCCGGTCCACCTCGGGCAGCTCGCTGATCGCCGACGCCAGCTTGGCGTCCGCGGTCACCCGTACGGCGTCGACGATCCAGTACGAGGTGTAGTCGGCCTTCTGGGCGTCCAGCAGCTTGACCAGCCCGGCCTGCGAGGTCTTGGCCCGCTCGGTCTTGGCCTGGTAGACCAGCTGCGTCCTGGCCCGTTTGGTGGCGGCCCGGCGGGCGGCGCCGAGGTCGGCGGTGCCCTTCATCCGGACCCAGAAGGTGGCCTTGCCGTCCTTGTCCAGCTCGGCCTGGACGGTCTGGGAGATCTTGCCGGGATCGGGCGCCGCGTGCGCCGGGGCCTGGGGGACGGCCAGGGCGGCGGCGGTGACGATCCCGGTCAGGATCGCACGCCAGGTGAGGGTGTTGCGCACGTGCTCTCCTTCACGACGTTCACGACGGTGAGGAAGAGGTGATCTTTCCGCCTCTGTCGAGAAGGGTGAAGAGATCCTGTCGGGAAAGCAAGGGCGCTGATCCTAACAAGCTCGGATAAGTCCCGAAATGTAATGTGGTCAGCTGAAATGTCGCCACATCGGCCAGGTGGCGGACCACGGCCGGACGGGATCCCGGCAGAGCCACACCGGCAGGCCCTGCTCCTCGTTGTCGACGTCCACGCCGTTGTCCACGAGGGCCTTCTGCTCGCAGGAGCCGAACAGCGCGCGGGCCCGGCCGCCCGCGTTCACCAGGATCGCCACGGTCGCGTCGTCCGGCGGCGGGCCGTACGCCCAGAGCTGGTTGTGGCCGGAGTACACCCGGGTCAGGCCCGCCCGGTCGAGGGCGCCGTACTCGCCGTAGTTGCCCGTCACGACCACCGCGCGGGCCCGCTCGTCCGGCGGCAGCGCCCGCAGCACGCCGCCGACGGCGGCGGCGAAGCGCGGCCAGCCGACCGACTCGCGGGCCACCTCGTTGATCGCCGGCACCGGCGTGGCGGCCAGCGCGCCGACCGGCACGAGCGGCAGCGCGAGCACCGCGCAGGCCGCCGCGTTGACCGCGAGGAACGCCCACGCCGCGCGCACCCGCCCGGCCCGCGACACGCTCACGCACCCGGCCGCGAACAGCGCCACGATCAGCCCCGCGGTGTAGTCGAACCGCCCGCCGCTGACCAGCGTCAGCACCGCCGTCACCGGATAGGCCACCGCCACCGCCCGCACCCGCCGGTCGCGCCACAGCCGGACGAACCCCAGCGCCGCGACCACCGAGACCACCGGCCCGAACAGCGTGAGCTGCATCGGCACGAACATCACCCGCATCTCGGCGCCCTTGTCCGCGCTGAGCGCGGCGGCCATCGACAGCTGCGGCCAGCCGTGCGTGGCCTGGTAGACCAGGTTCGGCGCGGCCAGCGCGGCGGCCACCAGCGCGCCGCCCCACAACCACGGGCTGCCCAGCGCCCGCCGCGGCCCGGCGATCAGCAGGCCCGCCGCCAGGCCCAGCACCAGCAGCGCGATGAGGTGCTTGTTGTAGGTGGCCAGCCCGATCACCGCGCCCGCCGCGAGCCACCAGCGCGGCTGCTCGCGCAGCAGCGCCCGGAGCGCGAACAGGATCGCCGCCGTCCACAGCGGCAGGTCGAAGCTGACCGTCAGCAGCGTGTGCGCCGCGATCAGCGTGTACGCCCCGGTCGCCGCGCCCACGGCGGCCATCGTCTGGGCGAGCCGGTCGCCGCCCAGCTCCCGCGCCACCAGCGCCACCAGCACGACCACGGCCGCCGCGGCCAGCGCGGGGAACACCCGCAGCGCCGTCACCGTGTCGCCGAACAGCCCGAGCGCCGCCTTGCCCAGCATGGGCGTCAGCGGGGGCTGGTCGACGTACCCCCAGGCCGGGTGGCCGGCCAGGACCCGGAAGTACAGCTCGTCGCGGTGGTAGCCGTACCAGGGGCTCAGTGCGAGGGCCACGCCGGCGGTCAGGACCGCGGTCACCGTCACCGGACGCCACGCCCAGGGCCGTTCCATGGACGTCGAGGCTAGATCCATTGCCCGCCCTTTGTCACTGCCTGAGCGGGTGTCGCGTTGCGCGATCTTGGTCCGGCGGTTAACCTGGGGGCATGCGAAATCGCCCTCAGATCCAGTGGTGGCGCCGCTCCTAGGCGGCGCGTTTTCGCATTCCTCTCAAAGGACGGCCGCCCCGGATGGCGGCCTTTCTCGTGTCCGCCCCCGGGGCCTCATGATGTGACGTGGTAAGGGGCAGCAAGTGGAGACCAGCGGATATACCACCGCCGGGGGCGTCGGCGTCGAGCGCGAGGCACGCGACGTGTCGGAAGAGGCGCTCGAAGAGATCGTGACCGCGCTCGGCGAACGGCGCGGCGGCGCCTTCTCGTCGGGCATGGACTACCCGGGCCGCTACAGCCGATGGGCCTTCGGCTACGTCGACCCCTGCCTGGAGCTGGTCGCCAAGGGGCGGGTCATCTCGGCGACCGCGCTCAACGAGCGCGGCAGGGTCGTGCTGCCCGCCGTGGCCTCCTGCCTGCTCGCCGCGGGCAAGCCGGTCAGCGAGCCGACGCCCGACCGCGTCGAGGTGCACGTCCCGGAGTCCGAAGACCTGCTGCCGGAGGAGATGCGCAGCCGCCGGCCCACCGTGTTCACCGCGATCCGCGAGGTCATCGCCGCCTTCGCGGGCGACGACCCCCACCTCGGCCTCTACGGCTCCTTCGGCTACGACCTGGCCTTCCAGTTCGAGCCCATCCGGCAGGAGCTGGCCCGTCCCGACGACCAGCGCGACCTGGTGCTCCACCTGCCCGACCGGATCGTCGTCATCGACCGCCAGCGCGAGACCAGCGTCGAGTACCGCTACGAGTTCACCGTCGACGGCGCCACCACCCGCGGCCTGGAGCGCACCGGCAGCTCCGTCCCGCAGGTGGTCCCCGGCGAGCTGCCGAAGGACCCGGTGCGCGGCGAGTACGCCAAGGTCGTGGCCGCCGCCAAGGAGCGGTTCAAGCGCGGCGACCTGTTCGAGGTCGTGCCCGGCCAGGTCTTCCACGCCGTCTGCACCGACCCGTCGGCCTTCTACCGCGGCCTGCGCCACAGCAACCCGGCGCCGTACGAGTTCATCATCAGCCTCGGCGACGGCGAGCACCTCGTGGGCGCCTCGCCCGAGATGTACGTCCGGGTCAACGGCGACCGCGTCGAGACCTGCCCCATCTCCGGCACCATCGCCCGCGGCAGCAACCCGGTCGAGGACGCCGAGGCCATCCGCACCCTCCTGAGCAGCGTCAAGGAGGAGTCGGAGCTGACCATGTGCACCGACGTCGACCGCAACGACAAGTCGCGCATCTGCGTCCCCGGCACGGTCAAGGTCATCGGCCGCCGCCAGATCGAGCTCTACTCGCGCCTGATCCACACCGTCGACCACATCGAGGGCCGCCTGCGTCCCGAGTTCGACGCCCTCGACGCCTTCCTCACCCACATGTGGGCCGTCACCGTCACCGGCGCCCCCAAGACGTGGGCCATGCAGTTCATCGAGGACCACGAGGCCACCACCCGCCGCTGGTACGGCGGCGCCATCGGCTTCATCGGCTTCGACGGCTCCATGAACACCGGCCTGACCCTGCGCACCGCCCAGATCAAGAACGGCGTGGCCACCGTCCGGGCTGGGGCGACCCTGCTGTTCGACTCCGACCCCGAGGCCGAGGAGCGCGAGACCGAGCTCAAGGCCAGCGCCCTGCTCGGCGCCCTGGCCTCGGTCAACCAGCCCGACGCCGTCCCGCCCGCCGTGGTCAGGGAGCAGCCGGGGGCCGGCATGAAGGTGCTGCTCGTCGACCACGAGGACTCCTTCGTCAACACGCTGGCCGACTACTTCCGCCAGGAGGGGGCCGACGTGGTGACGCTGCGCCACGGCTTCCCGGCCCACACCATCGACGACGTCGCGCCCGACCTGGTCGTGCTCTCGCCCGGCCCCGGCTGGCCGTCCGACTTCGGCATGGCGGCGCTCATCGACGAGATCTACGCCCGCGACCTGCCCGTCTTCGGCGTGTGCCTGGGCCTGCAGGCCATGGTCGAGCACGCCGGCGGCTCGCTGGAGCTGCTCGACTACCCCGAGCACGGCAAGCGCGGCCAGGTCAGCCGCCTGGGCGACAGCGCGCTGCTGGAGGGGCTGCCCGAGGAGTTCACCGCGGCCCGCTACCACTCGCTGCACGCCAAGCGGCCCGGCGTGGTCGGCTTCACCCCGACCGCGCTCACGCCCGACGGCAACGTCATGGCCATCGAGGACGTCGAGCGGCGGCGCTTCGCCGTGCAGTTCCACCCCGAGTCGATCCTCACCCAGGAGGGCGGCGCGGGCGCGAAGATCATCGCGAACGTGCTGCGCCTCACCCGGCGCTGACCCGGGCCGGTTTCGTCTGGGAAGGGGCAGGGTGTTCCTGTCGTAGGGCAAAACGTCCGCGGGGGCGTGCGGGGCTCCCCTAGAGTCTCCGCATGCTCCCCGTAGCCCTGCCCGACACGGTGCGTGACGCGCTGCTCGCCCCGCTCGTCGACCACCACTGTCACGGGGTTCGCCGGGACGACCTGACCCGGGCCCAGTTCGAGCCGCTGATCAACGCCGGCGGCGCGCCGGCCCCGCCCGGCACCACGCATTTCGACTCGCCGGTCGGCATGAGCCTGCGCCGCTGGTGCGCCCCGCTGCTCGGCCTGGAGCCGCACGCGCCCCCGGCCGTCTACCTAGCCCGGCGGGCCGAGCTGGGCGCGGGCGAGGTCAACCGGCGCCTGCTGGCCGGGGCGGGGGTGGTGGCGTTCCTGGTGGACACCGGGGACGAGGACATCGACCTGCTGTCGGCGGCCGAGATGGGCCGCCACGGCGGAGCCGCCGCCGACGAGATCGTCCGGATCGAGCAGATCGAGCAGGACGTCGCCGAGTCGGCGCAGCTCGCCGTCGACTACCTCGACGGCCTGGCCGACGAGCTGTCGGCCAGGGCCGCCAGGGCGGTCGGCCTCAAGACGGTCATCGCGGGCCGCTGCGGGCTCGACTTCGACCCGGCCAGGCCGAGCACCGGCTCGGTCATCGCCGGTGCCAACCGCCGGCTGGCCGACCCCAAACGGCCGCTGACCGACCCGGTGCTGCTGCGCCACCTGCTGTGGAGCGCGATCGACGTGGCCCGCGAGCGGGGCCTGCCGGTGCAGTTCCAGGCCGGGTTCGGCGGGCGCGGCCCCGACCTGCACCGTACGGACCCGGCCAGGCTCAGCGCCCTCATGGACGCGTTGCAGCCCCTCGGCGTGCCGGTCATCCTGCTCCACTGCTACCCCTACCACCGCACCGCCGCCTACCTGGCGGGCGTCTACCCGCACGTCTACGTCGACGTCGGCCCGGCCCTGCCGCACACCGCCGCCGCCTCGGCCCGCGTCATGGACGAGCTGCTGGAGCTGGCGCCGTTCCACAAGCAGCTGTTCAGCTCCGGCTGCCGGGGCGTGGCCGAGACCGGCTACCTCGGCGCCCTGTACCACCGGCAGGCGCTGGGCGCGGCCCTGCTGGCCAGGCTGGAGGCGGGGGAGTGGAGCCCGGCCGACGCGGCCCGGATCGCCCACATGATCGGCTCGGGCAACGCCCGCCGGGTGTACCGCCTCTGACGCCCGCCCGCGCCGGTGGCGGCTCAGGGCGACGCCCGCTGGCGGCGCCTGCGGGCCGCCCGGCGGGCACCCGTTGGCGGCGGCGATGCGCGCCGGTGGCGGCGGTGCGCGTTGTCGCCGTAACGGAATGCCATTAATTCACGACATTTCCCTCACTAATCGGAAATTTACATTTCCGGTAATCAAATTGTGATTTGTCTATTTGTCAATATTGCTGTGATGATCGTGGACGCCAGAACCCCTACGCCACACCTGGAGGTGTCGTGTCCTGGCGTCCCTTCGTCCTCACGGCCGCAGCCCTGTCACTCGCGCTGGCCGTTCCCGGTGTCGCGGCGGCCGACGACCCGCCGCAGCCGCAGGTGGAGTCCCGGGCCGGCACCCGGGCCCCCGCCGAGGTGAGCGGGCTGGCCGAGCCCGCCGCCGCAGCGGACCCCGTCGCCGCGGCCAAGGCCCACCTGGCCGACCCGCGCTACCACCTCGACCCCGCCGACCTGGTACCGCTGCGCACGGTCGCGAACGGCCAGGACGAGACCGTCAGGTTCGCCCAGCGGTACCGGAACCTGCCCGTCTTCGGCGCCCAGTACCTGGTCCGCTTCCGCAAGGACGGCGCGAAGCGCGAGGTCACCGGCGCCGGCGGCCGCTTCCTCACCGAGCTCGACGTGAACACCACGCCCACGGTCACCCCCGCGCTGGCGGCCCGGCTGGCCCGCGCCCGGCTCGTCCGGGACGACCAGGTCCGCGCCACGGTCAAGGCCACGCCCGGTGAGCTCGTCGTGCTGCCGCGCGGCAAGGGCGTGCTGGCCTGGCACGTCACCCTGACCGGCGCGGACGCGGCCAGGAAGCGGCCCGTCCTGCTGGACGCCTACGTGGACGCCCACTCCGGCCGGCCGCTGTTCGCGCTGGACCGGCTGCGCATGGAGGGCCCGGCGACCGGCAGCGGGCAGACCGCGCACGGCAGGACCGTCCCGCTCAACGTCTACCAGCGGGCCGACGGCGCGTACGAGCTGCGCGACCGCGCCCGCCCGATGTGGAACGGCACCACCGGCGAGATCCTCACCTACGACGCCGCCGGCGCCGACGTGCAGCAGTTCCTCGAACCCGGCGTGCCGGCCGGCACCGAGCTCGCCAAGTCGCCCACGCCCGCCTTCGGCCCCGAGCACACCGAGAGCGGCGCCGTGGACGCCCAGTGGGGCGCGGGCAAGGTCTACGAGTACTACAAGGGGCTCGGCCGCGACGGGCTCGACGGCAAGGGCGGCACGATGTACTCGGTCGTCAACGTCACCTACTACGGCAGCCCGTTCGAGAACGCCTTCTGGGACGGCACCAAGATGGTCTACGGCGGCGGCGGCGCCGACCTGCACTCCTTCGCCGCCAGCCTCGACGTCGTCGGCCACGAGATGACCCACGGCGTCATCACCCACAGCGCCGACCTGGTCTACCAGGGCCAGTCGGGCGCGATGAACGAGGGCCTGGCCGACTACTTCGGCAACGCCATCCAGACCGGCGCGCTCGGCATCCCGATGAGCGACCCCGACGCCAGCCTGCTCGGCGAGGACCTGTGCAAGAGCCTGCCGCCCGCCCAGTGCGCCACCCGCGACCTCGACGACGACCGCAACGCCGCCAAGGACTACCTCGGCGTCACCACCGCGATCGACGCCGGCGGCGTGCACCTCAACTCCACGATCTTCTCCGGCGCCCTGTGGGACGTCAGGGAGCAGCTCGGCGCCGGCTTCGACAAAGTCGTCTACAAGGCGCTGACCGAGTACATGACCCCGCTCGACGACTTCGCCGACGGCCGCCGCGCCGTCGAGTCGGCCGCCCGCGCCGCCGGGCTGTCGGGGCGCGACCGGCTGGCGGTCGCGGCGGCCTTCGAGCGGCACGGCATCAGGCCCGGCTGGGAGCGGCTGATCCGCACCGACAGCCGCGTCGTCCTGGACGGCCTCACCGACTCCCTCGACCCGCCCGCCCTGGCCGGTGACCGGTACGCCGTCACCGACAGCACCCCCGACGCGAACGGCCCCACCGTCATCAGGACCGGACGCGTGAGCGGCGGCCCCGCGACCACCGTCTCCGACGACGGCCGCTGGGACTGGACGCCGGCCACCGACGGCAGGCGGGCGGTGTGGGTCGCCCTCGACCCCGAGTCGGGCCGCTTCCAGGTCCGCTCCCGGCCGCTCGACGCCTCGGCGCCGTCCACCGTCCTGCACGAGACCACCGGCTACGTCTACGCCGCCGCGGTCTCGGGCGACGCCGTGGCCTGGTCCGGCGAGGACCCCGCGACCGGCGAGGTCGAGCTGTGGCTCAAGCGCGGGAACGCCGCCCCGGTCAATCTCACCGCCGACAAGGGCGTGGCCGGGTACATGCCCTCGGTCACCGGCGGCCGGCTGGTCTACGTGCGGGTGAGCTTCGTCTCCGGCGGCAGCCACAGCACGCCCGTCGTGCACGACCTGGCGACCGGCAAGGAGGTCGTGGTGCCCGAGGTGCCGCCGACCGGCGCGATCCCGTCGCTGTCGATCCGCCCGGCGCTGACGGCCGGGCACGTCGTCTGGCTCTACGACGCCGACCGCGACGGCCGGATGGGCGTCATGCGGGCCGCGCTGGACGGCACCGGCCAGACGCCGGTCGTGCCGGACGGGCCGCAGGCGCCGTACGCCACCTGGCTCGACGCGAGCGAGTCGCGGGTGACCGTCGGCGTGCAGCCCGACGGGACCACGCTGGAGAACGCGAACCTGACCAAGATCTACCAGGTTCCGGTCACCGGCGGGGCCCTTGAGCGCTACTCCTGCAACCGCGGGGAGCAGGCGCTGTTCGCCGCCGGCGCGGCGGGTCGCGTCCTGTGGCTGGACGGGACCGCCGGCGACACCGACCTGGTGACCCGCGACAGGCCCGCGCACCGCTGCTGACCTGGCAAGGGCGTCCGCCCGGCGCCCGCCGTGCCTCCGGAGGGGGACGGCGGGCGCCGAGTCGCGCGCAGCCCCGCGAGCTGGTTTGCTTGAGCCCGTCACAAACCACAGAACCCGAGCGGGGGGCTCCCTTATGCGCAGTGTCGAACCCGAGGTCTTCATCGTCGCCCGTCCTGAGCTTGACTACGACGAGCTCGCCCGATACCTGGGCGAGGTCGGCGGCGAGAGCTGGCTGGAGCGGCTCGACCGCGGCGACCTCGACGCCCAGAACCTCGCCGAGTTCGCCGGCCGCCTCTGCTACCGCTCCTTCGAGCCGGGCCTCAACCCCAACGTGGTGCGCATCAGGGAGAACCAGGACGACTACCTGCGCAACATCCTGGCCAGCGCGCACGGCTCGGTCCTCGAACACGTCAGCTTCAGCTTCGTGCTGCACAACGTCAGCCGCGTCCTGACGCACGAGCTGGTGCGCCACCGGCCCGGCGTGGCCATCTCCCAGGAGTCGCTGCGCTTCGTCCGGCTCGACGAGCTGCCGTTCTGGTTCCCCGAGTGGGCCCAGCAGGACCCCGAGCTGATGAAGCGGGCCACGGCCGTGCTGGAGCAGCTGGAGCAGTTCCAGCTCTGGATGGCCGGGCACTTCGGGCTCGACGAGGAGGGCGTGCCGTTCTCGGAGAAGAAGCACCGCACGTCGTTCATGCGCCGCTTCGCCCCCGAGGGCCTGGCCACCGGCCTGGTCTGGACGGCCAACGTGCGCACGCTGCGGCACACGATCGAGGCCCGCACCGCCGTCGGCGCGGAGGAGGAGATCCGCCTGCTCTTCCAGCGCATCGGCGAGCTCATGCGCAAGGAGGCGCCCGCCCTGTTCGGCGACTACGTCGTCGAGGACGGGGCCTGGGTGCCGGGCTGGCGCAAGGTCTGAGGCGTCAGGCGAGCGCGGGCAGCACGTAGACCTCGGCGCCCGGCGGCAGGGCGCAGTCCAGGTCGCCGAGCCCGCGGGCGTTCTCCCCGCACACGATCATGCTGATGTGCCGGCGGATGCGGCCGTAGTCGTCGCGCAGCCGCTCCTCCAGCAGCGGATGGGTGCGCCGCAGCATGTCGAGCGCCGAGCCGAGCGTGGGCGGGGAGTCGCGGTCGGCGCCGACCGCGAACACCTTCACCTCGGTGCGCCCGCTCACCCACCGCCGCAGCGAGCTGGGCAGCACGAACACGACCATCGTCACGGGCTTGGTGAATGACCTGGCCATCGGTCAGAGCACCGCCGCGCGCACGCTCAGCACGTCGGGCAGGTGGCGGGCGACCTGCGACCAGCTCTCGCCGTCGTCGCGCGAGCAGTAGACCTCGCCGTCGCGGGTGCCGAAGAACAGCCCGGCGGGGGAGGCGGTCATCGCGTCGCGCAGCACGGTGGCGTGCACGGGCCCCTCGGGCAGGCCCTCGCCCAGCTCCTGCCAGGTGGCGCCGGCGTCCTGGCTGCGGCAGACCCGGTAGCGGTGGCCGACCGGGGTGCGGTCGATGTCGGCCGTCAGCGGCAGCACGAAGATCGTGTCGGGGCGGGTGGGGTGGACCACGATGGGGAAGCCGAAGTCGGAGGGCAGCGCGGAGCCGATGTCGTGCCAGCTGCCGCCGAAGTCGTCGCTGCGGTAGACGCCGAAGTGGTGCTGGAGATAGAGCCGGTCGGGCCGGGCGGGGTCGCGGCAGACCTTGTGCACGCACTGCCCGAACTCGGGATACTGCTGTCCTTCGGGCAGGAACGGTGCCCGGATGCCCTGGTTGGCGGCCTCCCACGACATGCCGCCGTCGCGGGTGCGGTAGAAGCCGGCCGCCGAGACCGCGATGCCCATGACCTCGGGGTCGGTGGGATGGGGGACGATCGTGTGCAGGCACAGCCCGCCGCCGCCCGGCTGCCACCGCGGCCGGTGGGGATGGTCCCACAGGCCCTCGACCAGCCGGTAGGTCACGCCGTTGTCCTCCGAGCGGAACAGCGCGGCCGGCTCCACGCCGGCCCACACCACGCCCGGCTCCGACGGCGAGGGCGTGAGCTGCCACACCCGGGCCAGCGTCGCGTCGGTCTTGTCGGGGAAGGCGATGGGCGGCTGGGGCGCCTCGCCCCAGGACTCGCCGAGATCATCGGAGTACATCACGGACGGGCCGAAATGGCCGTACTCGATGCCGGCCAGCAACCGGGGGGTGCCTCCCCGGGTGTCGACGGCCACCGAGGGCACCGCGACCGTGGAGAACCGGATCGGCTCGATCTCGAACGGGCCGCCGCCCGCCGAACGGGCGAGGAACAGGCCCTTGCGGGTGCCGATCGCGAGGACTGCGTCACTCATAGCATCGCTCCCATGTTCGCTTGCCGCCATCGTGCCACGCGCGCGGCGGCGGTGCCGAGGACTGGGAGATTTGCCGCACGCCTGCCGCCCGGCCGCCCGCGGACGGCCGGGACGGCGCGGGCATTACCCGACAGGTAATCGTGATACTTCCCTCTCCCCGCTAGATTTCCTGACATGGGAGCAGTAGCGATACAAGAAGAGACTTTTGGTGATTTGTTGCGGTCGTGGCGGCAGCGGCGCCGGGTGAGCCAGCTCGACCTGGCCATCGAGGCCGACGTCTCCTCCCGGCACGTCAGCTTCCTGGAGACCGGCCGCGCCCGGCCCAGCCGCGAGATGGTGATGCGGCTGGCCGAGGAGCTCGACGTGCCGCTGCGCCACCGCAACCGGCTGCTGGTCGCCGCCGGGTTCGCGCCGGTCTTCCCCGAGCGCGAGGTGCGCGCCCCGGAGATGGCCGTCGTCCGCCAGGCGCTGGACAAGATCCTGGCCGGGCACGAGCCGTACCCGGCGCTGGTCGTGGACGCGGCGTGGAACCTGGTGGCGGCCAACTCGGCGGCCGCCATGTTCATGGCCGGCGTGCCCGCCGAGCTGCTGGCCGAGCCGGTCAACGTGATGCGGCTGTCGCTGCACCCCGACGCGATGGGCGGCAGGCTGCTGAACCTGGCCGAGGTCCGCGCGTACCTGCTGCACCAGCTCCGCAGGCAGGCCGAGGCGTCGGCCGACGGCCGCCTGGCCGAGCTGCACGACGAGCTGGCCGCCTACACCTACCCCGGCGTCAACCTCAACGTGGCCCACGTGCCGGGACCGGGCGACATCCTGCTGCCGCTGCGCATCGCCGACGGCGACCGCGTGTTGTCGATGTTCACCACCATCGCCACCTTCGGCACGCCGATGGACGTGACCGTCTCGGAGCTGGCCATCGAGACGTTCTGGCCGGCCGACGAGGAGACCGCCGCCGCCTTCCGCCGCGATCCGGCGGCCTCCTGACGACCACCGTGGACGGTCGGTCCTAGCGTTCACCGGTGACGACGTCGCGGTGGATGCGCGCCAGTGGCACGCCGTCGGCCTGCAGGCGGCGCACGGTGCCGTCCACCATGCCGCCCGGGCCGCAGACGTACACGTCGTGCTCGCGCCAGGAGTGGAAGCGCCCGGTCACCTCCGGCAGGTGGCCGCGCATCCCGGCGTAGGACGGGTCGCCGGAGACCACCGGCAGCACCTGCAACCACGGGAAGGACGCCTGCATCGCCAGCAGGTCGGGCAGGTCGTACAGCTCGTCGGCGGTGCGCACGCCGTGCAGCAGGTGGATCCGCGGCCGGCGGCCCGAGGCGATGACGTGCTCGACGATCGCCTTCAGCGGAGCCAGCCCCGTGCCGCCGGCCACGCACAGCAGGTCGCGGGCGCTGTGCTCACACGGCGTCATCGTGCCCATCGGCGGCCCGAGCATGACCGTGTCGCCGATGCTGGTGTGCCTGGTCAGCGCCGTGGACACCCAGCCGCCCGGCACCGAGCGCACGTGCAGCGTGACCGTGTCGTCCGGGCGCGGCGCGTTGGCGATGGAGAACGTGCGCCACACCCGCGGCCAGCGCGCGGTCTGGACGGTGACGTACTGGCCCGCCGTGTACGGCAGCCGCTGCGCGGGCCGCAGCGTGATCACCGCGATGTCGGGACGGCGCAGCTCGTGGTCGACGACCTCGGCCGGCCACCAGGCCGGCGAGACGCCCGCCTGCGACTCGGCCGACTCGATCATCAGGTTGGCCGCCGCCGTGTACGCCGACACCCACGCCGCCTCGATCTCGTCGTTCCACACCTCGGCGGCGAAGCGCCGGATCGTGGCCAGCAGGGCGGTGCCGACGGCCGTGTAGTGCTCGGCGAGCACCCCGTACTTGCGATGGTCCCTGCCGAGCTGGCCGAGGTAGGCGGCCAGGCCGTCCGGGCTGTCCAGGCTCCACACGATCCGGGTCAGCGCGCCGAACAGCCGGTCGCGCTGGACGTCCATCGCGGGCGGGAACATCCCCCGCAGGTGCGGGCTCGCGGCGAACAGCCGTCCGTAGAAGTACGCGGTCGCCTTGTCGGCCACGGGCTCGACGAGTGAGAAGCTCTCCTTCACCAGTCGCGGATTCAACGACATGCACTCAACCCCACCCCATTGGACCGGAAAATCGATTCCGGCCGCGTCGGCCACCTCCTGACGGCTCCGGGTCGTGAACGCGCTGCGTGCCCCGGCACATCCGGCGCGCTCGGAAATGAGTCTTACACCACCTCTGATGCGTCACAACCGATTCACCCCAATTGCGATATGGGCTTTTCCGGCGGAGAAAATGAATAAAAGTGATTTTCGTCTTTCGGATTCCGGTGTTTCCCGCCGGGCGGCGGGGGCGTAGCATCCCGCCATGGCGGTCCTCCACCCCGGCCCGGCGAGGCCCGGCTGACCGCCGGGACGGCCTCCCGCCTGCCCTGACCCGCCCCTGGAGATCCGCATGTCCCGACCGCTCATCGGCATCACCGCCTACCTGGAGGCCGCCCGCTGGGGCGACTGGGTGCGCGAGGCCGTCCTGTCACCGCCGTCCTACGCCAAGGCGGTCGAGCGGGCCGGCGGCGCGCCGGTGCTGCTGCCGCCGCTCGACCCCCATGTCGCCGGCGACCACGTCGGCGGCCTGTCCGGCGTCCTGCTGGCCGGCGGCGCCGGCCTCGGCGCCGCGGCCTACGGCGGCGAGCACGACGAGCGCGCGCCCGAGCCGCAGCCCCACCGCGACCGGTACGAGCTGGCCCTGGCCGGGGCCGCCGTCCGGGCCGGCCTGCCGATCCTGGCCATCGCCCGCGGCCTGCACGTCCTCAACGTCGCCCAGGGCGGCACGCTGATCCCGTGGCTGCCCGACGTGCTCGGCCACGAGCGGCACGGCGAGCCGGGCGCGGTGCACGACATCCAGGTGAGCGTGTCCAGCAGGCTCGGCAAGGCGGTCGGCGACCACGTCGAGGCGGTCGCGCCGCACCACCAGTCCGTGCGCCGCCTGGGCAGCGGCCTGCTCGCGGTGGCCTGGGCCGACGACCAGATCGTCGAGGGCGTCGAGCTCCAGGGCCACCGGTTCTGCGTCGGCGTCCAGTGGCATCCCGAACGCGGCGGGGACAATCGGCTCTTCGATGCGTTCGTCGAGGCGGCCCGCTAGGCTGCGCTCATGCCGCTGCACCCCCAGGCGCGGGACTACGTCGCCCTCTACCCGTCGGACCTCAACACCGACCTGGCCACGCTCGACCTGGCCACGATCCAGGAGATGCGCGCGCACGACGGCTTCGCGGCCCAGCGGGGGCCGCTGACCAAACTCCCGTTCGTCCGCGACGAGCTCGCCGGCGACGTGCCGATCCGCATCTACCGCGCCGACCCCGGCGACGGCCTGCTGCCCGTCGTGGTCTACTTCCACGGCGGCGGCTGGGTCTTCGGCAGCGTCAGGCGCAACGACGCGCTCGGCCGCGACCTGGCCCTGCGCACCGGGGCCGTGGTCGTCTCGGCCGACTACCGGCTGGCCCCTGAACACCCCTTCCCGGCCGCCGCCGACGACGCCTGGACCGTCGTGCGCGACGTCTTCGCCAGGCCCGCCTTCTACCAGAGCAACGGCAGCGTGGCCGTCGTCGGCGACAGCGCGGGCGGCAACCTGGCCGCCGTCGCCGCCTGGCGGGCCGCCGGGTCCGGCATCCGGCTGGCCCACCAGGCGCTGGTCTACCCGGTGCTCGACACGGCCATGGACACCCCGAGCTACCGCGCCTACGCCAAGGGCTTCGGGCTCGACGCCGCCGAGATGGCCTGGTTCGCCGAGCGCTACGCGCCCGGCGCCGACCCCGCCGACCCGCTGCTGAGCCCGCTGCGCATCGACGACCTGACCGGCCTGCCGCCGGCCACCGTCCTCACCGCCGAGTGCGACGTGCTCAGGGACGAGGGCGAACACTACGCCCGCCGCCTGGCCGAGGCCGGCGTGCCGGTGGAGGCGCGCAGGTTCGACGGCGCGATCCACGGCTTCTTCGGCCTGCCCGGCCTGTTCGACCAGGCGGCCGAGGCCAGGCAGTACATCGCCGACCGCCTGCGGGAGCACCTGTGACCTACACCAAGCTCAAGCTCGACACCGCGGCCGAGGGCGTGCTGCGCGTCACGATCAGCGAGCCCGGCAGGCTCAACGCCGTCGACATGACCGGCCACCGCGAGCTGAGCGAGATCTGGCGCGAGGCCGACCGCGACGACTCCGTCCGGGCGATCGTGGTCAGGGGCGAGGGCACGGCGTTCTCGGCCGGCGGCGACCTGTCGATGATCGAGGAGATGACCCGCGACCACGCCACCAGGATGCGCGTGTTCGCCGAGGCCCGCGACATCGTCTACAACGTGCTCAACTGCTCCAAGCCCATCGTCTCGGCCGTCCAGGGCCCGGCCGTGGGCGCCGGGCTCGCGGTGGCGCTGCTGGCCGACGTCTCGGTCGCCGGCCGCACCGCGCGCATCATCGACGGCCACACCCGGCTCGGCGTCGCCGCCGGCGACCACGCCGCGATCATCTGGCCGCTGCTGTGCGGCATGGCCAAGGCCAAGTACCACCTGCTGCTGTGCGAGCCCGTCACCGGCGAGCAGGCCGAGCGCATGGGCCTGGTCAGCCTGTGCGTCGACGACGACCAGGTGCACGACAAGGCGATGGAGATCGCGGTCCGGCTCGCCCAGGGCTCCCAGGAGGCGATCCGGCTGACCAAATACTCGCTCAACAACTGGCTGCGCCTGGCCGGCCCGTCCTTCGACGCCTCGCTGGCGATGGAGTTCCTCGGCTTCACCGGCCCCGACGTGGTCGAGGGCGTGCGCGCGGTGCGCGAGAAGCGGCCGCCCGCCTTCGGCTGAGCCGGGCGCGTGTGCTTGTCCGGGCCCGGGGTAGGCGCATTTTCATGACGGACAACGATGTGGTCGACCTGTTGGTGCGCCAGCACGAGCAGATCAAGAGCCAGTTCACGGAGGTCGAGAACGCTGCCCCCGAGGACAAAGCAGCGGCTTTCCAGAGGCTGGTGCGCCTGCTGGCCGTCCACGAGACAGCAGAGGAGGAGATCGTCCACCCGTACGCGCGCCGCCACGTCGACGACGGCGACGACCTGGTGGACGAGCGACTGGCCGAGGAGAACGCGGCCAAGGACATGCTCACCCAGATGGAGCGGGCGGGCGTCGACGACCCGCAGTTCGCGGCCAACCTGGCCACGCTGCGCAAGGCCGTCGTCGAGCACGCCGAGGCCGAGGAACGCGAGGAGTTCCCCCGGCTGAGGCAGGCCGCCGGTGAGAAGGAGCTGCACGCGATGGCGATCGGCGTCAAGGCCGCCGAGGCGCTCGCGCCCACGCATCCGCACGCCGGCGTCGAGACCGCGCCGAAGAACCTGCTGGCGGGCCCGCCCGCCGCGATCATGGACAGGGCCCGTGACGTGATCCGCAAGGCGACGGGCAGGGCCTGAGAGCCGTCAGAAACTCCGGGGCAACCCGAGCACCTGTGTCGCGAGGTAGTTGAGCAGAAGCTCCTCCGTCACGGGTGCCACCCTTCCGATACGGGCGTCGGCCAGCAGCCTGGCCACCGGGTACTCCAGCGAGTACGCCATGCCGCCGTGCGTCTGGAACGCGGCGTCGGCCGCCTCCCACGCGGCCTGGGAGGCGGTCAGCTTGGCGACGTTGGCCTCGGTGCCGCACGGCAGCCGCCGGTCGAAGGACCAGGCAGCCTTGTAGAGCATCAGTCGCGCCAGCTCGATCTTGGCCTTGACCTGCGCCAGCGGGAACGCGATGGCCTGGTTGGCGCCGATCGGACGGCCGAACACCTCGCGCTCCTTGGCGTAGCCGACCGCCACCCGCAGCGCCACCTCGGCGCCGCCCAGCGCGGAGGCGGCCAGCAGCACCCGCTCGGGGTTGAGGATGTCCCACAGCACGGCCGCGCCGCCGTCCACCTCGCCGACCACGCTCGTGGCGGGCACCCGCAGGTCGTCGACGAACACCATGTTGGACGGCGTGGTGTTGGCGCCCATCTTGGGGATCGGCCGGAAGGACAGCTGCCCGGCGGCGACCGCCTCGGGCACGTTCACCAGGAACACGGTCAGCCCATGGGTGCGCGGCCTGGCCTCGGCCGCCGGGACCGTCCTGGTCACCAGCAGCATCCAGGTGGCGCGCTGCACGCCGGTGATCCAGATCTTCTGGCCGTTGAGCACGTAGTCGCCGCCGTCGCGGCGGGCCGAGGTGGTGATCGCCAGCGAGTTGGAGCCGGCGTCCGGCTCGGTCAGGGCGAAGCACGTCTCGACCTCGCCCGTGGCCAGCCGGGGCAGCAGCTCCGCCCGCTGCTCGGCGGTGCCGTGCCGGGCCAGGGTGAGCGCGCCGAAGCCGGGGGTGAGCACGTACGTGAAGGCCGAGCCGCCCGCCGCGCCCGAGCTCGCCAGCGTCTCGGTGGCCACCGCCAGCTCCAGCAGCCCCTGCCCGCCCCCGCCGTACTCCTCCGGCACGGCCAGGCCCAGCCAGCCGCCCTTGGCCAGGTCGGCCCAGACCTCCTCCGGCCAGCGCTTGTCGCTCTCGCACCGCTGCCAGTAGTCGAGGTCGTAGCGGGCGCAGATCTCGGCGACGCCGCGCTGGACGGCCTGGGCGCTCTCGGGAAGGGTGAAATCCATCACGCCATCGTAGAAGTTCGTTCTGTTCAGGGTCGAGGTCTGCGGGCGTGGAAGACGAAGGCCGGCGGCGTGTTGCGCCACACCGTGCGTCCGGGCACGACCTCCTCGAACCGCTCGGCCAGCAGCGCCCGGAACCGCCGGGCCGAGCTGAGCGGGATGGCGTGGATGTAGGAGAAGGTGGTGAAGGCCGCGCCGGGGCTCATCACCGACGTCACCGCGTCCAGCAGCTCGTGCTGCAGCCCCGTGGGGAAGGCCGCCCACGGCAGGCCGCTCACCACGACGTCGGCGTGGCTCAGCCCGCGTCCGGCCAGCAGCTCGCCCAGGCGCGCCGCGTCCGCGTGGGCCACGTCCACGGCGGGGAAGCGCGCCGCGAGCAGCACCGCGAGCCGCTCGTTCACCTCGACGGCCAGGTGGTGGCCGCGCCCGGCCAGCCGCTGCTGGATCTCCGCCGTGAACGGGCCCGTGCCCGGCCCGAGCTCCACCACGGTCGGCTCGCCGCGCTCCGGGACCGGCGCGCAGACGGCCGCGGCCAGCCGGCGCGAACTCGGGGCGACGGCGCCGATCACGGCGGGGGCGCGCAGGAACTGGCCGAGGAACATCGCGGTGTCGTTGGACATGGCCCCGAACGTATCGGGAAGATCACCCGCTGCGCTCCCTCCTCTGGACGAACCTGCGGCCAGTAGGAGGAGACGGGGTCCTCCGCGCGGAGGATCAGGTATCGGCCGAGGGTGGATAGCGTGAGGCCATGCGTTGGCGTGGTGTGCCGCTCGATGTCCTGCTCGCGGCATCAGGCGTGGGGCTGGATCTGTTGACGACGGCCCACGCGGGCGACACCGCGTACCTGCCGGCGGCGATGAACATCCCCATGGCCCTCCTGGTGGGCCTGCCCATGGGGCTCGTACGGCGGTGGCCGCTGGCCGTCACCCTCTACCTGGCCGTCTTCCTCGTGCTCAGCGACCAGCTCGGCTCCTACACCTCCAACACCGCGCAGATCCTCATCTGCGTCGCGCTCGGCGTGGTCGGCTTCCGCGTCCCGTGGCGGCCCGCCATGGCCGGTGTGGGCGCCACCGTCCTGGCCACGGCGGTCAACATCGCCGACCCCGGCATCGCGATGACCGGCAACACCTGGATGTACTCGGTGCTGCTGCCCGTCTTCCCCACCGTGCTCGGGGCCTACCTGCGCAGCTCGGCCGAGCGGCTGGAGGAGCGCGACGTCACGCCCGACGCGCTGCTGGCCGCCGGCGGCGTGGCCATCACCGTGCTCAGCACCTGGACCTCCTGGCACAGCGGCGCCCTGCCCGTGTGGGTGATCGGCCTGCTGGCCGTGGTCGGCGGGCTGTCGCTCGGCGTCGCCCGGCGCCTGCCCGGCCTGGTCCTGCTGCTGCAGGGCGTGCTGCTGATCGCCGCCGACACCTATCTCAACGACGCCGTCAACACCTGCCTGATCCTCACGCTCATCGCGATCGGCGTGTTCTCCATGCGCGTCGCCTCCTGGGCCTGGACGGGGGCCGCGTACCTCACCGGCTGCCTGCTGACCGCCATCGCCGTCGTCGGCGACGGCACCGAGATCACCCCGCTCCGCGTCGGCGTGCTGATGACGCTGGTGGCCACGCCCATCGCGATCGGCCGCTACCTCGGCATGCGGCAGGCCGCCGCCGCCGCCGAACGCCTGCGCGCCGAGGAGTCGGCCCGGCTCGCGGTCGCCCAGGTGCGCGCCGACCAGCTCGCCGAGCGCGAGCGCATCGCCCGCGACGTGCACGACATCGTGGCCCACCACGTCGGCGCCATGGTGCTGCGCGCCAGCGCCGCCCGCTACACCGCGCCCGACGGGCCGGTCGCCGACGCGTTGTCCGACATCCGCGAGACCGGCCACCAGGTGCTGCAGGACCTGCGCGACCTGCTCGACCTGCTGCGCGACCCCGACCGCGGCCCCGACCTGCTGGCCAACCCGGCCGACGTGGTCCGCGAGTCCGCCGAACGCATGGCCGCCGCCGGCCTCGTCGTCGACCTCGACCTCGATCCGGCCAGCGACCGAGCCCCGCTCATCGCCCGCGCCTCCGCCGCGCGCATCGTCCAGGAAGGTCTCACCAACGTGCTCAAACACGCCGGACCCGGCACCCGGGTCCGCGTCACCGTGGCCCCCGCGCAGGAAGGGTTGTCCATCGAGATCCGCAACGGCCGCCCGCCCACCGTCATCGAGCGGCTGCCCTCCTCCGGCCGTGGCCTGGCCGGCATGCGCGAACGGGTGCGCGCCCTCGGGGGCACCCTCAGCGCCGGCCCCGACGGCGACGGCGGCTGGCTGCTGCTGGCCAGCCTGCCCGCCAGGAGCGCCGCGTGATCCGCGTCCTGGTGGCCGACGACCAGGCGCTGGTCCGCGTGGGCGTGCGCATGTTGCTGCAGGCCGCGGGGGACATGGAGGTCGTCGGCGAGGCCGAGGACGGCGCCGAGGCCGTCCGCCTGGCCGAACGCCACGTGCCCGACGTCATCCTGATGGACCTGCGCATGCCCCGCGTCGACGGCCTGGAGGCGACCCGGCGGGTGCTGGCGGCCCGCCCGGCGGCCCGCGTGGTCGTGCTCACCACCTTCGCCGAGGACGCCGACGTGCACGCCGCCCTGCGCGCCGGCGCCGTCGGCTTCCTGGTCAAGGACGACGAGCCGGAACGCATGGTCGACGCCGTGCGCAGGGCCGCCGCGGGGGAGCAGCTGCTGGCCCCCTCGGTGCTGCGCCGGGTCGTGGAACGGTTCCTGGCCGCCGAGGAGCAGGCCGCCGTGCCGCCGCCGTCCGGGCTGACCGAGCGGGAGCTGGAGGTGCTCGCCCTGGTCGGCACCGGCCTGTCCAACGCCGAGATCGCCGAGGAGCTGCACGTCGGCGTCACCACCGTCAAGACGCACATCGCCGCCGCCATGGACAAGCTCGGCCTGCGCAACCGCATCCAGGCCGCCGTGGTCGCCCACCGCTCCGGTCTCGTGGACGCCGCCTTCCGCCCGGTCCGTCCGCCACGTGGGGGACCGGGAGGTCATCCCGCAGGCTGACGACCGCATGTGGCCGTCCTCGACACGATGTGGGTCCTCGTTCGCAGAAAGGATCCACATCATGGGGGAGACACAGGTCATGCCGCGTCCCGGCACGACCCGGCAGGTGTCGGCCGGGCTGCTCTACAGTCTGCGCGTCGCCATCATCGCCCAGGCGGCCGCGCTGCTGGTGGCCGCCTCGTTCGCCGGGCAGGCCGTGTCGGCGGGCGGCGGCCCGGTGGCCGAGACGCACGTCATGGCGGGCATGGTCGTCCACCTGGTGGCGCTCGTGCAGATCGTGCTGGCGATCCTGGTCTGGCGGCCAGGACGCGGCGCCGGCTGGCCGGTGTGGGCCAGCGTCGCGCTGTTCGTCGTGGGCGGGCTCCAGCACGTCACCTGGCTCTGGCTGGGCGCCCACCTGCCCAACGGGGTGCTGCTGTTCGGCCTCATCGGCGCGCTGCTGGTCTGGTCGTGGTCGCCGTCGGCCTCGCGGCGCCGCTAAGGTCTGAGGTGTGTATGTGAAGATCTGCGGGTTGAGCGAGCCCGAGCACGTCGAGGCCGCCGTCGAGGCGGGCGCCGACGCCATCGGGTTCGTGCTCACCCGGAGCCCGCGCAGGGTCACGCCCGAGCGGGCGGCCGAGCTGGCCGCGCCGATCCCGGCCCACGTGCTCACCGTGGGCGTCTTCCGGGGCGAGACCCACGAGGAGGTCCGGGCCGCCGCGCTGGCCTCGGGCGTGCGCGCCGTGCAGCTGCACGGCCACCACCCCCACGCCGACTTCACCGCGCTGAAAGACCTCGGCCGGCCGCTCGTGCGGGCCGTCGACGCCGCCGCCGACCTGCGGTGCGGCGCCTTCGACGAAGACCTGCTCATCGTCGACGCCCCGCGTCCCGGCTCGGGGGAGCCGTGGAACTGGGCGGCGGTGCGCGGCCGCCCGTCCGGCCGGTGGATGCTGGCCGGCGGGCTCGACCCGGCCAACGTGGCCGAGGCCGCCGAGGCCGCCGGCGCGTGGGGGGTCGACGTGTCCAGCGGCGTCGAGACCGCGCCGGGCGTCAAGAACTCCGCCCTGATCAGGGCCTTCCTGCGGGCCGCGCGCGGTGGCTGACGAGCTGGCGCGGGCCCTTTCCTTCGTGCACGGCTTCGCCCGGCGCAAGGCGCCCGTCGTGGCGCCGGTTCCCGGCGGGTTCGCGGTGCTCGACGAGCGCTACCCGATGTCCCACGACGACAACAAGCTCGTGGTCTGGAGCGGCCGCCCGGGGCCGGTGCTCGCGGCCGCCGAGGAGCGGCTCGCCGGGCTCGGCCACCGCCTGGTGTGCGTCGACGACGACCGGCTGGGCCAGGAGTTCCGGCCCGCCTTCGCCGCCGCCGGCTACGGCCACGAGACCAACGTCGTCATGGCCTTCCGCGGCGCCCGTCCGGCCGTGCCCGCCGTCGCCACCGAGCCGCTCACGCTGGAGGAGCTGCTGCCCGTGCTGCGCGAGGAGTGGCGCGAGTCGCTGCCGCAGGCGTCGCCGGGCGTGGTCGACGGGCTCGCCGCCCGCGCCGCCGCCCGCGTGTCCGGCGCGGACCGGGTCGAGTTCCACGCCGTACGCGCCCCCGGCGGGCAGATCGCCGCCCACGCCGACCTCTACGTGCACGAAGGCGTCGCCCAGATCGAGAACGTCTACACCCTGGAGCGCCACCGCGGCCAGGGCTTCGCCCGCGCCCTGCTGACCGCGCTGCTGGCCGCCACGGCCGGCGCCGAGCTGACGTTCCTGGTCGCCGACGCCGCCGACTGGCCGCGCGAGTTCTACGCCCGCCTCGGCTTCGAGCCGGTGGGCCACACCCACGCCTTCCTGCGCACCTGACCGGCCCGAAGAGCCGGTGGCGCTCAGGCGCCCACCCAGCGGGCCAGGGCCACCGCCGCGGGGCCCAGCAGGGCCAGCACGGCTCCCGACAACGCGTGCACCACCGTGTACGCCAGCAGCGGCGTCCCGTTCCCCGACATCGCGCGCACCCCGCCCAGGACGGTCGTCAGGCCGTGCTGCCCGGTCACCGCGCCCAGCACCAGCGGCGGCGGCGACATCATCAGCTTGGCCCCCATGGCCAGCGAGATCACCACCGGCACGGCGGCCGTGGCGACCGCGCCCAGGGCCACCTGCCAGGCGTGCCGCGCCACCAGTTCCACCGCCGCCGGCCCGGCCGACAGCCCGAGCGCCGCCACGAAGACGCCGAGCGCCACCTCGCCCACCACCCGCGCGGCGCCGGCGTCGTACTGCCCGAAGCCGGCCCGTCCCGCCCGTGCCCGGCCGAACACCAGCCCGGCCGCCAGGCAGCCGAGCGACGCCGTCAGGCCCCCCGCCAGGCCCGCCACCAGCCCCGCCACGAGCCCGGCGGCCAGGTAGACGACGTCGGCCCGCCGCCCGGCATCCGCCCGCGCCCCGAGCCAGGACGCCGCCCGGTCCACGTCCCGCTTCAGCCCGGTCACCCGCACCACGTCACCGGCGCACAGCTGCGTACCGGGCCGGACCGGCAACCGGCACCCCACCCGCCGCACCTCGCACACGTGCAGGTCCTGCACCTCCTGGCCGGACAGCCCGGCGCGCAGGTCGCGCACGGTCGCCGGCGGCCGGCCCCCGAGCATGACGTCGGCCACCTCCAGGTCCAGGTCGAGCTCCCGCCCGCCCGGCACCTCGGGCCCGACCACCGCGCCGGCGTTGACGACGTCCTGCCGCACGCCGACCACCACGACCTCGTCGTCCCGCTGCAGCAACGTGTCGGGGCCGAAGGGGATCGGGCGGCCGTTCCTGCGCAGCCGCTCCACCGAGACCCGGGTGCCCATGGCGATCTCCGCCTGCCCGACCGTCCTGCCCTCGCCGGTGGTGACCTGGTGGGCCCGGCCCAGCACCGCCGGCGGCGGCGTCTCCTCCGCGCCGTCCAGCCGCCGCCACAGCGCCGCGGCCTCCTCCCGTGGGTCGAACCGGAGCGCCGCGGGCGCGGCCCGCACGGTCAGCAGCGCGACGGTGACCAGGGCGAGGAGGTAGGACAGGACGTACGCGGGCCCGAGCGCCTGGTGCGCGATCCCGGCGGCCCGCAGGGCGTCGGCCGCCGTGCCCAAGGCCACCGGCCCGGCCGCCGCCCCGGCGACCAGCCCGGCCGTGGTGCCCGGGTCGAGCCCGAGCGCGTCCGCGACCAGCGCCGCGACCGCCAGCGCCCCGACGACCTCGACGACCGTGAACCACAGGTACCGCAGGTTGCGCGCGGAGAACGCGGCGAAGAAGGCGGGCCCGAGGGTGTAGCCGAGGGTGAAGGCGAAGATCGAGAAGGCGATCACCCGCACCTGCCGGTGGACCTCGACGCCGCCGGTCAGCAGCCCGACGGCGAGGGCGGCGGCCAGCGTCCCGGCCGCGCCGCCGAGTGCCACCCCGCGGAACCTGAGCCTGCCCAGGGCGAACCCGAGGGCCAGGCAGAGGAACAAGGCGATCTCCGGCGCGTCCCGCAGCACGCCGGACTCCCAGGGCCACATCCGATCCCCCCAAGGCAGGCCGGCAGCGCGGGGGGATCGATCATCCAGCCTTTTCCCGCCCCCACATGCCGCGAAACGCCATCAACCCCCACCGGCCCCGCGGGGAATGGTCGCTGGTGGGGCGTCTGTGCCGGAGTTCCACGCAGTAGGGTCTCTGCGTGAGCGAAACTTCCGCCGAGGACCGGATCTGGACGGTTCCCAACCTGCTGAGCTTCCTGCGCCTGCTCGGCGTGCCCGTGTTCCTCTGGTTGGTTCTGGGGCCCAGGGCGGACGGGTGGGCCATCGCCATCCTCATCGTGGCCGGGTTCACCGACTGGCTCGACGGCAAGATCGCTCGCGCGTTCAACCAGACCAGCAAGCTCGGCCGGGTGATCGACCCGGCCGCCGACAAGCTGTACGTCTTCGCCACGATCCTGGCGTTGCTGCTGCGCGAGGTCATCCCGTGGTGGCTGGTGGCCGTCATCGTGGCGCGGGAGCTCTTCGTCGCCTGTTCGTTCCCCGTACTTCGCAAACACGGATATAAGGCACTTCAGGTGCATTTCCTGGGCAAGGCCGCCATGTTCAACCTCATGTACGCCTTCCCGCTGCTCTTCCTTGCCTCCCACACCGGGTGGTATGCCGATATAGCGCGAATTGCCGGGTGGGCCTTCGCGATCTGGGGCACCGGCCTGTATTGGTGGGCAGGGATCCTGTATGTGGTGCAGGTGCGCCAACTCGTAACCGCGACCACGAAGGAGTGATCGGGTGAAGGCGGTCGTCATGGCGGGCGGGGAGGGGACTCGGCTGCGTCCGATGACCGCCAACCAGCCCAAACCTCTGCTCCCGGTGGCCAACCGCCCGATCATGGAACACGTCCTGCGCCTGCTCAAACGGCACGGCATCACCGAGACGGTGGTCACCCTGCAGTTCCTGGCCGCCCTCGTGCGCAACTACTTCGGCGACGGCGACGAGCTGGGCATGAACCTCCAGTACGCCACCGAGGACCTGCCGCTCGGCACCGCGGGCAGCGTCAAGAACGCCGCCGCCCGCCTGCGCGACGACCGCTTCCTGGTCATCTCCGGCGACGCCCTCACAGATATCGACTTATCCGACATGATCCGTTTTCATCGCGAAAATTCGGCTCTTGTCACCATCGGCCTGAAACGCGTTCCTAACCCGCTCGAGTTCGGGATCATCATCCTCGACGAGAACGGACGCGTTCAGCGCTTCCTGGAGAAGCCCACCTGGGGCCAGGTCTTCTCCGACACCGTCAACACCGGCATCTACGTCATGGAGCCCGAGATCCTCGACGCCGTGGCCGACGGCGAACCGGTCGACTGGTCCTCCGACGTCTTCCCCGCCCTCCTGGAACGCGGCGCCCCCATCTACGGCTACGTCGCGGGCGGCTACTGGGAGGACGTCGGCACCCACGCCAGCTACCTCAAGGCCCAGGCCGACGCGCTGTCCGGCCGGGTCCGCCTCGACATCGGCGGCTTCGAGCTCTCCCCGGGCGTCTGGGTGGCCGACTCGGCCACGGTCGATCCCGACGCCGTCCTGAAGGGCCCGCTGCTGATCGGCGACTACGCCAAGGTGGAGGCGGGCGCCGAACTGCGCGAGTACACCGTGCTCGGCAACAACGCGGTCGTGCGCGAGGGTGCCTTCCTGCACCGCGCGGTCGTCCACGACAACGTCTACGTCGGTCCCGGCGCCCATCTGCGCGGCTGCGTCATCGGCAAGAGCACCGACGTCATGGGCGGCGCCCGGGTCGAGGAGAACGCCGTCATCGGCGACGAGTGCGTCATCGAGGCCGAGGCGTACGTCTCCAGCGGCGTCAAGGTCTACCCGTTCAAGACCATCGAGGCCGGCGCGGTCGTCAACACCAGCGTCATCTGGGAGTCGCGCGGCCAGCGCAGCCTGTTCGGCCCGCGCGGGGTCAGCGGCCTGGTCAACGTCGAGATCACCGCCGAGCTGTGCGTCCGGCTGGCCGGCGCGTACGCCACCACCCTGCGCAAGGGCGCCTACGTCGTCACCTCCCGCGACTGCTCCCTGGCCGCCAGGGCGCTCAAGCGGGCCGTCATCGGCGCCCTGACCGCCGCCGCGATCAACGTCCTGGACCTGGAGGCCGCGCCGCTGCCGGTGGCCCGCTTCCACACCGCGCGCGAGTCGGCCGCCGGCGGCATCGCCCTGCGCACCACGCCCGGCGACCCGCAGAGCGTCGACATCGTCATCATGGACGACCGCGGCGCCGACCTGCCCCCGGCCGCCCAGCGCAAGCTGGAGCGGGTCTTCTCCCGCCAGGAGTACCGGCGGGCCTTCCCCGGCGAGATCGCCGAGCTGCACTACCCGGCCAGGGCCGTCGAGGGCTACACGCACGAGCTGATGCGGGCCATCGGCGTCACCGGCGTCAAGGACATGAAGGTCGTGGTCGACTGCGCCGGCGGCACCTCCTCCCTGGTGATGCCCACGCTGCTCAGCCGCGCCGGCGTCGAGGTGCTCACCGTCAACGCCCGGCTGGACGACGTCTCGCCCACCGAGACGCTGGCCGAGCGCCGCCGCGACCTGCAACGCCTGTCGGAGCTGGTCAGCTCCTCGCGGGCGGCCTTCGGCGTGCGCTTCGACCCGGTCGGCGAACGCATCGCCCTGGTGGACGAGACCGGCCAGCTCATCAGCGAGGAACGCGCCCTGCTGGTCGTGCTGGACCTGGTGGCGGCCGAGCGCCGGGGCGGCCGGGTGGCCCTGCCGGTCACCACCACGCGGGTCGCCGAGCAGGTCTGCCGCTTCCACGGCGTGCAGGTGCAGTGGACCTCGACCGCGCTCGACGCCCTGACCTCCGCCGCCCAGGGCCCCGACATGATCTTCGCGGCCGACGGGCGCGGCGGGTTCGTCGTGCCGGAGTTCAGCCCGGCCATCGACGGCCTGGCCGCGTTCATGCGCCTGCTGGGGCTGGTGGCCCGCACCCGGCTGTCGCTCAGCCAGATCGACGCCAGGATCCCCGAGGTCAAGCTGCTGCGGCGGAGCGTCCCGACCCAGTGGGCGGCCAAGGGCGCGGTGATGCGCTCGGTCATCGAGGCCGCCGAGGCCGAGCCCGACGGCTGGCGCGTGGACACCACCGACGGCGTGCGCGTCGCCCGCGACGACGGGTCGTGGGTGCTGATCCTGCCCGCCGCCGCCGAGCCGGTCACCGACCTGTGGGCCGAGGCCCCCGACATGGACGGCGCGCAGGCACTGCTCGAACGGTGGGCCCGCGTGGTCGAGCAGGCGGCCGTCTGATCACGTAGAGTAGCCGAAAAGCCTTCGCCCGAGATGTGCGCGCGGAGTGCCGCAAGATCGTAATGTAGAAACGCGCGGCGGCATGGACCACGGGGTGGGGGCGGCGGTAACTTTGTCAGCGTCCGAACCGCAGTCCAGCGCCCCGCCTTGACCTTTGCCGCTGATCAGCGTAAGTTGCGGCATTCGCAAACTTGAAGAGCGAAGGCAGGCGCGTCCCCAGCACCGTCGCCGCGTCTTCGCGGTAGGAGGCCGAGCCGATCGATGCCGAGCGTCTACTGCACGCAGTGCGGGCACGCCAACCCCGAGGATGCCCGTTTCTGTTCCCGCTGTGGGTCACCGCTGACCAGACCCGAGGTCTCCGGGGACACCACGTCGACGATCTCGGTCGCGGGAATCGAGGCGTACGAGGCTGAGACAGGCGACATGCTCCTGGCCGAACGGGCGCTGGTCGAACAGCTCCCGCCCGGCACGGCGTTGCTCACGGTCACCAGGGGGCCCAACCAGGGCAGCCGGTTCCGGCTGGACAAAGACCTCACCACGACCGGGCGCCACCCGGAGAGCGACATCTTCCTCGACGACATCACCGTCTCCCGTCGCCACGTCGAGTTCTACCGCCACCGCGGCGGCCAGTTCTCCGTACGCGACGTGGGCAGCCTCAACGGCACCTACGTCAACCGAGAGCGCATCGAGGAGGTTCCCCTGCACTCCGGAGACGAGGTGCAGATCGGCAAGTTCCGCCTCGTCTTCCTGATGAGGGTCAACGCCGGCGCATGAGCTCACAGGCGGCACGCTCGCACATGAGCATCGGGGAGGTGCTCGCCCTGCTGCAGGGCGAGTTCCCCGACGTCACCGTGTCCAAGATCCGCTTCTTGGAGGGTGAGGGGCTGATCGAGCCCGAGCGCAGCCCCTCGGGCTACCGCAAGTTCACCCATCTCCACGTCGAGCAGTTGCGTTTCATCCTGACCGAGCAGCGCGACCACTACCTGCCGCTGCGGGTGATCAAGGACAAGATGGCCGAGAGCTTCGGCCGTCCGCGCGCGGTGCAGCAGGCCCAGGAGATCCGCTACGACCGGGCCCAGTTGCTGGAGGCGGCCGGCATCGACGAGGAGACCCTCGCCGAGCTGGAGGACTACGGCCTGCTGGCCCCCGTGGCCAGGCGCTACGACGAGGAGGCGCTGAAGATCGCGCGCAGCGTCGGCGCCCTGGCCCGCTTCGGCCTGCACGCCCGCCACCTGCGCGCGGTCAAGGCCGCCGCCGAGCGGGAGTGCGGGCTGGTCGAGCAGACCGTCGCGCCCATACTCAAGCGGCGCGCGCCCGGCGCCATCGGCGAGGCCGACGAGGCCGCCAGGGAGTTGTCCACGCTCCTGCTCGACCTGCACGCCTCCCTGGTGCGCCTCGGCGTCAGGTCTGTCCTGGGCCGCTGAGGGCACAGAGCTGGAAGGCCGGGGCACATTCCAGGCCTGCCGGGTGTTACGTTGAAATGCATAAGCGTGTAGCAGAAACGACCCAGTCAACAGCTGTGCCGGGCGACCGGCCGGCCGAATACGGAGCAGCCCGTGTTGCAGATGGAGGTCGTGGGCGTTCGAGTTGAGATGCCCACAAATCAGCCGATCGTCTTGCTCAAGGAGGCACACGGGGAACGGTTCCTTCCGATCTGGATCGGCATGACCGAGGCGACCGCGATCGCCCTGGCGCAGGCCGAGGAGCCGCCGCCCCGGCCGCTCACCCACGACCTGTTCAGGGACGTGCTGAGCGCGCTCGGCGTCGGGCTGCGCGCGGTCAACATCGTGGCCCTGCGTGACGGCATCTTCTTCGCGGACCTGGTGTTCTCCAACGGCGTGGAGGTCAGCGCCCGCCCTTCCGACTCGATCGCCCTGGCGCTGCGCACCGGCGCGCGCATCTTCGCCAGCGAAGAGGTGGTCCAGGAGGCCGGTGTGATCATCCCTGACGACCAGGAGGACGAGGTGGAGAAGTTCAGGGAGTTCCTTGACACGATCACTCCCGAGGACTTCGGCAGGGCGGGGTAGGTATTTCAGTGCATTTACGCTTCACGACGCGCCGAGCCGGATCGTTGACTGAGCATGGTCACGGTCCTACGGTGCAAGTGAAACCCGTGGTCGCCCTTTACGAACCCCCAGATCAGGCCATGGGATGAGAGAAAGCCGGAGGTCCGCGTGGCGGTCAGCAGCGGCGAGGGAAAGACGGCCGGCCAGGAAGATCCGGTGCGGCGCGAGAGCGCGCGGCAGCGTGCCGGAGAGCAGGGACTGCTCTTCGACGAGCAGCCCGCGACGGTGCCCGACGACATCGGATACCGCGGGCCCACAGCCTGCTCGGCGGCCGGCATCACCTACAGGCAGCTCGACTACTGGGCGCGCACGGGCCTGGTCGAGCCCACGATAAGAGCCGCGCACGGCTCGGGCTCACAGCGGCTCTACAGCTTCCGCGACATCCTGGTGCTCAAGGTCGTCAAGCGGCTGCTCGACACCGGGGTGTCGTTGCAGCAGATCCGCACCGCGGTGCAGCATCTGCGTGACCGCGGGGTCGCCGACCTCGCGCAGATCACGCTCATGAGCGACGGTGTCAGCGTCTACGAGTGCACCTCGGCCGACGAGGTGATCGATCTCCTCCAGGGCGGCCAGGGCGTGTTCGGCATCGCCCTCGGCCGGGTCTGGCGAGAGGTCGAGGGCTCCCTCGCGGAGCTGCCGGGGGAACGGGCGGCGGTCGAGGACACCGTCCCGGCCGACCATCCCGCTGACGAGCTCGCCAAGCGGCGTCGCGCACGCCGCACGGGGTGAGCTGAACCGCTGAACACACCGTAGTAATCTAGGACAGAGTAAGGCTGATGACCCCGTGCGGGAGAGTCCCTGGGCTTCGGTCCTGGGGCGCCGAAGGAGCAACCCTCCCCGGAATCTCTCAGGCATCCCGTACCGCTCGGGTGAGGCAACTCTGGAAAGCAGGTGCGCCCGCCAGGCGCACCTCACCGACGGTGCAAGCCCCACGGTGGGGTGAAGCTCTCAGGTCGCGATGACGTCGCGATGACAGAGGGGGAGATCCGGCACTCGCCCGCGCCCTGGCGCCGGTCTCCAAGCCTCGGGAGGCAACCTCCATGACCGACCTGTCCGCTCCGCCGTTCTCGTCCAGGCACATCGGCCCATCGGAGTCCGAGCAGCAGCGCATGCTCGAGGCCGTGGGCTTCGAGTCCGTCGGCGATCTGGTGGCCGTGGCCGTGCCCGAGGCCATCAGGGTCAAGGACCGGCTCAAGCTGCCGGCCGCCGCGAGCGAGACCGAGGCCATCGCCGAGCTGCGCGAGCTGGCCTCCCGCAACCGGGTGCTGACCTCCATGATCGGCCTGGGCTACTACGACACCGTCACGCCCGCCGTCATCCGGCGCAACCTGCTGGAGAACCCGGGCTGGTACACCGCCTACACGCCGTACCAGCCGGAGATCTCGCAGGGCCGCCTGGAGGCGCTGCTGAACTTCCAGACGGTCGTCTCCGACCTGACCGGCCTCGACGTCGCCGGCGCCTCCCTGCTGGACGAGGCCACCGCCGCGGCCGAGGCCATGACGCTGGCCCGCCGGGCCGGCAAGTCCAAGAGCGACGTGTTCGTGGTCGACGCCGACACGCTGCCCCAGACCAAGGCCGTGCTGGCCACCCGCGCCGAGCCGCTCGGCATCACGCTGGTCGAGCACGACCTCGACGGCGAGCTGCCCGAGTGCTTCGGCGTGCTCGTCCAGTACCCGGGCGCCTCGGGCCGCCTGCGCGACTTCCGCGACGTGGCCGCCAGGGCGCACCAGGCGGGCGCGCTCGTCGTGGCCGCCGCCGACCTGCTGGCCCTCACGCTGGTGGCCGCCCCCGGCGAGCTGGGCGCCGACATCGCCGTCGGCTCCTCCCAGCGCTTCGGCGTCTCCTTCGGGTTCGGCGGGCCGCACGCGGCCTACATGTCCGTACGCGAGGGCCTGCAGCGGCAGATGCCCGGCCGTCTGGTCGGCGTGTCGGTCGACGTCGACGGCGACCCCGCCTACCGGCTGGCCCTGCAGACCCGTGAGCAGCACATCCGCCGCGAGAAGGCCACCAGCAACATCTGCACCGCCCAGGTCCTGCTGGCCGTGATCGCCGGCATGTACGCCGTCTACCACGGCCCCGAGGGCCTGCGCCGGATCGCGCACCGCGTGCACCGGCACGCCGTCGCGCTGGCCGGCGGGCTGCGCGAGGCCGGCCTGGAGGTCGTGCACGGCGAGTTCTTCGACACCGTGCTCGTCCGGGTTCCCGGCAGGGCCGCCGAGGTGGTGGCCGCCGCGGCCGAGCGGGGCGTCAACCTGTGGCAGGCCGGCGACGACCACGTCTCGATCGCCTGCGACGAGAAGACCGGCGCCGCCGAGCTGGTCAAGGTGTGGGCCGCCTTCGGCGTCGAGCGCGAGGAGGTGGCGCTGGAGGCCGACGCGCTGCCGGCCGACCTGCTGCGCGAGTCGGACTACCTGACCCACCCGGTCTTCCACAGCCACCGCTCCGAGACCGCGATGCTGCGCTACCTGCGCAGGCTCCAGGACAAGGACATCGCGCTCGACCGTTCGATGATCCCGCTCGGCTCGTGCACGATGAAGCTGAACGCGACCACCGAGATGGAGCCGATCACCTGGCCGGAGTTCGCCGGCGTGCACCCGTACGCGCCGGAGGCCCAGACCGAGGGCTACCGGGAGCTCATCGGCACCCTGGAGGGCTGGCTGGCCGAGGTGACCGGCTACGACGCGGTCTCCATCCAGCCGAACGCCGGCTCCCAGGGCGAGTTCGCCGGCCTGCTGGCCATCCGCGCCTACCACCAGGCCAACGGCGACGCCGAGCGGGACGTGTGCCTGATCCCGTCCTCGGCCCACGGCACGAACGCGGCCAGCGCCGTCATGGCGGGCATGCGGGTCGTCGTCGTGGCCTGCGACAGCGACGGGAACATCGACCTGGCCGACCTGGACGCCAAGATCGCCAAGCACCGCGACAAGCTCGCCGCGATCATGGTGACGTACCCGTCCACGCACGGCGTGTACGAGGAGTCGATCACCGAGGTCTGCGCCAAGGTGCACGAGGCCGGCGGCCAGGTCTACGTCGACGGCGCCAACCTCAACGCCCTGGTGGGCCTGGCCAAGCCGGGCGAGTTCGGCGCCGACGTGTCCCACCTCAACCTGCACAAGACGTTCTGCATCCCGCACGGCGGCGGCGGCCCCGGCGTCGGCCCGGTCGCGGTCCGCGGCCACCTGGCGGCCTACCTGCCCGGCCACCCGCTGCGCGACGGCGGCCCGGTCGGCCCGGTCTCGGCCGCCCCGTACGGCTCGGCGGGCATCCTGCCGATCTCGTGGGCGTACGTGCGGATGATGGGCTCCGAGGGCCTCACGGCGGCCACCGAGCAGGCCATCCTGTCGGCCAACTACCTGGCCCGGCGGCTGGCCCCGCACTACCCGGTGCTCTACACCGGCCGCGGCGGCCTGGTGGCCCACGAGTGCATCGTGGACCTGCGCCAGATCACCAAGGAGACCGGCGTCACCGTCGACGACGTGGCCAAGCGCCTGATCGACTACGGCTTCCACGCGCCGACCATGTCGTTCCCGGTGGCCGGGACGCTGATGATCGAGCCGACCGAGAGCGAGGACCTGGACGAGCTCGACCGGTTCGTGGACGCCATGATCGCCATCCGCGGCGAGATCGCCAAGGTGGCCTCCGGCGACTACGACAAGACCGACAACCCGCTGCGCAACGCGCCGCACACGGCCGAGTCGGTCACCGCCGACGAGTGGGCCCACCCGTACTCGCGGACCGAGGCGGCCTACCCGGTGGCCTCGCTGCGCGAGGGCAAGTACTGGGTGCCGGTGCGCCGCATCGACCAGGCGTACGGCGACCGCAACCTGGTGTGCTCCTGCCCGCCGCTGGAGGCGTACGAGGACTGATCCGTCCACGCGGGTCCCCGGCCGGGGGCCCGCGCCGGATCTGGCCCAGTCCGGCACCGTCAAGTGAGCAGACATGATCGCGACGAGCCGTTAGGCTCGGTGCGATCCGTCGCCTGAAGGAGCTCTCTTGACGTTCTCAGAGCTGGAGACCCCGCCTCTCGACACCGCCCGCCGCCTGGCCGAGGGCGGCGACCTGGAGGGTGCGGCGGCGATCCTGACCGAGCTGGTCGCCGACCCCGACAGCCCCGACCGGGCCCAGGCGGCCGTGGGGCTGGCCGTGGTGCTCGACGAGCGCGGCGACACCGAGGCCGCCCGCGCCGCGGCCCGCACCGCGCTGGCCACCGGCCATCCCGAGTACGCCGCCCAGGCCGCCTGCCACCTGGCCCAGGGTTTCGAGCGCGAGGGCCGCGACGACCAGGCAAGGGCCGCCTGGCAGGCGGTGCTCGGCGTCGGCACGCCGGCCTACGTCCCACTGGCGCACCTCGCGCTGGCCCGGCTGGCCGGCAGCCCGCAGGAGGCCGGCAGGGAGCTGCGCTCCGCCCTTGAGGCGAGCCTTGACTCAGGCGACGCCGAGGCCGCCGCGCACGCGGCCCGCCAGCTCGCCGAGACGCTGCTGGAGTACGGCGACCCGGGAGAGGCCGCCGGGCTGCTGCTGGACGCGCTGGAGTTCGCCCCGGCGCGGGAGCTGCCGGGGCTGCGGGTGCTGCTCGGCATCGCGCACCTGGAACTGGCCTGCGCCGAGTTCGCCGAGGCCGTCGAGAGCGGGGCCGACCCCCAGACGGGCGCGCTGGCCATCGAGCTGCTGGCGCGCACGCTGCCGCTGCGCGGCCGCACCGAGGACGCCGGCCAGGTGTGGACCTACGGCCTCGAACACGAGGACCAGACCATGGCCGCCGAGGTCCGGCTGCGGTTCCACCGCGACACCTGAGTGCCGTGAGGCGGCTCAGCCGCGGCGCATGATGGCCACGGCGGCGGCCACGTTGATGGCGACGATCGCCAGCCACGTGATCGTCAGGCCGACCAGCCCCGAATTGCCGGACGCGATGGCGGTCAGCGGGATGCCGAGGCCCATCGAGCCCAGCGCGACGGGGATCATCGCCGCGCCGTTGTTCTGCCGCTGCCTGGGCTTGGCCGGGGGAAGGCCGTGGCCGCTCAGCTCCGCCTGGACGCGGGCGGCGATGGTGGCGTCGAGCCGTTCGACGAAGGACTCGACGAGCGCGGCCTCGTAGTCGGGGCCGAGGTCGCGGCGGGCGTCGAGGGTGGCCTGCAGGTCATCCCGGATGGGGCGCATCTCTGGCATGCAAGCCATCATCCCGGTTGTCCGGCGCGCCGTCATCAGACCTGGGGGCCAAGGGCGGATCCTCCCCAGGTACGGTGCTGCCATGGAGATCATGACTCCGCGGGGGCCGGCGCTGGTGCAGGTCGACGAGGCGGCCGAGCCCCGGCTGCTGCTGGTGCTGACCCACGGCTCGGCCGGGGGAGTGGACGCGCCCGACCTGCTGGCCGTCCGTGACGCCGCGCTCGGGGTGGGGGCGACCGTGGCCAGGGTGTCGCAGGCGTTCCGGGTCGCGGGGGCGCGGGCGCCGGGCTCGGCCGCCCGGCAGGACGAGGCGTGGGAAGCGGTGCTGGGCGAGCTGCGCGCCGGGTGGCCGGGGCTGCCGCTGGTGCAGGGCGGCCGGAGCAACGGCGCCCGGGTGGCCTGCCGTACGGCCTCGGCGGTGGGCGCGGCGGCGGTGGTGGCGCTGGCCTTCCCGCTGCACCCGCCCGGCAGGCCGGAGCGTTCCAGGGCCGAGGAGCTGCGCGGGGCCGGGGTCGACGTGCTGGTGGTCAACGGGGACCGGGATCCGTTCGGAGTGCCGGATCCCGCGGACTGCGCCCGGCTGGTGGTGCTGCCGGGCGAGGGCCACGACCTGAAGCGGGACCCCGCCCGGGTGGGCGAGGTCGTGGCCCGGTGGATCGGTGATTACGCCGCCGTCAGGCGGCGCCCACCAGGGGGTCGGGCCGGTGCGGCGCGATGACGGTGCCGCTGGGCAGCAGCTCCCCGGTGTCCTCGAACAGGACGACGCCGTTGCAGAGAAGGCTCCACCCCTGCTCGGGGTGGCATGCGAGGGTGCGTGCTGCCTCGCGGTCCGGCGCCTCGGCAGACGGACAGGCCGGGTCGTGCGGGCACATCGGCGTGCCTCCGATATCTCGTGGGTGCTCCCGGGAGAGGGACGGGAGCGGCTCGGGTTTGTTGTTCTGGCAAGTGTGCGACGTGTGTCACACGGTCCGACATAGCCCGTTCGGACTGTTACAGGAGGATCCCCCGGTCGTGTGACCTTCGACACAGCGTGCCTTATGCAGGATAACGGGCCAAGCGCGACACGCGCACTACGTTTGCAACCCCTTGAGCAAAGCGTCGAGTCCTCTTTCGAAGTCCACATCCGCCCTTTCGTCCCGCCTGACCCATTCATCGACTTCCGGGTCAGCCCATCCGGATTGCTGGACTTCGACCGCCACGCTGCCGAACACGAACGCCCGCAGCGCGCGCACGGCCTCGGGGGCGTCGTTCAGGCCGCCGTCGGCGAGCTGCTCGGTCTGCTCCCTGATGGCGACGGCGGTGGCGCCCTTGGGCGGCTTGGTCAGGGCCAGCGCGAGCACGCCCGGATGCTCGCGCAGCAGCTCCCGGCCCGCCCGGCACCACGCCCTGGCCGTCTCCTGCCAGGTGGCCGCCTGCTCCACGTGCACGGACGTGACGTGCTCGGCCAGCGCGTCCATCAGCGCCTCCTTGCCGCGGGGCAGGTGGTGGTAGATGGCCATGGCCTCCACCTCCAGGGCGTCGCCCAGCCGGCGCATGGTGAGCCGGCGCAGCCCCTGGCTGTCGGCGATGTGGAGTGCGGCCTCGATGATGCGCTCGCGGGAGAGTGGGACGGGAGGTCTCTTTGCGGGCATGGTGATCATCTTACTGGGCGGCCCCGTCCGTCGCCCGGTGTTCGGGGGCGGTGTCGGACGGCGTACCCTTGTGGGTTGAACAGCAAAGACTGCGTGAAGGGCAGGGTCGATGGCGTTTTTCCGTCCGCGGGTGAGCCGGGAGGCCGAGGTTCGCTACCACGCGGACCAGGAGATCTCCAAGGGCTTCCCGCAGCTGCTTGACAAGGCCAGGCAGGCCGAGCAGATCGTGCGCGACCTGCGTGCGGCCGCGGCCGACGAGATCGAGCTGCTGGCGGCGGGCCAGGCGTTCGACGTCGCGCTGACCGAGGCGCTGCGGGCCGCCGAGGCCGGGCAGCGGGCCACGTTCGGCGTGCGCTCGTACGACGACCGCATCGCGCGCCGCAAGGCCAAGGCCACCCCCCGCGGGGCCATGTGGACGGCCGAGGTCGACCGGCTGCGCACGCTGCGCGAGGAGAACCGCATGTGGGGCATCCCGCGCGTGCCCCGGCCGGTGCCCGCCACCGTCTGACCGAAGGCACACGAAAGCCCCGGCGCCGTGCGCGCCGGGGCTCTTCGTGTGTTCCAGGCCCGTGACCGTCAGGTCCTGACGGCCGGGGGGCGCGTTCCTGGGCCGTCGCGGTCAGGTCCTGACGGCGACGGCCGGGGCGGTGCGGGTCAGCTGGCCCAGTCGAGCAGCGGGCGGGTGTTGCTCGGGTGGCGCAGCTTCGACAGCGACTCCTTCTCCAGCTGGCGGATGCGCTCGCGGGTCAGGCCGAGGTGCTTGCCGATCTCGTCCAGGGTGTGCGGCTTGCCGTCCACCAGGCCGAACCGCAGGGCCATGATCTTCGCCTCGCGCGGCGAGAGGTTGTCGAGCACGCCGCGCAGCTGGTCGCCCAGCAGCTGGCGGTCGACGATCTCCGACGCCTCCGGCGAGTCGACGTCCTCGATGAGGTCGCCGATCGTGGTCTCGCCGTCCTCGCCGATGGTCGCGTTGAGCGAGATCGGCTGGCGGCTGGTGCGCAGCAGCTCCTCGATCTGGTCCGGCGTCTTGTCCAGCTCGACGGCCAGCTCCTCGGGCGTGGGCTCGCGGCCCAGCCTCTGGTGCATGTCCCGCTCGACCCGCGACAGCTTGGAGAGCATCTCCAGCACGTGGACGGGCAGCCGGATCGTCCGGGCGGAGTCGGCGAAGCCGCGCTGGATGGCCTGCCGGATCCACCACATGGCGTAGGTGGAGAACTTGAAGCCCTTGGTGTAGTCGAACTTCTCCACGGCCCTGATCAGCCCCAGGTTGCCCTCCTGGACGACGTCCAGCAGGGACATGCCGCGGTCGGTGTACTTCTTGGCCACCGAGACCACCAGGCGCAGGTTGGCCTCCAGCATGTGGTCCTTGGCCTGCCGGCCGTCCTCGATGACCAGGTGCAGGTCGTCGCGCACGGACGGCGGCACGTCGGGGTGGGTCTCCAGCTTGTACTCGGCGTACAGGCCGGCCTCGATCCGGCGGGCCAGCTCGACCTCCTGGGCGGCGGTGAGCAGGGTACGACGGCCGATCGACTTCAGGTACGTGTGCACCGAGTCGCCCATCACGGACTGGTTGTCGTCCAGGTCCATGGCCTCGGTCTCGATCTCGGCGTCCTCGGCCGTGAGTTCGAGGTCGTCGGGGGCCACGTCCTCCTCGTGCTCCGGCTTGCCGTCCACCGGGCTTTTTGCCTCGGCGGCCGTGCGGCCGGTAGCCTTTGCCCCGGAAGCCTTCCTCGGCTTGGGGGCGCTCTTGTTCGCGGTCTTCTGGGTGGTCTTCCTGGCGGCGGTCTGGGCCAGCGACGGCTCGTTCTCGGCAGCCAGGCTCACACCGGCCTCCGAGAGCTCGCGCAGAATCGTGCGGCCTTCCGAGGGGCTGATGCCGGCCTCGGCGAACGCGTCGCGCAGCTCCGCCAGAGAAAGGTGACCCTGGGCTCGCCCTCGTTCAATGAGCTGGTCGAGAGTCGCGGGTGGGGTCGCCACGGCGGTTCTGGGCATGAGGACACCTCCTCCGTACGGAGTCGAAGCGATCAGGCAGGTTGTGGTGGGGCGGTGGTCACTCCGCACGGCGCACCAGTATCAATAACGCCATCCACCGTTATTTGTTCCCGGAGGGATGAAAAAGGGGCGGAACGCCCAGAGGGCGCGCCACCCCCGGAAGGCGGGAACTACTCCGCCACCTCGAAGCTTCCGGTCCCCTCCGGCATGGGCATCGGCTCGGCCTCTTCCATGCGCTTGTCGGTCCAGTAGTCGATGACCTCGCGTGGATCGGGATTGACCTCCGCGGAGACCACGACGCCCTCGGTGTCGCCGGGCGAGGGCACCGGACGGCCGGTCGGCGACGTCTGCTCGGCGCTCCGGTCGGCCCTCTGGTCGACCACGGCCCGGGTCTCCCTGGCGACCGCGTCGAGCTTGCCCGCCGAGGCGGCCGCCGCGACCGACGCGCCGCCGACGACGATCACGCCGACGACCGCCGCGGACGCCCACATCTTGCGGGTCTGGTTCATGAAGGCTCCCTTCCTTCTCTCCCCGTTATGACGCAGCCGCGCCGCGTCAGGTTCCTGTCCGCAGCCGCATGAGATCGGTCTTGCCGTTGGGCAGCAGCGGCAGGCGGGGGAGGAGACGCAGGTCGCGCGGCGCGGCGTGGGCGGGCAGCCGGTCGCGGCAGTAGGCGCGCAGCTCGGCCAGCGTGGGCGGCGCGGCCGGGTCGGCCGGCACCACGAACGCCGTGACCGCCTCGCCCCACTCCGGGTCGGGCAGGCCGGCCACCGCCACGTCGGCGACCTCGGGGTGGGTGCCGAGCACCGCGCTCACCACGGCGGCCACGACCTTCTCGCCGCCGGTGTTGACGACGTCGTCGGCCCGGCCGAGCACGCGCAGCCGGCCGCCGTTCAGCTCGCCGAGGTCGGAGGTGACGAACCAGTCGCCGTCGAAGGCGGTCCGGCCGGCGAAGCGGTAGCCGGAGAAGAGCACGGGCCCGGCGATCCTGATCAGGCCGTCCGCGCCGATTTTGAGATCTACATCGTAAAGGGGGCGGCCGTCGTAGACGCAGCCGCCGCACGTCTCGCTCATCCCGTACGTGGTGAACACCCGGGCGCCGAGCTCCACGGCCCGCTCGACCAGCCCCGCCCTGGGCGCCGCGCCGCCGAGCAGGATCGTGCGGAACACCGACAGGTCGGCGCCCGTCTCGACCAGCCGGTGGAGCTGCGTCGGCACCAGGGAGACGTGGTGGGCGCCGGAGGACAGCACGGCCCGCACGTCGAAGGAGGGGTGGATGATCGGCTCGCTGCCCGACAGCAGCGCGCGGACCAGCACCTGCAGGCCGGAGACGTGGGAGACGGGCAGGCAGCACAACCACCGGTCGCCCTCGGCGGCCCCGATCCTGCTCAGCGAGGCCGACGCCGAGGCGCGCAGTGCCGAGGCCGACAGCTGCACGCCCTTGGGCGCGCCGGTGCTGCCGCTGGTGGCGATGACGACCGCCACGTCGCCGGGGACGCCCTCGCCGCCGGGCCACGGCTCGCCGCCGGCGTGCGTGGGCCGCAGAGCCTGGAGGGCCTGGTGCTCGTGGCCCGGCTGGAGCGGCAGGACGGCCGGGCCGTCGCCGGAGAGGGCGTCGCGGATCGCGGTGAAAAGGCCGGGGCCGGGAGGCTGCACAATGGCATGCAGCGGACGGTCCGGATGCGACGGGTTCCTCCACATGCTCGTAAGGTTAATGGCGACAGGTCGGACACAGGTGCAGGGTAGGGTCGTGACGCGTTCTCCCGTGGTCTTCCGGATTCCGATGCGGACGCGGTTTCGCGGGCAGACCGTCAGGGAGGGCGTGCTGCTGCACGGCCCGGCGGGCTGGGGCGAGTTCTCCCCGTTCCCCGAGTACGGTCCGCGCGAGTGCGCCCGCTGGCTGGCGTGCGCCCGTGAGGCCGCCTTCGACGGCTGGCCCGAGCCGGTGCGCGACCGCGTCCCGGTCAACGCCACCGTCCCGGCGGTCGACGCCGAGCAGGCCCACGAGCTGGTGCGGCGCTCCGGCTGCGGCACGGCGAAGGTCAAGGTGGCCGAGCGCGGCCAGACGTTCGCCGACGACCTGGCGCGGGTGGAGGCGGTGCGTGACGCGCTGGGGCCGTCCGGGCGGCTCCGGGTCGACGTCAACGGCGCCTGGGAGGTCGACGAGGCCGTCACCCGGCTCAAGCGGCTCGACCGGTTCGGTCTTGAGTACGCCGAGCAGCCGTGCGCGACCCTGGAGGAGCTGGCGGCGGTGCGCAGGGCGGTCGACGTGCCGATCGCGGCCGACGAGTCGATCCGGCGCGCCGAGGACCCGCTGAAGGTGAGGGCGGCCGAGGCGGCCGACATCGCGGTGGTCAAGGTGCAGCCGCTGGGCGGGGTGCGCGCCGCGCTGCGGGTGGTGGAGGCGTGCGGGCTGCCCGCCGTGGTCTCCAGCGCCGTGGAGACGTCGGTGGGGCTGGCCGCGGGGGTCGCGCTGGCGGCGGCGCTGCCGTCGCTGCCGTACGCGTGCGGGCTGGGCACGATGTCGTTGCTGGCGGGCGACGTGGTGGACGACTCGCTGGCGCCCGTGGACGGATGGCTCCCGGTGCGCCGCCCCTCGGTGAATTTTCAGCATTTGTCGGAATTTGAGATTGAATCTCCCCAGTGGCTCGGCCGGATGCAGGAGGCGTCGCTTTGAACCCCGCAACCGCGCTGGCCACCGTGCTCGTCGACGAACTGGTGCGCTGTGGCCTGACCGACGTGGTGCTCGCCCCCGGCTCCCGCTCGGCCCCCCTCGCCCTGGCGCTGCACGCCGAGTCGCGGGTGCGCCTGCACGTGCGCATCGACGAGCGCTCGGCCTCCTTCCTGGCGCTCGGCCTGGCCAAGCGCTCCGAGCGGCCGGTGGCGCTGATCTGCTCCTCCGGCACGGCCGCGGCCAACTTCCATCCGGCGGTGATCGAGGCCGACGAGTCGGGCGTGCCGCTGCTCGTCCTGACCGCCGACCGTCCGCCCGAGCTGCGCGGCACCGGCGCCAACCAGACGATCGACCAGGTCAAGCTGTACGGCACCGCCGTCCGCTGGTTCGCCGAGGTCGGCGTGCCGGAAGACCGTCCCGGCATGGTCGCCTACTGGCGTTCGCTGGCCTGCCGCGCCTACCAGCGGGCCGCCGGGGCGGCCAACCCCGGCCCCGTGCACCTCAACCTGGCCTTCCGGGAGCCGCTGATCCCCGACGGCGACACGAGCTGGTCCGAGCCGCTCGACGGCGGCGCGAACGGCCCCTGGGTGCGGGCCCGCGTCGCGCCTCCGCCCATCGCCCTGCACATCCCGCCCACCAGGCGCGGCGTGCTGGTCGTCGGCGACGGCGCGGCCAACGTCCGGCGTTACGTGGCCGCCGCCGGCATGGCCGGCTGGCCGGTGCTGTCGGAGCCCAACGGCGGCGCCCGCTACGGCGACCACTCCATCTCCAGCTACCACTACCTGCTCGGCACGCCCGAGTTCGCCGACTCCCACCGTCCCGACGTGGTCGTCACGCTGGGCCGGCCCGGGCTGTCGCGGCCGCTGCTGTCCTGGCTGAAACGGACGGACGAGCACATCGTGGTCGCCCCCGACCTCGACCGCTGGCCCGACCCGACCAGGTCGGCCACCCAGGTCGCGCAGGCCGTGGAGATCCCGGTGGCCTCCGGCGACGACAGCTGGCTGCACGCCTGGCGGCAGGCCGACGCGGCCGTCCGGTCGGCCCTCGACGCGGTCCTGGACGTCTCCGGCACCTCCGAGCCGCGCCTGGCCCGCGACCTGGCCGACGCGCTGCCCAACGGCGCGCTGCTGTTCTGCGGCTCCTCGATGCCGATCAGGGACCTCGACCAGTTCATGCGGCCGCGGCGCGGCATCAGGCTGATGGCCAGCCGGGGCGCCTCGGGCATCGACGGGCTGGTGTCCACGGCCATGGGGGCCGCGCTGGCGCACAACGGGCCCTCGTACGCGCTGCTCGGCGACCTGTCGTTCCTGCACGACCAGAACGGGCTGATCCTCGGCCCTCGGGAGCCCAGGCCGGACCTGTGCGTGGTGGTCGTCAACAACGACGGCGGCGGCATCTTCTCGCTGCTGCCGCAGGCGGCGGTGCGCGACCCGTTCGAGCGGGTGTTCGGCACGCCGCACGGCGTGGACCTGGCCTACGCCGCCGCCGCGAGCGGGACGCCGTACACGCTGCTCGGGGACGTCAGCGAGCTGTCCAAGGCGATGCGCGGCGAGGGGCCGCGGGTGGTGGAGGTGCGCACCGACCGCGAGGAGAACGCCGCCGTGCACGGCCGCCTGCGCGAGGCGGCCCAGGACGCCGTGCGGGAGTTCCTCAGCTCCTGAGCGCCTCCAGCAGGCGGTTGAGCGGGCTGTCGAGGCCGTATCGGTCGGCCAGGGCCACCAGGGCCTCCGGGTCGCGCGGCTTGTCCGGCAGCGTCAGGTCGGCGGCGGGCAGCGGCGCGTCGGAGGCCACCTCCACCACGGCGGGCGCGGCGTCGAGGTAGTCGCGGGCGGCGGCCAGGCGGTTGCGGCTGCCGGCCGGGAAGCCCTCGGTGACGCCGGAGTCGAGCGCCTCCAGCAGCGCGGCGAGCGAGCCGAACCGGGTGATCAGGGCCGCCGCCGTCTTCTCGCCGACGCCGGGCACGCCGGGCAGACCGTCGCTGGGGTCGCCGCGCAGCGTGGCGAAGTCGGCGTAGGCGCGGCCGGGCACGCCGTACTTGGCGGTGACGAACGCCTCGTCGACGAACTGCAGGTTGCGGATGCCGCGCGCGGTGTACAGGACGCGGACCGGGCGGGAGTCGTCGACGAGCTGGAACAGGTCGCGGTCGCCGGTGACGATCTCGACGGCGCCCCGCGCCTGGTGGGTGAGGGTGCCGATCACGTCGTCGGCCTCGTAGCCGGGCGACTCGGGACGGGCGATGCCCACGGCGTCGAGGACCTGGTTGATCACGGCGATCTGCGGCACCAGCGCCTCGGGCACCTCCTCGACGTCGCCGTGGGCCACCCGGTGCGCCTTGTAGGTCGGGATCGCCGCCACCCGGAAGGCGGGCCGCCAGTCGGCGTCCATGGTGGCGGCCAGCGCCGCCGGGGAATGTTGACGGACCAGTGTGGCGATCATGTCGATGAGCCCGCGCACCGCGTTGACCGGGGAGCCGTCGGGCGCCTTGACCGACTCGGGCACGCCGTAGAAGGCGCGGAAGTAGAGGGACGGTGTGTCCAGAAGCATGAGCACCCGTCTATGGTCGCACTCCCGTCGCCCTCCCGTCCGGCTCCGGGACGGCGACGGCCAGCAGGCACGCGTCGTCCTCGGGGTTGGGGCCGCCGATGCCGGCCAGCAGGCGGTCGAGCCCGGCGTCGAGGTCGTGGGCGGACAGGCCCCCGGCGGCGGCGAGGACCAGCTCCAGGCCGACGTCGATGTCGCGGGTGCGCCGCTCGACCAGCCCGTCGGTGAACATCAGCAGCAGGTCGCCGGGGCGCAGCCGGGTGTGGGCCAGCTCGTAGGGCCGCCCGGAGTCCGCGCCGAGCAGCACGCCGCGCGGCCTGCCCAGCAGGGCCGCCCGGCCCCCGCGCACCAGGATCGGGGCGAGGTTGCCCGCCTGCCCCCAGCTGAACAGCAACGTCCCGGGGTCGAGGTGGCCGATGACGGCCGTGGCGGTGGTGTCCTTCAGCTGGTGGAGGACGAGGTCGTTGAGCCACGACAGCAGGCGGTCGGCGGGCCGGCCGGTCATGGTGAGGCCGACGAGGGCGTGGCGCAGGTGGGCCATGTGGGCGATGGCGGGCAGCCCGTGGCCCGACACGTCGCCGATGGCCAGCAGCAGGCGGCCGTCGGGCGTGGTCGCGGCCTCGAACCAGTCGCCGCCCAGGCTCGCGGTCTTCTCGGCCGGCACGTAGCGGACGGCGATCCTGGCCCCCGGCAGGTCGAGGCAGCCGGTGGGCGCGGGCAGGATGGCCTCGCGCAGCGCCAGCATCACGTGGCGCTCCTCGGCCGCCTGCTCGCGGGCCTCCAGGAGCTGGCGGCGCGACTCCGACATCATGCGCTCGGCCCGGCGGCGGCCGGTGATGTCCTGGATGACGCCGTGCATGCCGACCGGGCCCCCGGGCGACATCAGCGGTTCGAGCACGACGCGCAGGTCGCGCAGCTCGCCCGTGCCGCGCCTGACGCGGAACTCGGCGTGCACGGGCTCGACCCCCTCGACCACGTGCCACAGCAGCCGGTCGAGCGCGTCGAGGTCGGCCGGCTCGACCATGGCGGCCAGGTCGGGCAGGGACAGCGGCCCCTCCTCACGGTCTCTTCCGAAGATCGCGTAGACCTGGTCGGACCAGATGGCGGCCCCGGTGCGCAGGTTCCATTCGGCCCAGCCCATGTTGCCCAGCCGCTCGGCGTGGGCCAGCCGGACGGCCAGCAGCTCCGCCCCCGCCCCGCGCGCCCGCCCGTGCGGGGCCTCCCTGACCAGCTCTGCCGCGCCTGCGAAGTCGACCATGGCCTCACTCTCAAAGTGCAGTGGAACTGGACAATTGGTCCCACACTACGTGATCAATGTGGAACGGAGTGTAGTCATGGGCTCTCATGTTGTGAGAAGTTTTCGCGGATTTTAGCCCTCGGCGGACAAGCGGCCTGCTGGAGTGGGGGCGCCGGGCGTCCGAGTAGATTTGGCTCGTGACGTCCTCAGACCTGTATCCCGTGTCCCGTCTTGCCGCCGCGCAGGAGGCCACCGCCAAGGCCGGCCTCGACGCCCTGCTGCTCACCCCCGGGCCCGACCTGCGCTATGTCAGCGGCTACGACGCCAAGCCGCTGGAGCGGCTGACCTGCCTCGTGGTGCCCGCCTCGGGGGAGGCGTACATGATGGTGCCCCGCCTTGAGCTGCCGGCCGCGCAGGCCTCGCCCGCCGCCCGGCTCGGGCTGGAGTTCGTGGCCTGGGACGAGACCGACGACCCTTACGGCATCGCCGCCTCCCGGCTGGGCCGGGTGGCCAAGGTGGGGCTGGCCGACCGCATGTGGGCCATGTCGTCGCTGCGCTTCCGCGACGTGCTGCCGGAGGCCGAGCAGGTGCTGGCCGGCACGGTGCTGCGCGACCTGCGCATGCGCAAGTCGCCGGCCGAGGTGGCGGCCCTGCGCGAGGCCGGCGAGGCCATCGACGCGGTCCACCGCCAGGTGCCCGAGCTGCTGCGCGCCGGTCGCACCGAGCGCGAGGTGGGCCGCGACATCGCCGAGGCGATCCTGGCCGCCGGCCACGCCACGGTCGACTTCGTCATCGTCGCCTCCGGGCCCAACGGCGCCAGCCCCCACCACGACGTGTCCGACCGGGTGATCCAGGCCGGCGAGCCGGTCGTGGTCGACATCGGCGGCCAGCTCCACAACGGCTACTGCTCCGACTCCACCCGCACCTACAGCGTGGGCGAGCCGCCCGCCGAGTTCGCCGCCTACTACGAGGTGCTGCGCCGCGCCCAGGAAGCCGCCTGCGCCGCGGTGCGGCCGGGCGTGTCGTGCGAGTCGATCGACGCGGCGGCCCGCGAGGTCATCGCCGAGGCCGGCTACGGCGACTACTTCATCCACCGCACCGGCCACGGCATCGGCATCGAGACGCACGAGGAGCCCTACATCGTCTCGGGCAACGACGAGCCGATGGAGGCCGGGTTCGCCTTCTCCGTCGAGCCCGGCATCTACCTGCCCGGCCGCCACGGCGCCCGCATCGAGGACATCGTCGTCTGCACCGAGACCGGCGGCGAGCGGCTGAACAACACGCCGCGCGAGCTGGTGACCGTCCAGCCGTAACGGCATGTTCACCGAGGTCAGGTACGCCACCCGGCCCGGGTCGGCGCGGCCCAACGAGGACCTGGCGGTGGCCGGGCCCTCGTGGGCGGTCGTGCTCGACGGGGCCACGGCGGCGGCCGGGGCCGGCGGCGGGTGCGCCCACGGGGTCGCCTGGCTGGTCGGGCGGCTCGGCGGGGCGCTGGCCGCCGGACTGGCCGCCGGCGGGCGCTCGCCGCTGGCCGACCTCCTGGCCGAGGCCATCTCCGTCACCATGGGCGCCCATGCGGGCACGTGCGACCTGGGCGACCCCGACTCGCCGTCCACGACCGTGGCCATGATGCGCCTGGGCGGGGGAGTGGTGGAGTACCTCGTGCTGGGGGACTCCCCGGTGGTGCTCGCGCGGGCCGACGGCGGGGCCGAGGTCATCGGCGACGACCGGGTGGAACGGCTGCCGGGCGGGCGGCCGTACTCGGCGGAGCTGGTGCGGCGCATGCGCAACGCCGAGGGCGGGTTCTGGGTGGCCTCCACCCGGCCCGAGGCCGCCGGTCAGGCGGTCAGCGGGGTCGTGGAGGCGTCCGGGCTGCTGGGGGCCGGGCTGTTCACCGACGGGGTGACCCGGCTGGTGGAGTGGTACGGGTGGAGCTGGGAGTCCGTGCTGGCCGAGCTGGCCGGCGGGGGGCCGGGGGCGGTGATCTCGGCCGTACGGGGGTTGGAGGTCGAACGCGGGGCGGTGCGCGGCAAACCCCACGACGACGCCACCGCCCTCTGGGCCGCCTTCCCTTCCCCCTGACGCCCCGCTCCCGCCTGACGCCGCGCTCCCATCTGACGCCGCCTTCCGGCTGGCGGTGCCCTTTGCGTGACGCCGCCCTTCCGTCTGGCTTGCGCCGCCGCCCCTCCGCCGGTTCGCGGAGGTGGGAATGGCTTGATGGGTGTATGTGATCATGAAAGAATTCTTCGGCAGGTGCATTCGTCCGGCCGGCTGTTGGGGGGCGTCGCCATGAGCTGTGTACCGTGCGGGTGGCCCTAGGATGCCCGGCGAGGAGCTGGAGGAGGCGTACCGGCTCGGCCGCACCTGCGCCCTGGCCGCCGAGTGCGGCAGGGACCTGCGGCGTTGCGCCCAGCTGTACGACGGCCTGTTCCCCGGCGCCGCCTTCGACACCGAGTTCTACCAGGCCCTGACGCTCGGCACCGCCTTCAGCGCCCCCTGGGCGGGCGCGGGCGGGCTGAAGGCGGTCAACCGCAGCGCCCTGTGGGTGCTGGCCGTCGGCCGTCTGGTCGACCACACCGCCACCACCCGCGAGCAGGTCGACCGGCTGACGCGCGAGTGCATGGAGGTCGCCGGCGGCGCGGTGCCGCGGTCGCCGGTCACCCGCTTCCTGGCCGACCTGCGTGACGAGCTGGCCACCGTCGAGGGGTTCGGGCCGGCGCGGCGGCTCTGGCACGACCAGCTCGCCCGGACGCTGGCCGGGATGGCCAGGGCCTGGGTGTGGCGGGACACCAGCGCCGTGCCCACCTTGGAGCGCTACCTCGACAACGCCGACAGCCGCGGCTCCTGCTTCGTGGACCTGTCCCACTGGATCTACACCGGCGACGGCTGGACCAGGGGCCACCTGGACGAGCTGCGGACGGTCAGCCGCCAGGTGCAGCGATACCTGCACCTGCTCGGCGACGTCGCCTCCTACCGCAGGGACCTGAGCTGGGGCGACCTGAACGTCCTGGGGCTCGGCGTCACCGGCGGCGAGGTCACCGCGGCGATGGCCGGCCTGGCCGGCGAGGCGACCGGCCTGATCGAGGCGTTGCGCGGCTGCAGCCCGCGGACGGCCGCCTACCTGGGCCGACGGATCGGCTTCAACGCCGGCTTCACCGGCATTTCGGACCTGGGCCCCGCAACCTAACGATCTCGTCGAATAAGCTGACAAGCCTCTTGACCGCCCGTCGCCCGCGAGGCGATTTATAGGACTACCGACGATAAATCGTGACATTTGGTTCGTTGTAAAAGTTTATGTCTTGAGTGGAAAATGTGGCGTTGCTAGGGTGGCTCGATGCCAGGCACGTCGTACGGCCTTCACCACGCGCCTTGACAGATTTCACTGACCAGGCGCGAAGGCCGCGACGTGCGCGGGACCTGTACGGGCGGTGCTGGATGGAATTCGGTCGCGTCGACCGTTGGCGGCTGCCGACCGCGATCAAGATCTTGATCGCCGGCGGATTCGGCGCGGGCAAGACCACCATGGTCGGCGCCGTCTCCGAGACCCGCCCGCTGCGCACGGAAGAGGCGCTCACCCACGTCGGCACGCACGTCGACGACCTGTCGGGCGTCGAGCGCAAGCTCACCACCACCGTCGCGATGGACTTCGGCCGCATCACCATCCGCGACGACTACATGCTCTACCTGTTCGGCACCCCGGGTCAGGAACGTTTCTGGTTCGTGTGGGACGAGCTGGCCATGGGCGCGCTGGGAGCCGTGGTGCTGGCCGACACCCGCCGCCTGGCCGACTGCTTCCCGGCCGTCGACTACTTCGAGAAGCGCGAGCAGCCGTTCATCATCGCGCTCAACTGCTTCGAGGGCACCCGCCCGTTCACCGTCGGCGAGGTGCGCTCGGCCATCGGGCTGGAGCCCGACGTGCCCATCGTGCTGTGCGACGCCCGCAGGCGCGACTCCGGCCGCCAGGTGCTCATCACCCTGGTCGAGCACGCGATGAACCGAGGGGTCGCTCCCGTCGGGACCATGTCGTGACCATCACCGGCTACCTTTGACCGATGGAGGAGATCGACCGCCGGATCGTCACGCTGCTCGCCCACGACGGCCGCATGAGTTTCACCGACCTGGCCAGGGAGACCGGGCTCTCCGTCTCCGCGGTCCACCAGCGCGTACGCCGCCTGGAGAAGCGCGGCGTCGTCCGCGGCTACGCCGCCGTCATCGACCACGACGCGATCGGGCTGCCGCTGACCGCGTTCGTGTCGATCAAGCCCATCGACCCCGCCGCGCCCGACGACGCCCCCGTGCGGCTGGCCCATCTGAGCGCCATCGAGGCCTGCCACAGCGTCGCCGGGGACGAGAGCTACATCCTCAAGGTGCGCGTGGCCTCGCCGGTGGCGCTGGAGGACCTGCTGCAGCAGATCCGCGCCTCGGCCAACGTCTCCACCCGCACCACCGTGGTGCTGAGCACGCCCTACGAGCACCGCGCCCCCGTCGTCGCCCCCGACGTCACACCCGCCGAGCCCGACCAGAACGCCTCCGCCTGAAAGCCCACCGGGCGCCGCCCCCCGCAGGACCGGCGCCCGTACCCGGCAAACCGGACACGCACCTCGGCGGCCGGGTCAGCGGGTGACCGGGAGCGCGAAGTGGGAGCGCAGCCGGGCCAGCGCGGCCTCCGGAGCGCCCAGGTGCTCCAGCCCCAGCAACGCCGCCCCCGCCACCGGCGGCAGGTCGGCCACCACCAGCTCGGCCCGCGGCGCCCTGGCCGCGAACGCCGCCTCCAGCAGCGGCGTCAGCAGCGGGTCCCGGGCCGTCAGCATGCCGCCGCCGAGCACCACCTCGACCGGCGTCCCCAGCAGGCCGAGCCGCCGCAGGCACACCTCGGCCATCACGGTCACCTCCTCGGCCTGCCGCTGGACCAGCGACCGGGCGACCGCGTCCCCGGCCGCAGCGGCGGCCAGCACGCCGGGGGCCAGCTCGTGCAGCCGCCCTTCGTCCACGCGCCCGAAGTGCAGGTCGAGCACCAGCTCCTCGACGGTGGCCGTGCCGAAGTGGGCCGTGACCAGCTCCGCCAGGGCCGTCGGGGCGCCGCGGCCGTCCTCGGCGCGCACGGCGTGCCACAGCGCCTCCTCGGCCACGCCCTGGCCGCCGCCCCAGTCGCCGCTGATCCGGCCGAGCGAGGGGAAGCGGGCGACCTGCCCGCTGGGTGAGACGCCGACCGCGTTGATGCCCGCGCCGCACACCACCGCGACCCCCCACGGGGCCGACGTGCCGGCCCGCAGCAGCGCGAAGGTGTCGTTGCGCACCACCACGTCGCCGAACCCGCGGGCGGCGAACTCGGCGGCCAGCGCCTCCTCCTCCACCGGGAAGTCGGCCCCGGCCAGGCAGGCCGACACGTGGCAGAACGCCTGGGCCGGCCGGCCGGTGCGGGTCGCCGCCTCGGCCACCACGTCCACGGCCGCCGCCACGCCCGCGCTCTGCGGCTCGAAGGCGCCCGCCCGGCCGGTCGCGACCACCTCGCCGTCGTCCGCGACCACCGCGACGTCGGTCTTGCTGTTGCCGCCGTCGACGGCCAGGAGCAGCCGGGGGCCCGCCACTAGCCCACCGTCCAGGGCAGGTGCTCGCGATTGGCCGCCAGCAGCAGGCCGGTCAGCTCCTCGGCGACGTCGTCCTGGCCGATCAGCGGGTGCGCCAGCAGGGCGTCGCGCACCCGGTCCGCGCCGCCCCGGCGGGCGGCGTCCAGGGCCAGGGTCTCGTACGCCGACACGTGCGCGATCAGCCCCGCGAACAGCGGCTCGACGGGCGGCACCGGCAGCGGCGCGGCGCCGGCGGCGGTGATGGCCGCGGGCACCTCGATGACGGCGTCGTCGTCCAGGAAGGGCAGGGTGCCCTGGTTGCGCACGTTGACGACCTGGGTGTCGCCCCGGTCGCCGAGCAGCGAGGCGATCAGCGCCACCGCCGACTCGGAGTAGAACGCGCCGCCCCGCCGGTCCAGCAGCTCCGGCTTGGTCACCACCGACGGGTCGCCGTACATCTCCAGCAGCCGCGCCTCCATCTCGGCCACCTCGGCGGCCCGGGACGGCTTGTCGCGCTGCTCGCGCACCACCGCGTCGTGGGCGTAGAAGTAACGCAGGTAGTACGACGGGATGACGCCGAGCCGCCGGATCAGCTCCACCCGCAGCCCGAGGGATTCGGCGATCTCCTCGCCGGCCCGGTCGATGATGTCGGGCAGCACGTCCCGGCCGTCGAGATGGACCGAACGCTCCCAGCTCAGGTGGTTCAGCCCGACATGCCCCAGCGAGATGCGGCCGGGGTCGACGCCCAGCCCCGCGGCGAAGCGGCGCTGGAAGCCGATCGCGACGTTGCACAACCCGATGGCCCGGTGGCCGGCGTCGAGCAGCGCCCTGGTGACGATGCCGACCGGGTTGGTGAAGTCGACGATCCAGGCGTCCGGGGCCTGCCGGCGTACGGTCTCGGCCAGCTCCAGCACGACCGGGACCGTGCGCAGCGCCTTGGCCAGGCCGCCCGCGCCGGTCGTCTCCTGGCCCACGCAGCCGCACTCCAGCGGCAGCGTCTCGTCGACGTTCCTGGCCGCCTGCCCGCCCACCCGGAGCTGGAACAGCACGACCTCGGCCCCCGCGACCCCCTCGGCCACCGAGGAGGTGGCCAGCACGCGCGCCGGATGCCCGGCGTGCGCCAGCATGCGCCGCGACATCCCCGACACCAGCTCAAGACGGGACGGATCCGGATCGATGAGGGCGATCTCCGTCACGGGCAGCTCGTCACGCAGCCGCGCGAACCCGTCGACCAGCTCCGGCGTGTACGTCGAGCCGCCCCCGACCACGGCGAGTTTCAACCCTTCACTCCTGTCAAGGTCACGCCCTCGATGAAGACTTTCTGGGCGAGGAAGAACACGATGATCACCGGGGCGGTCACCAGCAGGGTGGCGGCCATGGTGAGGTTCCACTGGACGCTGTGGAACGCCTTGAACGTGGCCAGGCCGAGCGAGAGCGTCCAGCCCTCCTGCTCGACGCCGGCGTACAGCAGCGGGCCGTAGTAGTCGTTCCAGCAGTAGAAGAACTGGAACAGGGCGACGGCGGCGACCGCCGGACGGGCCATCGGCAGGATCACCCGCACCAGCGTCCTGAAGTCCGAGCAGCCGTCCACCTTCGCCGCGTCGATGTACTCGCGCGGGATGGTGATCAGGAACTGGCGGAGCAGGAAGATCGAGAACGCGTCGCCGAACAACATCGGCAGGATCAGCGGCCACAGGCTGTCGGTCAGCCCCAGCCGGGCCCACACCAGGTAGATCGGCACCGCGATGACCTGCGGCGGCAGCATCATGGCGGTGATCACCAGCAGGAACGCCGCCCGGCGTCCCCGGAAGCGGAAGCGGGCCAGCGCGTAGGCCACCGGGATCGAGGAGGCCAGCGTGAAGACCGTGCCGAGGCCGGCGTACAGCAGCGTGTTGATCCCCCAGCGCAGCAGCTTCGACTTCTCGAACACCACCACGAAGTTGTCGAAGTTCCACGTGCGCGGCCACAGGTCGCCGGTCAGCGCCTGCTCGTCGGTCATCAGCGCGGTCAGCGTCAGGAACACCACCGGCGCCAGGAACATCAGGGCCAGCACGATCGCCGTCGCGTGCGTGGCGACCCACATCAGCGTGCGCCGCCGCCGCGCCCTGACCCCCTGCCGCCGCGCGGGGGCCGCGGGCGGGGCGGGGGCGGTCATGGTCGCGCTCATATCGCCTCCTCGGCCCGGCGGAACTGCCGCAGCAGGATCAACGTGAAGATCATCGACGTGGCGAACAGCAGCAGCGCCAGCACGCACGCGTAGCCCATCGTCCAGTCGCGGAAGCCCGACTGGAAGAGCCACTGAGGCAGTGTCAGCAGCGACTCGTCCGGGTAGCCGGGGGTGAAGGTGGAGCCGGGGGAGTCGGTCGAGCCCGAGGCCACCCGGGAGGCGATCATCGCCTGGGTGAAGTACTGCAGGGCGTAGATGACGTTGGTGACCAGGGCGAACATCAGCACCGGCGCGATCGTCGGCAGCGTCACGCTGCGGAACTGCCGCCAGGCCCCGGCGCCGTCGATGGCGGCGGCCTCGTACAGGTGCCGGGGGACGTCCAGCAGCGCCGCCATGAAGATCACGGCGAGCTGGCCGCAGCTCCACAGCGACAGCAGCGTCAGGCTCGGCTTGGACCAGGCCGGGTCGCCGAACCAGTCCGGCCCGTGGATGCCGAACAGGGCCAGGAACTTGTTCCACGGCCCGGTGGCCGGGTTCATCAGGAAGACGAAGGTGATCGTCCCGGCCGCCAGCGGGACCAGCGACGGCAGGTAGAAGATCGTCCGCAGCACGCCGACGCCGGCCTTGAGCCGGACCACGAGCTGCGCCAGGGCCAGGGAGAACAGCACCGTGGCCGGCACCATGATCGCCACCAGCCACAGCGTGTTCTTGGCCGACATCGCGACCCGCGGGTCGTGCAGCAGGTAGGCGTAGTTGTCCAGCCCGATGAACTCCGGCGTGCTGGTCATGTCGTAGCGGTAGAAGGAGAAGTACACCGTGGACAGCAGCGGATAGACGAAGAAGATCGACACTCCGGCGATCCACGGCGACAACCACAGCAGGGCGCGCAGGCCCTCGCCGCGCCGCCTCGGCGGCGCGGCGTGGGGGGAGGAGGCCATCGCCGATCAGCCCCCGGACAGCTTCAGCTTGTCGTCGATCTGCTTGTCCACGCCCTTGAGCCCGGCGTCGAGGTCGGTGACCGCGCCCTTCTCCCACTTGACGACGAAGGTCGCCAGCGCCTCCTGGTTGAACACGCTGTTGACGCTCGGCGGCAGCGTCGAGGTCTTGGGATGGGAGAAGACGTCGAGGAAGGTGGCGAAGTTCTCGTCCTTGGCCAGGTCGGGCGATTCCATCGCGGCCTTGGTCGTGGGCACGTTGCGCAGGGCGTTGGAGAGCGTCACCAGCGAGCTGGTGTCGGTGGTCAGGTACTTGACCAGCTCCCAGGCCTGCTGCGGGTTCTTGGCGCCCTTGGGGACGCCGATGACGGTGCCCGCGGTGAAGCCGCTGCCGTACAGGTCGGGCTTGTCGTCGGCGACCGGCAGGGGAGCGGTGGCGTAGTCGAGCTTCTTGGCGTCGTTGGCGATCATGGCGTTGCGCCATTCGCCGTCCAGGACCATCGCGATCTTGCCCTTGTAGAACGGGTGGTCGGCGCTCCACTCGTCGCCCAGGCTCTTGCGGAACTTCTCCAGCTTGTCGTAGCCGTACCAGTCGATGAGGTCCTTCTGCCAGCGCAGCAGGGCCTTCCACGCCGGGTCGGTGCCGATGGCCGAGGTGCCGTCGGCGTTGTACCAGGTGGCGCCGACCATGGGGGCCAGGTGGCTGGGGCTGTTCTCGTAGTACTGCGTGCTGGGGACGAACCCGGCCACCTTGATGTCGCCGTTCGCGTCCCGGACGGTCAGCTTCTTGGCCAGCTCGGCCAGCTCGGTCAGCGTCTTGGGCGGCTGGTTGCCCTTCATCAGGGCCTTGTTGTAGTAGAGGCCGTAGGCGTCGGCCAGCAGCGGCAGCGTGCACTGCCGGCCGCCGAAGCCGGTGTAGGAACGTGCCACCTCGGGCAGCACCGACAGGTCGATGCCGTCCTGCTTGATGACCGGGGTGAGGTCCTGGAACGATCCCGACCTGCACCATTGGGCGACGTTGTCCGTCGTGAACGAGGCCGCCACGTCCGGCGCGTTGCCGCCCCGGATGGCCTGCGTGATCTGGTCGTCCTGGACGCCCTTGGTGGCCTTGACGGTGATCTGCGGGAACTTGGCGTGGAACCCGGCGATGGCCTCCTCGAACGCCTTGACCTCGGCGTCGGTGGAGAATCCGTGCCAGAGCTGGATGGTGGCCGCCGGGAGGGCCGCGGAGGCCGAGCCCGAGGGTCTGGGCTGGGAGCCGAGCGAGGGCCCGGCCTCCCTGCCGGCGGTGCAGGCGGCGAGCGCGAGGATCGCGACAGCCGCCAGGGGGACGAAGCGCACGGGGGGTGCCTCCTGCCGCTGGGGGATCATGAAAGGGAAAAATGGCTCACGAAGGGACGGTCGAGCTGAAGACCTCGTCGCGTACGGTGTCCAGGGCCAGGTCGAGCGCGCCGGCCAGCACCGGGTTGCCCTCCACGTGCGACAGCCGCACGACGGGGCGGGGGATGGTGAGCGCGTGCAGCTCGTGCTCGACCAGCTCGCGCAGCGGCTCGCCGCCCGACAGCACGACGCCGCCGGTCAGCACGATCAGGCCGGGGTCGATGACGGAGGTGATGGCCGCCAGGCCCACCGCCAGGCGGGCGGCGATGTCGCGCAGCCCCGCCCTGGCGTCGTCGGCCTTCTGCCCCGAGCCCTCCGACACGCGTACCGCCTTGGCGATGGCCTGGCGGAAGTCGGTGCCGTGCACGCCGTAGGAGCGCAGCAGCCGCAGCACGGCCGGGCCGCCGGTGAGCGCCTGGTAGCCGTGGTTGGCGTAGCGGCCGGCCTCGCGGGCCGTCGGCGCGCCCGGGGTCGGCATGTACCCGACCTCGCCCGCGCCGCCGGTCGCGCCCCTGTGCATGCGCCCGCCGAGCACGATGGCCGAGCCGATGCCCTCGTCGGCCCACAGCAGCACGAAGTCGGAGTGCCCGCGCGCCGCGCCGTGCGCCTGCTCGGCCAGGGCGACGAGGTTGACGTTGTTCTCCACGTCCACGGCCGTGCCGAGACCCGCGCTGAGGGTGGGCACGAGGTCGTCGATCTGCCAGCCGGGCACGTCCTTGGCGGCGGCGTAGCCGAGCCGGCCGGTGGCCGGGTCGATCGCCGCCTGCACGCCGATCACGACCCGGCGCAGCTTGTCCGGCGGGTTCGCGCCGGCCAGCGCCGCGCCCAGCCGGTCGACCAGCTCGCCGCCCGGCCGCCGGGGCGTGGGCAGCGTGTACGAGCCCACGACCGTGCCGGTGATGTCGGCGACGCGGGCCTCGATGCGGTCGGGGGTGACGTCGAGGGCGCCCACGTAGGCCGCCGCCGGGTTGATCCGGTAGACCTCGGCGGTACGGCCCGGCAGGCCCTCCCTGATGCCGTCCAGGACCACCAGCCCGGCGTCCTGAAGGCGCGACAGCAGCTGGGAGGCGGTGGGCTTGGACAGGCCCGTCAGGGCGCCCAGCTCCGGGCGGGTCAGCGACCCGCGCTCAAGGAGCGCCCGCAGGGCCGCGCGGTCGTTGATCGCGCGCAGCAGGCTGGGCGTTCCCGGAACCGGACCGCTCATCAGGAGGACTCCTTCGACGAAGTTAGGAAACTTTCCTAACTCGTGAACATAGGGAGTTCTCCCATACTGGTCAAGAGGGCGAAACCAAGCCGTGACCCGGAAGGGGGAAGGGAAGATGGGAGTGCCTCGACAGGCGTGCTAATGTCATCGTTTGTCGCAACAACAAGCAGAATGGCCCGGAGTGTCCCATTAACCACAATAATGGTCAGGCGGCAACTCGTCAAACGGAGCTCGCCAAGGAGCAGTCCTACGTCACCGGTCTGTACGACCGCCTCGACGAGCTGCGCGAGCGCACCCAGCGCCGGCTCAAGGAGGTGCTGGCCACGGGCGCCGTCGGCACGATGCAGAACAGATCCGAGCGCGACTCCTTCGCCGACATGTACGCCGGGCGGCTGGCCCGGCTCTGGGCGGTGGAGCGCGGCCTGGTTTTCGGCCGGCTCGACCACGTCGAGGAGGGCCGGCTCTACATCGGCAAGCTCGGCCTCACCGACGACGAGCAACGACGCCTGCTCATCGACTGGCGCGCGCCCGTCGCGCAGCCGTTCTACCGCGCCACCCCCGCCGCGCCCATGGGCGTGACCAGGCGCCGCCACCTGCAGACCAGGGAACGCAGCGTCGTCGGCGTCGACGACGACCTGCTCGACCTCGACGCGCTCACCGACGACGACCGCGCCACCCTCAACGGCGAGGCCGCGCTGCTGGCCGCCCTCGACGAGCGCCGCACCGGCCGCATGCGCGACATCGTCGCCACCATCCAGGCCGAGCAGGACCGCGTCATCCGCAGCGACCTCAACGGCGTCCTGGTCGTGCAGGGCGGCCCCGGCACGGGCAAGACCGTCGTGGCCCTGCACCGGGCCGCCTACCTGCTCTACACCCACCGGGAGCGCCTGGAGCGCCGCGGCGTGCTCATCCTCGGCCCCAACCTCACCTTCCTGCGCTACATCGAGCAGGTCCTGCCCTCGCTCGGCGAGACCGACGTGCTGCTGTCCACCGTGGGCGAGCTGTACCCGGGCGTGACCGCCACCCGGCGCGACCGTCCGGAGGTGGCCGCGGTCAAGGGCGACCCGCGGATGGCCCAGGTGATCGAGCGCGCGGTGCGCGAGCGGCAGAAGGTGCCGCGCAAGCCCATCGAGCTGACGATGGGCCGGCTGACGCTCACCGTCGACCGCGCCATGCTCGACGCTGCCAAGAACAAGGCCGTGCGCTCGCGCCGCCCGCACAACCAGGCGCGCGCGGTGTTCGTCAGGTCGCTGCTGAACGCGCTGGCCCGGCAGCAGGCCCGCAAGATCGGCAAGGGGCTCATCGACGACGACGAGCTGGCCGACCTGCGCGAGGAGCTGCGGACCGAGCCGGTGGTCAAGGCGGCGCTCAACCGGCTGTGGCCGTACCTGACGCCCCAGCGGCTGCTGCTCGGCCTGTACGGGTCGCCCGAGCGGCTCGACGCGGCGGGGGGCGTCCTCAGCCCCGCGGAGAGGGCGTTGCTGCGCCGCGACTCGGCCGAGTGGACCGACGCCGACGTGCCGCTGCTGGACGAGGCCGCCGAACTGCTGGGCGACATCGACGAGCACGTGCTGCGCGCCTCGGCGATGCAGGCCGAGGAGGAGCTGGCCGCGGCCCGCCAGGCCGAGGAGCACCAGCGCGAGGCCGAGCTGGCCTACGCGCGCGAGGTGCTGGAGCTGACCGGCCTGTCCGACGTCATGGAGGCCGAGCGGCTGGCCGAGCGCCAGCGCGGCGACGGCCCCTACCTCACCACCGCCGAACGCGCCGCCGCCGACCGCACCTGGGCCTACGGGCACGTGATCGTGGACGAGGCGCAGGAGCTGTCGCCGATGGCCTGGCGGGCGGTCATGCGGCGCTGCCCGACGCGGTCGATGACGATCGTCGGCGACATCGCCCAGACCGGCTCGGCGGCGGGGGCGCGCTCGTGGGCGCAGGTGCTGGACCCGTACGTGGCCGGGCGCTGGCGTCAGGAGCGGCTGACGGTCAACTACCGCACGCCCGTGGAGCTCATGGAGGTGGCCGCGCGCGTGCTGGCCACCATCGACCCGGCCCTGGAGGCGCCGACGTCCGTGCGCGAGCTCGGCGCGCGGCCCTGGTCGGCGCCGCTGTCCGCGCTGCCCGAGCTGGCCAGGTCCGAGGTCGGGGAGGGCGGCAAGGTCGCCGTGGTGGTGCCCGACGCGCTGCTGGACACGCTCGGCGCGCGGCTGGTCGCGGCGGTGGAGGGCGCCGCGGTGGTCACGCCCGGCGCCGGACGGGCCGCCGGGGCCGCCGCCCTCGACGCGCCCCTCGCGGTGATGGGCGTGGCCGACGCCAAGGGCCTGGAGTTCGACTCGGTGATCGTGGCCGAGCCGGACCTCATCGCCGCCCAGTCGCCACGCGGGCCGAGCGACCTGTATGTTGCTCTGACGCGTGCCACGCAACGGCTGGGCGTCGTCCACGAAGGGCCGTTGTCGCAGGCGCTGTCGGGCCTGCCGGGCAGGTCCCCGACGTCGGCAAATGGGCTTTGACCCGCTTTACGACGGCAGGCCGAACATGTCCCACCTGCGGAAACTTGATGTTCCCGCTGATCGGGACACGGTTGACATCTGAGGTGGAGTCGGTAGTTTGCTGCGCAGTCCAGCACGGGACTTGGCCGGTTGGCCGTCTCTGACATCGCCGGATCCTGCGTCCGTGACGGAGCGTGACTTCGTCCACACAGCCAGGTGCAGGGCCGTCGGTCCGTCGAGTCGGGGCACCCCAACCGGTTGGGGGGTTGGACCCGGGACGGGTCCGGGAGCCCAGTAGACAACGGAATTCCGCGCTCGCCGCCGACGAGACGGGTCCGGTCCGAAGGGTTTCCGGGCCCTCTTCCCGCTCTCGTGCGCAGGATCGCGGATCGCGCCGGGTGATCCCGTCCCAACGGGATCACCCAGCCGGCCGCCTGTGAGCGGCCGTTTTCGATCTCCGCGTGCGCCGCTGGCTTGAGCGCGGCCCCGGGGCGGTAGCGTTTTCGCAAGCAGGCGTGCGATTTTGCGAGGAGACCCGGCGTGGTTCAGGACAAGACGAGCGTTCCGCCCGTCCCCGGGCGCGAACCGGCTCCCGAGGCGGACGCCCCCGACACCGCCGACACCCCTGCCGACACCGACTCCGCCTCTTCTTCGGGTGAGGGCGACGGCGTTCGCGTCAAGGGCGAGGGCCGGTGGGTGCTCGCCGCGCGGGTCGCGGCCATGGTCGCCGGCGGGCTGCTGCTCTACACCGCCTTCCCGCCGCTCGACTGGTGGCTGTGCGCGCCGGTCGGCATCGGGCTGATCGTCGCCGGCCTCTACCGCGCCCGTCCCCGGCGCGCCGCGTGGCTGGGTTATCTGGGCGCCGCCGTGTTCCTGTTCCCGGCCCTGGCCTGGGTGCGCACGATCGGCGACGACGTCTGGGTCATGCTGGTGGCCACCGAGAGCGTGTTCTACGCCGTCATGGCCGCCCTGGCGGCCCTGGTGTTCCGGCTGCGGCTGTGGCCGCTGTGGTTCGGCGCGCTGTGGGTGACGATGGAGTGGGCCCGCGGCCTGGTGCCCGTCGGCGGCTTCCCGTGGGCGCGGGTGGCCTTCAGCCAGGGCGAGTCGCTGTTCACCTCCTACGCCGCGCTGGGCGGCGCGCCGCTGGTGTCCTTCGCCGTCACGCTGTGCGGCGCCCTGCTGGCCCACGCCGTCCTGGTGCGGCCCGCCGCCACCGCGGGCAGAGCCGCGGACACAGCTGCGGACAAGGCCGCGGGCAAGGCCATGAACAAGGCGGTGCGCAGGGCCGTCCCGGTGGCCGCGGCGCTGGCCGTGCCGCTGCTCACGCTGGCCATCCCGAGGCCGGGCGACGAGGGCCGCTCGATCAACGTCGGCATCGTGCAGGGCAACGTCCCGGGGCGCGGCATGCACCCGCTCGGCGACGAGCCGGCCGTCGTCCTGCGCAACCACGCCGAGGAGACCAAACGGCTGGCCGACGCCGTGCGCGCCGGGGCCCTGCCCAAGCCCGACATCGTCGTCCTGCCCGAGAACTCCACCGACATCGACCCCTACACCAGCGCCTTCGCCCGCCAGGTCATCGACGAGTCGGTCAAGTACGTCGGCGTCCCCACCCTGGTCGGCGCCGTCGTGGCCATCGGCGACGAGCACCGCGCCACGCGCAGCCTGGTGTGGGACCCGGTGAGCGGTCCCGGCGCCTACTACGACAAGCAGCACCTGGTGCCGTTCGGGGAGTACACGCCGTTCAAGGAGATCGTGCTGGCCCTGTGGGAGCGGGCCAACCTGGTCGGCCGCCAGTCGGTCGCGGGCACCGAGCCGGGCGACCTGAAGCTCGGTCCGGTCACCATCGGCGCGGTCAACTGCTACGAGGTGGCCTACGACGACACCGTGCGCGGCACCGTGCGCGCCGGCGGCACCCCGCTGGTGGTGCAGACCAACAACGCCAGCTACGCGCTGTCCAACCTGCCCCCGCAGCAGCTCGCGATGTCCAAGCTGCGGGCCGTCGAGCACAACAGGGCCGTCGTCACGGCCGCCACGACCGGGATCTCCGCATATGTCACGCCTGACGGTAAGGTCTCCTGGCAGACCCGTGAACTTGTCCCTGACATGAACGTGGTCAAGGTGCCCGTACGCACCCAGGAAACGATCGCCACAAAGGTGGGCGAGCTTCCTGAATGGGCATTGATGTTGATGGGAGCGGTGGCTGTGGGAGTCGCCGCACGGCGCGGCAGGCGAGGCGACCGAATGGAAAACGGCTCATGATGGAGACTGTCGGCCGGGTGCTCGTCGTCGTCCCGACCTACAACGAGCGCGACAACCTGCCCGCGATCGTCGAGCGGGTGCGCGCCGCCGTGCCGGACGCCCACGTGCTGGTGGCCGACGACAACAGCCCCGACGGCACCGGCGAGGTCGCCGACGCCCTGGCCGAGGCCGACGAGCACGTCCACGTGCTGCACCGGCCGGGCAAGCAGGGGCTCGGCGCGGCCTACATCGCCGGGTTCCGCTGGGGCCTGGGCGAGGGCTACGACGTGCTGGTCGAGATGGACGCCGATGGCTCCCACCAGCCCGAGGAGCTGCCCAAGCTGCTGCAGGCGCTGGCCGACGGCGCCGACCTGGCGATCGGCTCCCGCTACGTGCCCGGCGGCAAGGTGGTCAACTGGCCCCACCGGCGCGAGCTGCTGTCCAAGGGCGCCAACATCTACACCCGGGTGATGCTCGGCCTGCCGGTGCGCGACGCCACCGCCGGTTTCCGCGCCTACCGGGCCGCCACGCTGGAGAAGGTGGGCCTGGCCGGGGTCGAGTCGCAGGGCTACTGCTTCCAGGTCGACCTCACGCTCCGCACGTCCAGGCACGGGCTGCGGGTGGTGGAGGTGCCGATCACGTTCGTCGAGCGCACGGTCGGCAAGAGCAAGATGAACGGCAAGGTCATGTCCGAGGCGCTGTGGCGCATCGGCATGTGGGGCGTCACCGGCCTGCCCCGCCGCCTGCGCCGCACCCGCGGCTGACCGGCGGCTGACGGGCGCCCGAGGATCCGCGTCCAGGAACGCGCGCGGCCCGCCGGACGTTGTTCCTGATGTAGGTGTGCGCGGAATCGAGGAAACGATGCGGCTGCTGCTGTTGCTGGCCCTGCTGGGCGTCCCGGTGCTGGAGGTCTGGCTGCTGATCCAGGTCGGATCGATGATCGGCGGATGGCCGACCGTCGGCCTGCTCGTCGCGGGCAGCCTGCTGGGCGCCTGGCTGGTGCGCCGTGAGGGCCGCCGGGTCTGGCGGCGTCTGCAGGCGGCGCTGTCGGAGGGCCGGGTGCCCGACCGGGAGCTGGCCGACGGTGGCCTGGTGCTGGCCGGCGGCGCCCTGCTGATGATCCCGGGCTTCTTCACCGACGTCGTCGGCTTCGTCTTCGTGCTGCCCTTCACCCGGCCGCTGATGCGGCGGCTGGCGTCGTCGTTCTTCGACCGGCGGGTCAAGCGGGTGGCGGCGGCGTCGCCGTACGCGAACATGTTCCCGTCGGCGCCCGGCGTGGACCGGGCCTCTCAGGGCGGCAAGGTCGTGCACGGCGAGGTCATCCGCGGCGAGGTCATCCACGACGACCGCGACGCCTGACGGCGTTACCAGCGCCGGTAGACCTCCTCGGCCCAGCCGTACAGGCCGTCGATCGTGACGCGCTCGCCGTCGTCGGCGACGACCGTGCCGCGGTAGTGGCCGAACGCCTGGGCCTCCTGGCTGCGCATGTAGAACGCGCGCCGCACGTCGGCCTCGCGCACGTGCTCGGGGACGAACTCCAGGTCCACGCGCTCGCCCTCGATGCGCCAGGGCGCCCGCCAGTCGGTGGTGTCGTACCGCCAGACCAGCTCTTCGCTGATCTTGTGCAGGCGGCCGTCGAGGATCAGGCCGTTCTCCACGCTGCCGGTGCCGTCGGTCCACTTGCCGCCGATCTGCAGGGCGACGTCGCGGCCGCCGGGCCGTCCGGCGGCCGCGCCCCAGTTCCAGCGGATGTCGCCGGGCCAGCGCCCGCGCCCGAGGTCGAGCGTGGCCAGGGCGTCGGCGGGGTCGAACTCGTAGGTCAGGCCGCCCACGCGCACGGTGCCCTCGGCGGGCCGCCCGACGTCCTTGACCGTGTACTGGAAGCGGCGCGGGCCCCAGGGCACCACGACCGACAGGCTCTCACGGCCCGGCACCCGGCGCACCAGCACGTCGGCGGCGATCTCGGCCGACTTCAGCCGCAGCCGGGTGCCGTCGGCGGTCTCGTCGACGCTGATGCGGACCGGGCCGGCGCCGATGCGCACGCTGCCCTCGCCGCCGCGCTCGGAGAAGGCCACGCCCCTGGCCGGGACGAGCAGGCCCCGGCTGGAGACCTGCTCGCCGGTGCGCCGGTCGAGGAAGAACGCCGACTCGCCGGCCAGGTAGTCGAGGCTGCTGGCGCTGAAGGCGAACACGTGGCCGGGGCTGGTGACGCACCAGTAGTCCCAGCGCATGGTGCGGCCCCAGCCGCGGATGTTGGCGCGGTGCAGCGGGGTGCGGCTCCAGCCGACCGCGGCCGGGTTGAGCCGCCCGTCGGGCAGGCACAGGTCGACCCGGCGGGTGATCTCGCGCTCGGCGACCGCGCGCGGGCTCGTCTTCATCGTGCTCTCCGTCATCGTCCCAGCCCCACGCTGAGGTACTTGTACTCCAGGTAGTCGGCCACCCCGTGGTGGCCGCCCTCGCGCCCGTAGCCGCTGCTCTTGATCCCGCCGAACGGCGCCTGCGGCGGCGCCAGCGGGCCGCCGTTCACGGTCACCATGCCGAACTGCAGCTCCTCGGCCACGCGCAGGGTCCTGGTCAGGTCGTTGGTCCACACGTAGGCGGTCAGCCCGTACGGGGTGGCGTTGGCGCGTTCGACGACCTTGTCGCAGTCGTCGAACTCCAGCACCGGCGCGACCGGCCCGAACGTCTCCTCGCGGCAGACCAGCATGTCCTCGCTCACCCCGCCCAGCACGGTCGCCGGGTAGTACGTGCCCGCCCCGTCCGGCCGTCGCCCGCCGGTCAGGACGGCCGCGCCCTTCGCGACGGCGTCCTCGACGTGCCTGCTCACCTTGGCCACGGCCGCCTCGTCGATGAGCGGGCCCAGCTCGGCCGCCCGCGCCTGGCGCACCAGCTCGTCGGTGAAGGCGGCGGCCAGCGAGGAATGGACGAAGATCCGGTTGGGCGAGGTGCAGGCCTGCCCGGCGTTGAGGAACTTGCTGCGGGCCACCGCGCGGGCGGCGGCGACCGGGTCGGCGTCGGGGAAGACCAGCACGGGCGCGTGCCCGCCCAGCTCGACGCTGAGCCGCTTGACGTCGTGGGCGCTCTGCCTGATCAGCTCGCGGCCGACCTCGGTGGAGCCGGTGAAGGACACCTTGCGCACCCGCGGGTCGGTCATCACCGCCTGGCCGAACCCGGCCGGCCGGGACGTGGTGACCAGGTTGAACACGCCCGGCGGCAGCCCGGCCGCGACGAACGCCTCGGCCACCGCGATCGCCGACAGCGGGGTCTGCTCGGCCGGTTTGAGCACGACCGTGCAGCCCGCGGCCAGCGCCGGGCCGAGCTTACGGGTGATCATCGAGACCGGGAAGTTCCACGGCGTGATGCCCGCGACCACGCCGACCGGCTCGGGCAGCAGCCAGATGCGGTTGCCCTCGTGCGCGCCGGGCACGGTCTCGCCGTACAGGCGGCGGGTCTCCTCGGCGGCCCACAACAGGTGGTCGGCGCCCGAGAGCACCTCGCCGGTCGCCTCGGCGAGCGGCTTGCCCTGCTCGGCCGTCATGATCGCGGCGATCCGGTCCGCCCGCGCGGTCAGCTCGCCGGCGGCGGCCCGCATGAGACCGGCACGTTCGTGCGCGGGCATGGCCCGCCAGCCGGGCAGCGCCGCCGCGGCCGCGTCGACCGCCCGCGTGGCCAGCTCGGGGCCGCAGTCGGCGACCTGCGCCAGCGGCTCGCCGGTGGCGGGGGAGCGGACGGTGAAGGTCTGGTCGGCCTCCTGCCATGCGGCTCCGATGAGAGCCTTGCGGGTGTCAGCCATGTGTCTCCTGGATTCCTTCGATGAGGGCCTTCATGGCGGCCATCTCGTGCGCGTGCTGCAGCCTGCCCGCCAGCGGGATGTCGCCCTCGACCAGGGCGTTCCTGATGGCGATGTGCTCGGCGTGCGACTTGGGCAGCCGCCAGGGCACCAGGCGGAAGCCGCGCTGGGCGGTCTCCGTGCGGGCCCACAGGCTCTGCAGCATGCGGTGGGTGAGCTTGCTGTGCTCGGTGTCGCACAGCAGGGAGTGGAAGCGCCGGTTGAGGCGGGCGAAGGCGGCGACGTCCTCGCGGGCGACGGCGGTCTCGCACTCGGCGAGCACCGCGTCGACCTCGGCCAGCCGCGCGCCCTCCAGCGGCACGCCGCCCAGCTCCAGCGCCAGCGCGGTGAGCGCGGCCCGGACGCTGTAGAGCTCGCGCACGTTGGCCACCGTGAGCTCGGCGACCACGGCGCCGACGTGCGGGCGCTCGACCAGCCAGTCCTCGGAGCAGAGCTGTTTGATCGCCTCGCGCACGGGCGTCTCGCTGATGCCCACGGCCTCGGCCACCACCCTGGTGGTGATCTTGGTGCCGGGAGGCGCCTCGCCGCTCATGATCAGATGTTTGATGTGCTCCGCCGCAAGATCCGCCTTGGTGCGGAAGGGGGAACGCGATTCGGCCATGGTTGAGGAGCCCTTCAGACCCGCTGGACGGTGAGCGGCTCGATCGCCGCGTGGTCCAGCTCTACACCGATTCCGGGCCCCGTCGGAACGGCGACGAGACCGCGGGAGTCGGGCAGCAGCGGTTCGGTCAGCATGGCGTGGAACACCTCCGGGACGATCACCGGCGGATCGTAGGGGTACTCCAGCCAGTCGCAGTTCGGCAGCGAGGCGCAAAGTTGCAGGTTGCCCGCCACGCCGAGCCCGGTGGCCCAGGCGTGCGGGATGACCTTGCGCTGCCGGGCGGCGGCCATGGCGCCGAAGTCGCGCAGCGCGCCGATCTCCTCGCTCTCGTTCGCGTCGGGCTGAAAGATGTCGAAGCAACCATCCTCCAGCATGCGCACGAGCTGGCCGATGCCCCGGTTGTGCTCGCAGCCCGCGATCGGGATCGGTGAGGCCGCGGTCAGCTCGCACAGGGCGCGGTAGTCGTGCCGGGGCAGCGGCTCCTCCAACCACGCCACACCGAGCCCGGCCAGTTCCCTGGCGGTGCTGAGGGCGCGGTCGAAGTCCCAGATCAGGCGGGTGCCGTCGGGGGCGTAGCGCCAGCGGGCGGCCGCCTGGTTGGCGTCCACCATGATCGCCACGGCGGGGCCGACCGCCTCGCGCACGGCGGCGACCTGCCGCACGTCCTCGGCGATCGTGGCCGCGTGCACGCGCAACTTGATCCCCTGGAAGCCCCGTTCGACGGCGGCCAGGGCGTCCTCGGCCCGCTGGGCCGGGTCGCGGAGCTCGCCGAAGCTCGCGTACGCGCGGACAGCTCCCGAGTGCCCGCCCCAGAGCTTGTACAGCGGCTGCCCGCAGGCCTTGCCGACGGCGTCCCACACGGCGACGCCGACGACCCACGGCCGGGGGAAGACGTACTCGGCCACGTACCGCAGCCGGTTGGCGACGTGCGTGGTGTCGAAGGCGTCCAGGCCGACCAGCTGCGGGCGGATCCAGCCGCGGATCGCCTCCAGCAGCATCGGCCCGGTGCCGTGGCCCATGTCGCCGCCGGACACCCCGACGATGCCCTCGTCGGTCTCGACCTCGACGATGACCGCCGACATCGCCCGGTGCGCGCCCTCCGGGGCCCACGACGGCACGAACGGCCGGGGATAGGGCAGCTCGATGACCCGCGCGCGGACGTCTGTGATCCTCATCGGCTCCTCACCCCTTGGTCGCGCCGTCCGCGAGACCCTTGATCAGGTACTTCTGCACCAGCAGCGCGAAGACCACCACGGGCAGCACGGTCAGCACGCCGACCGCGGCCAGCGGCCCCCACATCCCGCCCTTCTCGGTGTCGGCCGCGATCCCGGCGATGGCGACGGGGATGGTGACCGCCCGGTCGTTGGTGAGGATCAGCGCGAACAGCAGCTCCTCCCAGGCCAGGATGATGCAGAAGATCAACGTCGAGACCAGGCCGGTCAGGCTCGTCGGCACGATGATCCGGAAGAACGCCCCGAACCGCGAGCAGCCGTCGATCATCGCCGCCTCCTCCAGCTCCTTGGGCAGCCCGCGGAAGAAGGCCCGCATCAGCCACACCACGTACGGCACCAGGAAGGTCACGTACGCCAGGATCACGGTGATGTACTGGTCGGTCAGCCCGAGCTTCCTGGCCACCAGGAACAGCGGCACCACCAGCGCGATCGGCGGCACCGCGCGCGAGGCCAGGATCAGCCCGCCCACCACGCCCGCGCCGCGCATCCGCAGCCGCGACAGCGCGTACCCGGCCATCGAGCCGGCGACCATGGAGATGGCCGAGGCGCCGGCCGCCACGATGACCGTGTTGACCATGCGGGGCAGGATGCGCGCCTGCTGGAAGTAGCTGACGTAGTTGTCGAGGGTGAACTCGCTCAGCCACCGCGGCGGCACCGTGAAGATGTCCCTGGGCAGCTTGAACGAGATCGAGACCATGTAGAGCACGGGGAACAGGAAGGCCAGCGTCACCAGGACGGCCCCGGTGACGGCCGCGTACCGTCTCACCATCGGTTCTCCAGACGCCGGGTCACGCGGAACAGGACAAAGGTGATCAGCATCGTCAGGACCAGGACGATCGTCGCCATCGAGGAGGCCGAGCCGAACTCCAGGCTCCGGAACCCCTTCTCGTAGATGTAGAGGTTGATGACGTTGGTCGCGTTGCCCGGCCCGCCCCTGGTGGCGGCCAGCGCGATGTCGAACATCTTGACCGCGCCCAGCCAGCGCACCACGAACGCGGCGGCCATCACCGGCACCAGCAGCGGCAGCGTGATGCGCCGCAGGATCGCCCAGCGGCCGGCGCCGTCGGAGCGGGCGGCCTCGTACACGTCGCCGGGCAACGCCATGATCCCGGCCGAGGCGATGAGCACCACGAACGGCGTCCAGCGCCAGGTGTCGATGACGATCAGGCTGACCATGGCCAGCGCCGGGTCGCCGATCCACTCGACGGGCCCGGCGCCGACCAGGCCGAGGGCGTAGTTGACGACGCCCCACAGCGGGTCGAGCAACATCCGCCACACGCCGCCGGCGACCACGGGGGCCACCACCATCGGGATGAGGAACAGGGCGCGCAGCACGCCCCGGCCCCGCCAGGCGACGTTGAGCAGGAACGCGATGGCGAACCCGAGCACCATCTGCAGCGGCAGCGCGATCACCAGGTAGACGCCGGTGACCCGGAGCGAGTCCAGGAAGCCCGGATCGCGCAGCACGGCCTCGTAGTGCCGCCAGCCGACCCATCCGGACGGCTGGAAGGAGGCCAGGTCGAAGTCGGACACGCTCACCCAGGCCGTGTAGAGGATCGGGTAGAGCAGCATGCCCGCCAGCAGCAGCAGGGCGGGGGCCAGGAAGAGCCAGGCCGTGCCCGGCTCTCCCAGTCGGGCACGCCTCACTGGTTGTAGCCCTTGGCCGTCAGCAGGTCGCCGATCTCCTTGGCGGCCTGGTCGATCGCCTGCTGCGCGGTGGCCTGCCCGGACATGGCCCGGCTGGTCTGCAGCGCCAGGATCTGCTGCACGGCGTCGGACTCGGGCAGCCTGGGCCGCCACATCTCACCCTTGGAGACGACCTCGTAGCCGTCCTTGAGCGCCTTGTAGACCGGGCCGGCCCACTCGGCCGGCGGCGTGCCGTCGAGGCTGGAGTCGCGGGCGGGGAAGGTGCCGAACGCCTTGCCGGTGAACTGCTCGCCCTCCTTGGAGGTCACCCACTGCAGCCACGTCCAGGCGGCGGCCGGGTGCGTGGACTTCTTGGAGATGCCCGCCGTCCAGATGCCGCGGTGGGCGCCCGGCGAGGTCGATCCGGCGGGCAGGGTGGTGAGGCCCACCTGCTCGGGGGTCAGGGTGGTGGTCTCCTTGTCCACGGCGGTGCCCTTGTAGACGCTGCCCCACATGAACATGGTGGCCGTCTTGCCCTGCCGGAAGGCCTCCAGCGGCTCGTTGAACTGGTACGTGCTCGCCCCGGGCGGCGCGTACTTGAGCAGGTCGACCTGCGTCTGCAGGGCCTTGACGCCCGCGGGGCCGCCGAAGGCGACCTTCGTGCCGTCCAGGATCTTGCCGCCGTCGGAGTTGAGCACGGTCTGCCACACGGTGGGGGTCAGCGGGTCCTTGGTGAAGTACGTGCCCACGGCCCAGGAGTCGGTCTTGCCGTCGCCGTCGGTGTCCTGGACGAGCTTGGGGGCGTCCTTGAAGTACTGCTCCCAGGTGGTCTGCGCGGTCGGCTCGGCCACGCCGGCCTTCTTGTACAGCGACTTGTTGTAGAACATCAGCAGCAGGTTGGAGCGCACGGGCACGGCGTACTGCTTGCCCTCCCACTCCCCGGCGGCCAGGGGCGAGGGGTTGAAGTCGGCCCAGTCGTAGCCGGGGTCGTTCCACTTGGCCAGCTCGGGGCCCTTGAGGTCGTACAGGGCGCCGGTCTTGGCGAGCTGCGGCAGCCAGGGGTCGTCGGCGAGCACCACGTCGTAGGTGGCGGTGGTGCCGGTCAGCTCCAGCATCGTCTTGGGCAGCTGGTCGTTGTAGGGGATGCCGTCGACGGTGACCTTGATGTTCGGGTACTTCTTGGCGAACTCCGGCACGAGCTTGTCCTGCCACTGCTTGGCGAACGCGTCGTTGGCGATCACGCGGATCGACACCGGGGCCTGCGCCGTGCCGAGGCCGCCGCCGTCGGCCGCGACCTCCTGCGACGACGAGCCGCAGGCGGCGACGCTGAGCGCGAGCACGGCCGCGGCCGTGACGAGCCGGGTGTTGTTCAACACGGGTGTCCTCCCGGAGGGGAATGGGGGATTTCAGGCGGAGGGGTCGACGGCGAGCTTGACGACGTCCCGGCCGTCCAGCGGGTGGCCCGAGCCCAGGGCCTCCAGCGCCTCGCGGACCCGGCCGAGCGGCACGCGGTGGCTGACCACGCGCTCGAAGGGGCTGCCGCCGCGTTCGAGGATCGTCAGCGCCTGGTGGTAGCGGCGCTGCATGTCGGGGCCGGCGCCGTAGACGCCGGCGATCGTGAGGTCCCGCTTCAGCAGGTCGCTGTAGGGGTTGAAGGGGACGGCGCCGCGGTCGGTGAAGTTGCCCAGCTCGGCCAGCACGCCGCCGTCGGCGACCAGGCCGAGCGCCTCGGTGAACGCCTCGGGCGAGCCCGCGGTGCCGATGACGGCGTCGGCGCCGGCGCGTCCCAGCGCGTCGAACACCGCCCGGCGGCGCCCGGCGGGCCCCTCACCGAGATCGACGACGGTGTCCGCGCCGAGCAGCGCGGCCAGTTCCAGCCGGGCGCCCGGCGCGCCGACGGCGACCACCCTGGCCGCCCCGGCCGCGCGGGCGGCGACCACGGCCATCAGGCCGATCGCACCGACCCCCTGGACCACGACGGTGGAGCCGATCCGGATCGCGGAACGTTCCACACCGTGCAGGGCCACCGACAGCGGCTCCTGCAGCACGGCGACCTCGGCGGGCAGATCGGTCCGGTAGAACACCGTTCCCGCGTTCGAGGCGTACAGGTGGGTGGCGAAGCCGCCGGTCAGGTACGGCGGCCGGTCGGCGGGGGAGGCGAACCCGTAGGACGGCCGCCGGTCCGGGCAGCTGCCCGGCCTGCGGCGCACCTGGCACTCGAAGCACCGGCCGCAGCTCAGCGACGGGAAGACGCCCACCCGGTCGCCGACGGCCACCGGCCGTCCCGCGTGGTCGGTCGCGACGCCGTCGCCGAGCGCGGCCAGCCGGCCGACGATCTCGTGCCCGAGCAGCGCGGGGAAACGCACGCTGGCCAGCCGGCCCCGGTAGATGTGGGCGTCCGTGCCGCACATGCCGCACAGCTCGACCTCCAGGACGAACTCTCCCGGACCGGGCTGCGGCAGGCCGTACTCGCGCACCTCCACCGCTCCCGCGACGTCGGTGACGATCGCCGCGCGTGCCGTCGCGTCCATGCACCGCCTCCTGCATTCTGCTTTCTATAGAATGTGGAAGACGGTAGTTCGTCCGGTTTTGAACGGTCAATCCTTGTTACCGGAATGTTTCTGAGGCCACGTCCACGAAGTAGGCCCGCAGCAGCCTGCGTCCTTGCTCGATCATGGCCGGATCGCCCTGCGGCGTCGCGGAGAACGTCAGGTGCAACACCGCCGCCGTGGACTGGATCGCCAGCCGCATCACCCGGTACGGATCGGGCAGCGCCGGCAGCCCCGCCTCCTCCAGCGCGAAGTGGTAGAGCCGCTCGGCCAGCACGTCCCCGCTCTCCCGCACCCGCCCGGCGGGCAGGAACGACGGGCCGCCCGGCCGGGTGTCGGCGAAGTCGACCACGGTGAAGCCCGGCACGCTCCTGCGCATCTCCACCGTCTCGGCCAGCACCAGCTCCGCCGCCCGCGGCCAGGTCAGCGGCGGCTCCTCGGCGACCCTGGCCCGCAGCCGGGCCAGCAGCACCTCCAGGTTGCGCAGCGCCAGCTCGCGCAGCATGCCCGGCTTGCCGTCGAAGAACTGGTAGATCGTGCCGGAGGGCACGCCGGCGCTCCTGGCGACGTCGGAGATCGTCAGGGCGTCCAGGCCGACCTCGTCCAGCAGGCGGGCGCAGGCGTCGAGGATGCGTTCGACCCTGTCGATGCTGCGCCGCTGGACCGGTCGGCGCCGGATGCCGGGGTTCTCCACGAACAAGTCTTAACATAACGACCTGTCATGTTCTAACGTGACATCCTCTCACGTTCCCCCCAGGGAGGACCTGCATGGCCGAACCGCGCCTCGCGCCTGACAGACGGGTGTCCGCGGGCTGGATGTCCCTGCTGGCGCTGGCCCAGATGGGGGTCATCATGGCGATGACCGTCGGAAACCAGATCCTGCTCCCCTCCCACGTGGCGCGCATCGATCCGCAGCACAAGGAGGCGTCGCTGGCGGTGGTCTTCGCCGTCGCCGCCGTCTGCACGATCGTGGCCAACCCGCTGTTCGGAGCCCTGTCCGACCGCACCCGCGCCCGGATGGGCCGGCGTCGCCCGTGGATCGCGGGCGGCGCGCTGGTCTGCGCCGCGTCCCTGGTCTTCCTGTCCCGCCAGGACTCCCTGGCCGGGCTGGTCGTCGGCTGGGCGGTCGCCCAGCTCGCCTTCACCGCCGCCCTGGCCACCGCCATCGCCACCGTGCCCGACCAGGTGCCGATCAGCCAGCGCGGCAAGGCCTCGGCGCTGGCGGGCGTGGGCCAGCTCGCCGGGCCGCTGCTGGGCGGCGTCGTGGTCACCGTCGTGGCGACCGGCTCGCAGGCCGGGTTCGTCGCGATGGCCGTCCTGGTGCTGCTGCTGGTGCTGCCGTTCAGCCTGTTCACCAAGGAGCCCGAGAGCGCGCCGGCCGACCTGCCGCCGTTCGGGCCGCGCGCGCTGCTGCGCAGCTTCAAGGTGAGCCCGCGCAAGCACCCCGACTTCGCCTGGGCCTGGCTGAGCCGCTTCCTGATCACCCTCACCCTCGCCATGGCCATCGGCTACCTGCAGTACTACCTGCGCGACGGCGTCGGCTACGAGGCGCTCTTCCCCGGCTCCACCGTCGAGCAGGGCGTCGTGGTGCTGGTCGCGGTCTTCACGCTGAGCAGCGTCGCGCCCACCCTGGTCGCGGGCTGGTTGTCGGACCGGTTCGGCAACCGCCGCACGGCCGTCTTCGTCGGCGGGCTCACGATGGCCGCCTCCGGGCTCGTGCTGACCTTCCTGACCAGCTGGCCCGCCGCCATCGCCGCCAGCGTCCTGCTCGGCGCGGGCTACGGCATGTTCGCCGCCGTGGACCAGGCCATGGTCACCCAGCTCCTGCCCGCCGACGCCGACCGCGGCAAGGACCTGGGGATCGTCAGCCTGGCCAACTCCGCCTCCAGCACGTTCGGGCCGGTCATCGCCGCGCCCCTGGTCACCTCCGCGGGCGGTTACCCGCTCATGTACGCCGTCGCGGCGGCCTTCGCCGCGCTCGGCGCCTGCCTCATCTGGAGAATCCGCAGTGTCCGATAAAGCGTCCGATAAAGCGTCCGATAACGCAGTGCCCGACCGATCCGTCGCCTTCGACGGCGACGCCTGGTGGCGCGAGGCCGTCGTCTACCAGATCTACCCCCGCAGCTTCGCCGACGCCGACGGCGACGGCCAGGGCGACCTGCCCGGCGCGCTGGCCCGCCTGGACCACCTGGCCGACCTGGGCGTGGACGCCGTCTGGCTGAGCCCGTTCTACCCCTCACCACTGGCCGACGGCGGCTACGACGTCGCCGACCACACCGACGTGGACCCCCGCTACGGCACGCTGGCCGACTTCGACGCCTACGTGGCCGCGGCCACCGCCCGGGACATCAAGGTCATCGTCGACATCGTGCCCAACCACTGCTCCGCCGCCCACCCGCGCTTCCAGCAGGCGCTGGCGGCCGGCCCCGGCAGCCCCGAGCGCGACTGGTTCGTCTTCCGCGACGAGCCCAACAACTGGCAGTCCATGTTCGGCGGCCCCGCCTGGACCCAGGCCCCCGACGGCCAGTGGTACCTGCACCTGTTCGACTCCGCCCAGCCCGACTGGAACTGGCGGCACCCCGGCGTCACCGCCATGTTCGAGGACGTGCTGCGGTTCTGGCTGGACCGCGGCGTGTCCGGGTTCCGCATCGACGTCGCCGCCATGCTGTTCAAGGAGGACGGCCTGCCCGACGTCGTCCCCGGCAGCCAGGGCGCGCCGCTGGCGCCCGGACAGTCCGCGGTGCCGTACGAGCACCAGCCCGAGCTGCTGGAGCTGTACCGGTCCTGGCGCAAGATCCTGGCCGCCTACCCCGGGCCGCGCGGCACGGTGGCCGAGATCTGGTTCGCCGACCCCGCCCAGGCCCGGCCCTACCTCACCGGCGACGGCCTGGCCCAGCTGTTCAACTTCCGCCTGATGCCCCTGCCGTGGTCGGCCGGGGAGTTCCGCGCGGTGATCGAGGAGTCCCACCGGCTGGCCCGCGAGACGGGCGGCTCGATCCCCTGGGTGCTGGGCAACCACGACGTGCCGCGGATGGCGACCAGGTTCGGCATCGACCAGGACCTCGTCCGCGCCCCCACCGCCGACGTGCTGCTCGGCAAGGTCGCCGTGGACCGCGAGCTCGGCCTCAGGCGCGCCCGCGCCGCCACGCTGCTGCTGCTCGCCCTGCCCGGCGCCGCCTACCTCTACCAGGGCGACGAGCTCGGCCTGCCCGAATACCTCGACATGCCGGCGCAGGCGCGGCAGGACCCCATGTTCGAGCGCACCGGCCGCGCCTTCATCGGCAGGGACGGCTGCCGCGTGCCGCTGCCCTGGTCGGGCACGTCCGCGCCGTACGGGTTCGGGCCGGGCGGCACCTGGCTGCCCCAGCCGGCCGACTGGGCGCACCTCACCGTCGCCGCCCAGCGCGACGACCCCGGCTCCACCCTCAACCTCCACCGCGCCGCCATCGCCCTGCGCCGCGAGCACCCCGCGCTCGGCGACGGCGACCTGACCTGGCTCGACGCGCCGCCCGGCGTGCTGGCCCTCAGCCGCGAGCCCGGCTTCACGCTCATGGTCAACTTCGGCCCGGACACGGTGCCGCTGCCCCCGCACCACGACGTCCTGCTGGCCAGCGGCCCCCTGGACAGCGGCGCCCTGCCCGCCGACACGGCGGTGTGGCTCTCGTGACCGGCGACCCGATCCCGCTGCCGGAGTACCCCCGGCCCCAGCTCGTCCGCGACAGCTACGTCAACCTCAACGGCCGCTGGCGGTACGCGATCAACGACGGCTCGCGGCCCGCGTCGTACGACGGCGACATCCTCGTGCCGTACTCGCCGGAGGCGCCGCTGTCCGGCGTCGGCCGGCAGCTGCTGCCGGGGGAGACCCTGTGGTACCGGCGCACGTTCGAGCCGCCCGCCGGGCCCGCGGGCGGGCGGGTGCTCCTGCACTTCGGCGCCGTCGACCAGACCTGCCGGGTGTGGGTCAACGACGTCGAGGTGGGCGGCCACAGCGGCGGCTACCTGCCCTTCTCCTTCGACGTCACCGACGCGCTGACCGAGGGCGCCAACACCCTCGACGTGGCCGTCCAGGACGACAGCGACACCGGCCGGCAGTCGCGCGGCAAGCAGCGGCTGCGCCGCGGCGGCATCTGGTACACCGCCCAGTCGGGCATCTGGCAGACCGTCTGGGCCGAGCGCGTGCCGGATCGGCACGTGGAACGGCTCACGCTGACGCCCGTGCTCGCCGAGGAGTGCGTCGAGGTGACCGTGCACGCCGCGGGTGGCGAGGCCGAGGTCGAGATCCTCGCCGGCGGCCGGGTGGCGGCCCGCGCCACCGTCCCCGCCGGGCGGCCGGTGCGCGTCCCGCTGCCCGGCGCGCGTCCGTGGAGCCCCGAGGACCCCTTCCTGTACGACGTGAGCGTCTCGCTCGGCGAGGACCGCGTCCGCGGCTACGTCGGCATGCGCTCCTTCTCCGTCGGCCCCGACGCCGACGGCGTGCCCCGGCTGCTGCTGAACGGCCGGCCGTACTTCCACGCCGGCATCCTCGACCAGGGCTACTGGCCCGACGGCCTCTACACGCCGCCCTCGGACGAGGCCATGGTGGACGACATCGTCATGATGAAGCAGCTCGGCTTCACCATGCTGCGCAAGCACATCAAGATCGAGCCGCTGCGCTGGTACCACCACTGCGACCGGCTCGGCATGCTCGTCTGGCAGGACCTGGTCAACGGCGGGGAGACCTACCGGCCGCTGGTCGTCACCACCCCCGCGCTGCTGCCGCTGCGCCTGGACGACCGCCGCCACCACCGCTTCGGACGGGCCGACGCCGCCGGGCGGGCCGCGTTCGAGGCCGAGCTGCGCGAGACCGTCGAGCACCTGCGCAACGTGGTCGGCCTGGCGGTCTGGGTGCCGTTCAACGAGGGCTGGGGCCAGTTCGACGCCGCGCGGATCGCCGGCGAGCTGGCCCGCCTGGACCCCACCCGCACGATCGACCACGCCAGCGGCTGGCACGACCAGGGCGCGGGCGACCTGCTCAGCCTGCACGTCTACTTCCGCCGCTTCCGCCCGCCCCGCCCGGACGGCCGCGTCCTGGCCCTGACCGAGTACGGTGGCTACAGCCTGGCCGTCGAGGGCCACACCTGGGGCGAGAAGGAGTTCGGCTACCGGCGTTACCGCACCGCCGACGAGCTGGGCGCGGCGTTCGTCCGGCTGCACGAGGAGCAGATCGTCCCGGCCATCCGCCAGGGTCTGAGCGCCACCGTCTACACCCAGCTCTCCGACGTCGAGGACGAGCTGAACGGCCTGCTCACCTACGACCGGGCCGAGCTGAAGCTGCCCGCCGACCTCATCCGCTCCGTCACGAGGAGGCTCGCCTTCCATGACCACCCATGAACGGGAGCTCACCGCCCCCGCCGACCTGTGCCTGCCCGGCGGCCGGCTGAACCCCGCCGCCGTCGGCTGGACCCGCACGCCGCTGCACCGGGCCAACCTGCGCGGCTGGGGACGGCGCAAGCGCTGGGAGTACTGGGGCGTCGTCACCCCCTCCCACATCATCGGCCTGGTGGCCTCCTCGCTGGACTACGCCGGGGTGCACGGCGTCTACGTGCTCGACCGGGCCACCGGCGCGGAGTTCGCCAAGGACGTCGTCGTGCCGCTGGCCCGCGGCGCCTCCTTCCCCGACCGCAGCGGCGCCGGCACGGTGTCCGTGCGCGGCGGCGGGCTGGCGATCGACATCCGGCAGGACCCGGCCGCCACCGTCATCCGCGCCACCGCCCCCGGCGTGCGGATCGACCTGGAGGTGCCGCTGCCGGAGGGCCACGAGTCGCTCGGCGTCGTCGTCCCCTGGGGCCCGAACCGGTTCCAGTACACGGTCAAGGACGTCGGCCGCCCGGCACGCGGACGCCTGCGCCTCGGCCCGGACGAGTTCGCGATCGACCCCGCCGACTCCTTCGCGGTGCTCGACCACGGCCGGGGGAAGTGGCCGTACGCGGTGACCTGGAACTGGGCGGCCGGCAGCGGGCCCGGCCGGTCCGTCCAGCTCGGCGGCAAGTGGACCGACGGCACCGGCGTCACCGAGAACGCCCTGTTCACCGGCGGCCGGCTGCACAAGATCGGTGACGAGCTGGAGTGGACCTACGACCGCGGCGACTGGCTGCGCCCCTGGCGGATCACCGGCCCGCGGGTCGAGGTGGAGTTCCGGCCGTTCCACGAGAAGGTGGCCCGCACCCAGCTGGGCGTGGTGGCCAGCGAGACCCACCAGTGCTTCGGCCACTTCTCCGGCCGCGTCCAGGACGACGACGGCGCGTGGGTGGACCTCGACGGCCTCACCGGCTGGGCCGAGGAGGCGCGTCAGCGCTGGTAGCGGGGACGGGCACAGCAAAACCCCCGGGCGTCGCCCGGGGGTTTTCACCGTGAGAAGTGGTCAGGCGCTCTTGCGGCGCTGGGCGCGCAAGACCGCGAGCCTCTCGTTGAGCACCTCTTCCAAATCCTCGATGGACCGCCGCTCCAGCAGCATGTCCCAATGAGTCCGTGGGGGCTTGGTCTTCTTCGACTCCGGCTGCTCACCGTCGACCCGCACCGCGGTCGCGCCGCACATGCGGCACTCCCAGGTCGCGGGGATCTCGGCCTCGGCGGCAAGCGGAACCTCGAAGCGATGGCCCTTAGGACAGGTGTAGGACACCTCCTGGCGTGGGGCCAGATCCGTGTTACGGTCGTTCTCGTAGCTGGTTGCCCCGAGCCGGGTGCCACGAAGCGCGCGCTCGCCCATGTCTAAATGCCTCCTACAGGGCCCCCATACGTGGGGGGTCTGTCTCCCACGGTGTCTAACGCTTGGTACCGTGATGGGATTCCCACCCGCGGGGTGATCCAATCGCGCTTGGGGCCTCGGGTATTCGAGCCCGCTCCCAGCGGTCCCTCGTCCTCAGGCCGCGGCGGTCGTCCGCGGGGCTCTGAGCAGGCTCGCCGCCAGCCACAACCCGCCGATCATGATGAGCGCCCCGTGCGCGATCCGCACCGGGTACGGGCCGAAGAACTGCGGGATGAACAGCGCCAGACCCAGCGCGAGCGCCGTCCCGGCCCCCTTGGGCAGGATCCCCGAACGCCACACGGCCACGGCCGCCATCACCGTTCCGGCGCCCAGTAGCGCCAGCCCGGCGGCGAACATGGTGACCGCCGTCGGGGCGAAGCGGAACTGCTCGGCCAGTTCCATCAGCGCGGGCGCGCCGTCGCGCAGCGAACGTTGCGCGATGACGTGCAGGCCGAAGTCCTCGGCCCCGTAGTAGGGGAGTGTCAGGCCGGCGCCGGCCCAGGTCACCGCGGCCGCGCGCAGCGACAGGCGGTCGCCGAGCACCTGGTGCAGCCCGAGCGTGCCCAGCCCGAGCAGCACGAAGCCGAGCATGGCGGCCAGATGGCCGGTGACCCACGCGGTCGAGGCCATGGCGACGGCGTCGTCGCCGGACGGCCGCACCACCGGGTAGACGAACAGCAGCACGCCGCCGAGGGCGAAGGCGGCGGAGGTGAGGCGGGGGGAGGTCATGGATAACTCCTGGCTGAGGGCGTTGCTCTGTTGTGAGAGCAATGCTCTCGTGACAGGTGTTCCCGTGTCAAGAGCACTGCTCTCTGTTCAGAGCGACGACCGCAACCCGGATGTCAGGTCAGCAGCGGCACCAGGGTCCGGTCGCCGAACCTCGTCATCGCGGCCAGCGGCGCGGAGGCTGCCCCCACCAGCAGCGGAAGGCCCGGTTTGCCCTTGTCTCTGGCGATGCGCGGGCCCAGGGCGGCCATCAGCGCGGTCAGTCCCGGCAGTGGCCTGATCCACATGGTGATCTCCCGGACCAGGCCGTCGTCGTCCAGTTCGAGCTGGGCCACCTCGTTCAGCGGCTGGCGGCCCACCCGGGCGGTCGCCGTGAGCATGCGGGTGCGGCCGTCGCCGATGTCGCTCTGGTAGCGCAGGTCCGACAGCACGTCGAAGACGGCTTCGAACAACGCCCCCACCTGTGTCAGACCCTCGAACCTGGCCCGGTAGCTCAGCGGGGAGTGGAACACCACGCCGTCGGCGAGGGTGGCCTTGAGTGCCTGGGCGTCGTGCGCCTCGCCGGCCCGGCGGTACGCGCCGGCGGGTGAGTCCTGAATGTGAACTGTCATGGGTTCACATTATCAACCCACTATCATGGGTGCATGAACAGGTTCGGTGAGATGCACTGCTCCATCGCCCAGGCCGTCGGCGTCATCGGCGAGCCGTGGACCCCGCTGATCCTGCGCGACCTGTTCCTCGGCCTGCGCAGGTTCGACGACCTCGCCGAGGACCTGGGCATCTCGCGCAACCTGCTGGCCCGCCGGCTCGACCATCTCGTCGCCACCGGGGTCGTGGAGAAACGGCCCTACCAGGAGCGTCCGGTGCGCCACGAATACCTGCTGACCGAGGCCGGGCGTGACGTCGTGCCCGCCCTGCTGACGCTCATGGCCTGGGGCGACCGGTGGTCCACCCCGCCCGGCGGGCCGCCCGCGCTGCTCGTCCACTCCTGCGGGCGGGAGTTCACGCCCGTCGTCACCTGCCCCCACTGCGGCGGCGAGGCCACGGCCGAGACCGTGCTGCCGATGCCCGGTCCCGGAGCGGCCCGGGGGCCGGGCACCATGGTGCTGGCCGCCGATCTGTGACGCTCGGTGTTTGACCCGCGACCCTTCGTGAGAGGACTCTCATGGCCCGCTCACGGCCGCCCCACGGCGGCCCCGCAGGCTTCAGGGGACCGCGACGTCGATCAGGAGGCGTAGATGGATCTCATGCCACGCTGGCCCGCGGCGGCCGCCGCGCTCGCGTTCGTCCTCGCCGGGGGAGGGATGCTGCTTCCGGCCCAGGCGGCGGCCGGGCCGCCCCCGGCGCTCGTCCAGGCCGTCCATGACGGCGACGACGACGGCGACGACGACGATGACGGTGACGACGACCGCGCGGCCCCCCGGTCCGGGCGGCGCGAACCGGCCACGAAACAGGCCCACGCCCCCCGCCGGGACGACGACGTCGAGGCCATCCCCGGCCTGGAGGCCCGCGACTCCCGGCCCCCCGAGCCCGTCACCCGCCCGGCCGAGGCCCCCGGTCGGGCCGAGATCCGGCTGGAGAGCGGCGCCATGACCGGCGGCGGGCACGTCGGCCCGCTGGTGCTGCTGGCCATCCTGGGCACCGGCGCCCTGGTGGGCGCCTCGTACTGGCTCTCGCGCCGATACGGCCCCTGACGGGCGTCAGATCCGCGACGGGACCTCGTTGCCGGCCGCCCTGATGGCCTTGGGCAGGTTCGTCAGGGCGAGCAGCACGAAGCCCACCACGAAGAATATGATCATGGACACGATGGCGATCCGGTAGCTGTTGGTGACCTGCAGCGCGATCGTCACGGTCAGCGACCCGATGAACGCCGACCCCTTGTCGCTGATCTGCAGCAGGCTGAAGTACTCCGCCTCCCGCCCCTTCGGGATCACCTGCGAGAACAACGACCGCGACAACGCCTGCGTGCCGCCCAGCACGATCGCGATCGCGAAGGCCATCAGGTAGAACTGCAGCGCCCGCCCCTCGCCGACGAACATCGCCACCACCACGATCCCGGTCCACAACACCAGGCTGGCCAGCACCGTGCGCTTGGTGCCGAAGCTGCGCGCCAGCCGCCCCAGCAGCAGCGCCCCGAAGAACGCCACGAACTGCACCATCAGGATCGCCGTGATCTGGACGGTCTTGTCCAGCTTGAGCGCCTCGGAGGCGAAGGCCGCGCTGTTGCCGATGACCGTCTGCACGCCGTCGTTGTAGACCAGGTAGGCCACCAGGAACAGCAGCGTCAGCGGGTACCGCCGCAGCTCGGCCAGCGTACGGCCGAGCTGGCGGAAGCTCCCGCGCACCGAGCGCAGCGCCGTGGTCTCGTGCGCCGCCACGGGACGGTTGCGCAGCCGCAGCAGCGGGATGACCGTGAACGTCGCCCACCACAGGCCGGCCGACATCATGCTGATGCGCACCGCCATGCCCTCGCTCAGCCCCAGGCTGTCGTGCTGCAGGAACAGCGCCAGGTTGAGCAGGAGCAGCAGCCCGCCGCCGAGGTAGCCGATCGCCCAGCCGCGCGAGGAGACCCCGTCGCGCTCCTCGGGGGTGGAGATCTGCGGCAGGAAGGAGTCGTAGACCACCACGGAGGAACCGTAGGCCAGGTTGGCCACCACGAACAGCACGCCGCCCAGCAGGTAGCGGTCGCCCTCGACGAAGTACAGGCCCATGGTGGCCAGCGCGCCGACGTAGGCGAACCCGCCGAGCAGCTCCCGCTTGCGGCCGGTGTGGTCGGCCAGCGCGCCCACGATGGGCAGGAACACGATCTGCAGGAACACCGCCACCGTCAGCGTCAGCCCGAAGAAGGCCGCGGGCCTGATGTCGGCGCCGAGCACGTCGACGTACCCCAGGCCGGGGTGGCGCAGGACCAGCGCGTCGAACTGGGACGCGCACGTCTCGGGCGCGAGGCTGGGGAAGTCCTTGGCGCAGGCCGCGGTCCTGGCGACCGGGATCAGGTACGGGCCCAGGAAGACCGAGATGATCGTGGTGTAGAACGCCGAGTTGGCCCAGTCGTAGAAGTACCAGCCGCGTTGCTCGCGGCGGCGCGCCGCGGGGGAGTCGTCGAGGGCCGCGGGGGGTGCGGTGGAGGCCATGGTGTCGTGTCGCTCCTCTGCGGCCACGGGGGGTCATGCCTGACGAAGTGCCCATCTTCGCAGGTCGTGGGTCACGTCCACGTGTCGTGCCCATGACCTTACAGTGATCACCTCAGGAGAGGAAGGTGGCCGCCGCCGGGCGGGTCAGGCCGCCATGCCGCGCGGGTGCCACAGGCCCCGCCGTTCGAGGACGTCGCGCAGGCCGGTGACGTTGTCGGTCATGATGCCGTCGACGCCGAGGTCGAGCAGGTGCTCCATGCGGACGGTGTCGTTGATCGTCCACACGTGCACCTGCATGCCGATGGCGTGGGCCGTGCGGACCAGGCGGCGGGTGGTGACGCGCAGGCCGCGGAAGCCGACCGGCACCTGCGCGCACGGGATCCCGGCCCGCGACAGACGGGCCAGCAGCCGGCCGTAGCCCGAGGTGGTGGCGGCGGCCCGCAGCGCGGCCACACCGCGCGGGCCGAGCGCCGAGCACACCTCGCGGCCCATGGCGGCCCTGGCCATGACCAGGCGCTCGTCGGAGAAGGACGTCAGGCAGACGCGGTCGTAGGCGTTGGTGCGGCGGACCACCTCGGCCAGCGGCGCGATGGCCGCCGCCTCCTTGACGTCGATGTTGAAGCGCACCTGCGGCCACGTGCCGAGCAGGTCCTCCAGCAGCGGGATCTCGTGCACGCCGGCGATGCGGGCCTGCCGGACCTCCCGGTAGGGCAGCTCGGAGATGCGGCCCCGCCGGTCGGTCACCCGGTCGAGGGTGTGGTCGTGGAAGGCCAGCAGCACGCCGTCGGCGGTGGCGTGCGCGTCGGTCTCCAGATAGTCGTAGCCGAGCCCGACCGCGCGTTCGAAGGCCGCCAGGGAGTTCTCGGCGCCCTCCAGCGCGCCGCCGCGGTGGGCGAAGGCCAGCGGCCCCGGATGGTCGAGAAAGGCGAAACGACGGCTGAGCACGACCCGGTGTCCCTTCCGATGGTGGACGGTTCGGTCACGGTTCGGGGAGATTCTCCCACTCCTGGCGGCGCGCCTCGGCCAGCGCGATGGCCGCGGCCACCGACACGTTGAACGAGCCGACCCGCCCGACCTGCGGGATGTAGCAGACGCCGTCGACGGCCTCCAGCAGGGCGGGGGAGCAGCCGTGGTCCTCGCTGCCGACCACCAGGCACACGTCGCGGCCGAGGTCGGCGCGGTGCAGCGGCACGGCCTCGCCGGTCAGCTCGATGGCCAGCACGGCGTAGCCGTCGTCCTTGGCGGCCTTGACCGCCTCGGTGGCCGGGACCGGCTCGTGCCAGGTGACCAGGCGCTCGGTGCCGAGCGCCGTCTTGCCCGCCTTGGGGTTGGTGGGCGGCGTGGCGTTGCCCGCCAGCCAGATCTGGTCGACGCCGAACGCCGCGGCGCTGCGGAAGATCGAGCCGACGTTGAACGGGCCCGTCACCGACTCCAGGATCAGCGCGAGCCGGTTGTCGGTGTTCCTGCGCCAGGTGCGGTTGAGCCGCTTGACGTCGGTGGGGCGCAGCTGCCTTCTCATCGGGCCACCTTCAATATGCGGTAGGCGGCTCGGGAGGCCTCGCGGGAGGCCTGCCAGCCCTGCTCGCCGAGCCAGCGCTGCAGGGAGTCCGAGCCGAGGTGTTTCTGGACGACCAGGTAGGCGACGCCGTCGGGCGTCAGCCGGGTGAGCCACCTGGTGAGCATCTCGTGCAGAGCCGGCTTGCCAATCCGGATGGCGGGATTGGACCAGATGGCCCGAAATTTCACGTCATCCGGCACTTCATCAACATGAACGGGTCTTACTTTGTAAAGGCCGGCGGTCTGGGCGTTCCGTCCGGTCAGCTCCAGGCTGCGCCGGTTCACGTCGACGGCCCACACCGTCGCCCCGGGCGCCCGCGAGGCCATCGTCAGCGCGATGGGCCCGTAGCCGCAGCCCAGGTCGAGCAGGTCGCCCTCCTGCGGCGGCGGCGGGACCGACTCCAGCAGCGCGCGCGTGCCGACGTCGACCCGGTCGGGCGAGAACACGCCCCGGTCGGTCTCCAGCCGCAGGTGCAGGTCGGGCAGGACCAGGTCGACCGAGCCCGGCCTGCTCGCGGTCTCGGGACGTTCGGAGAAGTAGTGGGCCACGTGGGAAAACGTTACGGGATGCGGGTGCCGAACAAGACCGCGGCGCCGGCCACCAGCAGCCCGAGCACGATCGCGGCCACGATGAACCACTGGGTGATCTCCTGGCTGACCAGCTTGAACCCCAGGGAGGTGCCGATCTGCTCGTAGACGTCGCGCAGTTCGCTGCCGGACTCGGCGGCGTAGGCCCGGCCGCTGGTGCCGTCGGAGAGCGACTGCAGGGTCTGCTTGTTGACCGGGACGTTCACCGGCCTGCCGTCGATGTCGACGGTGCCCTCCTGGGTGCCGTACGCGATGGTGGAGACCGGGACGTGCGCCTGCTGGGCGGCCTCGATGGCCTCGGTCACCGACCGGCCGGAGGTGTTGTCGCCGTCGGACAGCAGCACGATCGCGGCGGGCGGCGGGTCGGTGGCGGCCTGCTGGTCGAAGGAGCGCACCGAGTCGAGCGAGTTGAAGACGGCCTCGCCGATCGCGGTGCCGGGCCGGGTGGTCAGGTTGCCGATGGCGGTGACGACGGCCTGGTGGTCGGTGGTGGGGGAGATGACGACGTTGGCCGAGCGGGCGAAGGAGACCACGCCGACGTTGAAGCGGTCGGGCAGCTCCCTGGCGAACGCCTGGGCTGCGGCCTTGGCGGCGCTGATGCGGTTGGGCTGGACGTCGCCGGCGTCCATGGACAGGGAGACGTCGAGGGCGATCATGATGGTCGCGCGGTCGCGGGGGACGCGTACCTGGTCGGCGGGTTTGGCGGCGCCGACCACCAGGAACGACATCATGACCAGGAACAGCGCCGGGGGCACGTGCCGGCGCCAGCCCGGCCCGGCGGGGGCGACGAGGTTGAGCAGCGCCAGGTTGGTGAAGCGCACGGTGTAGCGGCGGCGGGCGAACTGCGCCACGACGTATCCGGCCACCAGCAGCGCCACCAGCACGAACAGCCACAACCAGCCGGGCGCGAGAAACGTCATACGGGTCTCCGGTGGGCGAGGTGGCTCATGCGGCGCTGGCGCAGGACGAACTGCGCCACGTCGAACACCCAGTCCCGGTCGGTCCGCAGCACCAGGTGGGCGATCCCGGCGCGGCGCAGGGCGAGCCGGGTGCCCTCACGCTGGAGGGCGGCGGCCTCCGCATATGCTTGCCGGACTTTGGGAGAAAGATGCACTTCACGTACGTTCCCGGTCTCGGGATCGGTGAACGCCACCCGGCCGACGTCCGGCAGCTCCAGCTCGCGCGGGTCGATGACCTCCACGGCCAGCACCTGGTGGCGGGCGGCCAGCCGCCTGATCGGGCGTTCCCAGGGGCGTTCGGCGTCGGGGTCGAGCTCGGGGCGGTCGTCGAGGAAGTCGGAGACGATCAGCCGCAGGCCCCTGCGGCGGCGGGTGGCCGCCAGCACGTCGATGCCCTCGGCCAGGTCGGGGGCGTCGGGCACGGCCCGGCCGCGCGGGGCGTCCATGAGGGAGTTGAGCAGCCCGTACAGGGCCGGGCGGCCGGTACGGGCGGGCATGCGGTGGATGTACTCCTCGTGCAGCACCAGCGCGCCGAACCGGTCGCCCATGCGGCTGGACAGGAAGCCGATCGCGCCGACGGCGGCCACGACCAGGTCGCGCTTGTCGGTGTCGGCGGTGCCGAAGTCCATGCTGGCCGACAGGTCGGCCAGCGCCCAGGTCTCCAGCTCGCGGTCGGCGATCAGGTCGCGGACGTGGGGGACGGTCGTGCGGGCGGTGACGGCCCAGTCCATGCGGCGCACGTCGTCCTCGCCGGGCACGTACAGGCGGCTGTCGCCGGTCTCGCTGCCGGTGCCGGGCAGCAGCCCCTGGTGGGCGCCGTGCAGCAGGCCGTCGAGCCGCCGCGTGACGGTCAGCTCCAGCCGTCGCAGCGCCTGTTCGGCGGTGTTCAACGGTTCTGGTTCCAGACGACCAGGGGCGGCGGCACGGCGTGCAGGATCTGCTTGACGACCTGCTCGGGATCGACGCCGTCGGCCAGGGCGTCGAAGGTCAGCATGAGCCGGTGGGACATGACGTCGACGGCCACGTCGCGCACGTCGTCGGGCAGCAGGTAGTCGCGGCCGCGCAGCAGGGCGAGCGCGCGCCCGGCCGAGACCAGGCCGAGGGTGGCGCGGGGGCTGACGCCGATCTCGATCGTCTCGGCCAGGTCGCCCAGCCCGTAGTCGGCGGGCGCGCGGGTGGACATGACCAGGCGCACCACGTAGTCGGCCACGAGCTGGTGCACCGAGACCTGCTCGGCGGCCTGCTGCAGGGCCAGCAGCCGGGCCGGGTCGAGCACGCGGTCGGGCACGGGCGGCGTGACGCTCATGCGGTGGAGGATCTCCAGCTCCTCGTGCGCGCTGGGGTGCGGCACCCGCACGCGGAACAGGAAACGGTCGCGCTGCACCTCGGGCAGCGGGTAGACGCCCTCGGACTCGATCGGGTTCTGGGTGGCCAGCACGATGAACGGCCTGGGCAGCGGATGCGTGACGCCGGCCAGCGTGACCTGGCGCTCGGCCATCACCTCCAGCAGCGCCGACTGCACCTTGGCGGGGGCGCGGTTGATCTCGTCGGCCAGCAGGAAGTTGACGAACACCGGACCCAGCTCGACGTCGAACTTCTCGTTGGAGGGGTGGAAGACGCGGGTGCCGACGATGTCGCTCGGCACGAGGTCGGGGGTGAACTGGATCCGGGCGAACGTGCCGCCCACGACGGTGGCCAAGGTGGCGGCGGCGAGGGTCTTGGCGACTCCCGGCACACCTTCGAGCAGGCAGTGACCGCGGGCCAGCAGGGCCACGACCAGCCGCTCGACCATGTGCTCCTGTCCCACGATGACACGCCGGACCTCGTCGAGACTTCGACGCAGCACTGCCGCGTCGTTTCCGCCTGGCAACTCTTCGGCGACGCTCATGACGCCATTCCACCAAACGCGCCGCGAACGTGCACGACGCCACGTCTGTGCTTTCATGGCAAACGTGGCAAGTCCCCTGCAGTACGGTGATCCGCCCCAGCTGGGGCGCTACGTCGTGCAGGCCCGCCTGCACACGGCTCCGGCCGGGTTCGTCTACCTGGGACAGGGACCCGACGGGCGCGCGGTGTCGCTGGCCGTGCTCACCCGGGGCGCCGCCCTCGACGCGGCGGCGCGCGACCGGTTCCTGACCGCGATCAAGGAGGCGCCGGGGCGGTCCGGCGGGCGCGGGTGGCTGGGGCTCGGCCGGGCGCGCGCCTCGGTGCTCGACGGGACGCCCGAGGTGCTCGACGTGCACGACGGGCCGGCGCCGTGGGTGGCGGTGCCGTACGCGCCGGGGCAGCCGGGGGCCGAACGGTTCCTGGACCCGGTCATGGTGGGCGGGACGTTCATCGGGCAGGCGCACGGGCCGGACTTCGTGCCGTACTGGCTGACCGACCGCGCGCCCGCGCTGCCGGGGCCGCTGGCGCGGCGGCTGCCGCTGACCGAGACGCGGCGGCGGGTGCTGCTGGCCGCGCTGGCGCTGGCGCTGCTGCTGGTGCTGGTCACGACGATCCTGCTGTTGCTGCTGTTCGGCAGGCGCGACAGCGAGCCGATGCCCCGGCAGCTCCCGCCGACGGTGTTCGTGCCCACGCCGCCGCCCACGCCCGCCACGCCGGTGCCGGAGCCCTCGCCGTCGCAGTCGCCGTCGCCGACGCGAACCGGTCCCGGCACGCCGGGGCAGTCGCCGGGCGACGAACTGGGCGAGTCGCCGCTTTAATGCGTTTGAGCCTCACGTTACGTGAGGCTTTAGCGTCCGCGGCATGGAGTTCATCGTTCACGACACGCTCACGGCCATGGCGGACCTGCTCGCCCGGCCGCTCGCCGACCGGCCCGAGGCGCTGCGGGAGATGCTGGCGCCGATCCGGCCGGCGATCCCGGTGCCCGGCGACATCGTCGACATCCACCACCAGGGCGGCGGCTTCCGCGTCGACGCCGAGGACGCCCGTTACCTGCCCGCCGTCCGGGCCATGATCGAGGCCGACGTGCTCGGCCAGGTGCGCAGGGAGCTGGAGCGCGCCTCCCACGCGCTGAAGGAGGCCAGGCAGGCATGCTCGCTGCAGGTGATGTTCGTGCTCGGCGACCCCGACAACGAGCACCTGATGAGGATCAGCGGCGGCTACTACGGGATGGGCGGCTCGCCCGGCTGGCTGTACCTGCTGGGCTGGCCGTCGGAGGAGGTCATCGGCCGGATCGCGCACTGCGCGGTGCACGAGTTCCACCACAACGTGCGCTACACCAACGTCGAGTGGGACCCGCGGAAGGTCACCGTGGGCGAGCACGTGGTGGCCGAGGGGCTGGCCGAGGCGTTCGTCCGGGAGCTGTCCGGCCCGGCGGCCATGGGGCCCTGGTCGCGGATGGTGACCGGGGAGGAGCTGGAACGCGCCCACGAGCTGATCATGGACGCGTTCTACCTGGAGGGCATGGGGAACACCCCGGCGTACGTGCTGGGCGACAGCGCCATGCGGCGCTTCGGCCAGGAACCCCGCGGCATCCCCGACATGGCGGGGTACGCGGTGGGGCTGCGGCTGGTGGACCGGGCCCTGGCCGCGAAGGGGCTGAGCGCCGCCGAGGCCACCCTGCTGCCGGCCGCGCAGCTGCTCGATCAGCTGGGGGAGACGAACCCGGACTCGTAGGCGGCGATCACGGCCTGGGTGCGGTCGCGCGCGCCCAGCTTGGCAAGGACGTTGCCGACGTGCGTCTTGACGGTCTCCTGGCTGACGACCAGCTCGGCGGCGATCTCGGTGTTGGACATGCCCCTGGTCATCAGCCGCAGAACGTCGCCCTCGCGGCCGGTGAGCCGGTCGATGCCCGGCACGTGGGCGCGCGGGCGGCGGCCGGCCAGGGTGCGGATCGCGGCCGGGAACAGCAGCGACTCCCCGGCCGCCACCAGCCTGATCGCCTGGATCAGGTCGTCCGGTCTGGTGCGTTTGAGCAGGAAGCCGCTCGCTCCGGCGCGCAAGGCGTCGTAGACGTGGTCGTCGTTCTCGAACGTGGTCACGACCAGGACCTTGGGCGGGTCGTCGAGCGTCACCAGCCGGCGGGTGGCCTGGATGCCGTCCATGGCGGGCATGCGGACGTCCATCAGCACGACGTCGGGGCGCTCGCGGCGGACGACCGGCAGGACCGCGGCGCCGTCCCCGGCCTCGCCGACCACGCGCAGGCCGGGCTCGGCGTCGATGATGACGCGCAGCCCGGCGCGGATGAGGTCCTCGTCGTCGGCGATCACGACCTTGAGTGTCATGCCCCTGACCGTAGCGGCACCTGGGTGGGAAGGTTTCGCGGGTGTCCTGGGCTGACGGCGGCGGGGCCTGTCCCGGGGGCGAGCCGCCTGGAGGGGATCAGCGGGGGCCCGTCTTGGGAGGGAGCCGTCTGGAGGGGATCAGCCGGGGTGCGGGGGTCATGGGCTCGGGCGCAGGGGGAGGCGGACCGAGACCGTCCAGCCGTCCTCGTCGGGGCCGGCGCGCAGGTCGCCGCGGAGCAGGCGTACCCGTTCGCGCATGCCGTCAACGCCCCGGCCGCCGCCCCGCCTGCGCCTCCCACCGTGCCTCTCGCCGTGCCTTTCACCGTGCCTCCCGCTGGCGTTGCTGACCTCCAGCCGCAGGTCCTCGCCCTGGACGGCGGCGGCCAGCCGGACCGTGCCGCCGCCGTGCCGGATCGCGTTGGTCAGCGCCTCCTGCAGGATGCGGTACGCCTCCCTGGAGACGACGGCGGGCACGCCGGACAGGTCGCCCACGTCCTGCCGTACCTCGGCGCCGGAGCCCGCCACCAGGGCCGGGAGGTCGGCCAATGTCGCCTGCGGCGCCCGCCGCCCCTCCTCGCCGGCCTCCCGGTGGCCCTCGCGGCGCCCCTCCCGCCCGTCCTCGCCTGCATCGGCGCCTGCATCGTCGCGCCCGTCCGCGTGTGCGTCCGCGCGCCCGTCCGCGCGTGTGTCCTCGCGCAGGACGCCGAGCACGTGGTCGAGGTCTTCCAGTGCGGCGCGGGCCGACTGCTCGATGGCCGCCAGCGCGGTCCTGGCGGTGGCCGGGTCGCGGTCGAGGACGCGTCCGGCCGCGGCGGCCTGCAGGGTGACGACGCTCAGCGCGTGCCCGACCGAGTCGTGCAGCTCGCGGGCCAGCCGGTTGCGTTCGGCCAGCGTACGGGCGTGATCTTCGGCGGCGGCCAGCCGCTCGGCGGGGGTGGGGCCGAGCAGCGGGGGAGCCAGGGCGGCCAGCAGCGCGCCCGCGCCCGCCGCGCCCGCCACCAGCAGCGCCAGCGCCCCCACGCCCGCCGCCGCCCACAGCACGGACGGCCACCCCGGCTCGGCCGTGAGGCCCAGCACCGGCATCGGCTCCCCGATGACCGGCAGCGCCATCGTGAACATCGTGAACGGCACCACCGCCAGCGTGAACCCGCTCACCACGCCGCCCACCGCCAGATGCAGCGTGAACCACGCGGCGGTGCGCCGCCGCTCCTGCCACGACCGGCGGGCCTGCCGCGGCGGGGTCTCCACGCGGGCCCCGAGCAGCCCCTGGGCGGCGTTCACCTCCAGCGCGCGCACCGGCAGGAACAGCCCGGTCACCGCCACCACCGGCAGCACCGCGACGAACACCCCGACCTGGATCGGCATCAGCAGGTCGGGCGACGCGCCGCGCCACAACCCGGCGACCAGCACCCCGGCCATCATGTACGGCATCAGCAGCGCCCCGCCCAGGATGAGGCACGTCCAACGGCGGGGGAGGTTCCTTCTCACATCCGGGATTGTATGTCGATACTATTTCGCGCTGGGAGTAATGCGCCTTGAGTGAAATGCGCCCCCAGCGAAAATAGGCCGGAATTCACCGCCGCCGGGTCTAGCGTTTTTCGCAGAATTAGTTTCGGCAGAAAGGCGACGTCAATGACGGAGACCCAGCGCGCGGCCTGGCCTGACCAGCTCAGTCAGCGCCTGCTGAAGGAACGCATCGTGGTGCTCGGCCAGGAGGTCGACGACGAGATTTGCAACCGGCTCTGCGGTGAGCTGCTTTTGCTGGCAGCCGAAGACCCCAATCGGGACATAACGCTCTACATCAATTCGCCGGGCGGCTCCGTGACGGCCGGCATGGCGCTCTACGACATGATGCAGTTCGTCCCGTGCGACGTGGCGACGGTGGCGATGGGCTTCGCCGCCTCCATGGGCCAGCTCCTGCTGACCGCCGGGGCACCGGGCAAGCGTTACGCCCTGCCCAACGCCCGCGTCGTCATGCACCAGCCGCTGGGCGGCATCGGCGGCTCGGCCAGCGACATCCAGATCCAGGCCGACAACATGCTCTACACCAAGCGCAGGATGGCCGAGATCATCGCCCACCACACCGGCCAGCCGCTCGAGCGCATCCAGGCCGACTCCGACCGCGACCGGTGGTTCACCGCCCAGCAGGCGCTGGAGTACGGGTTCGTCGACCACATCGCCGAAGGGATGAACTGACCATGAGCGGTCGCTACGTGCTGCCCTCCTTCACCGAGCGCACCTCCTACGGGGTGCGGGAGATGAACCCGTACAACAAGCTGTTCGAGGACCGGGTGGTGTTCATCGGCGCCCCGATCGACGACACGGTGGCCAACGACGTCATGGCCCAGCTCCTCACGCTGGAGTCGCTCGATCCCGACCAGGACATCAACATGTACATCAACTCGCCGGGCGGGTCGTTCACGGCGATGACGGCCATCTACGACACGATGCAGTTCGTCCGGCCGGAGATCCACACGGTCTGCATCGGGGAGGCGTCCTCGGCGGCGGCCGTCCTGCTCGCGGCGGGCACGCCGGGCAAGCGGGCGGCCCTGCCGCACGCACGCGTCCTGCTCCACCAGCCGGCCACGGAGGGCGGCCGGGGGCAGTCGAGCGACCTGGAGATCCACGCCCGGGAGATCGTACGGATGCGTGACCAGCAGGAGGAGATCCTGGCCCGGCACACCGGGCGCGGGGTGCTGGAGATCAGGAAGGACATCGAGCGCGACCGCATCTTCACCGCCGAGCAGGCGCGCAGCTACCGGCTGATCGACGACATCTACGCCTCCAGGAAACGCACCCTGGCCGCCGCCCGCTGACCTACGGCCCGGGCCTGGTCCGGGCCCAGGCCCGCTGGTCCCCCTGGGCCCGCTGGCCTGTCCGGGGCCGGCCTGTCCGGGGCCGGCCTGCCCGTTGGTCTCGTCGGGGCCCTGCGGGTGGCTGCCTGGGCTCTTGCGGGCCGGCCTGTCGCTGGTCTCCCCGGCTCTCTGTTGGGCTGGGTTGCCTGTGCCTCGTGCCCGCTGGTTAGCCTGTGCCTCCTGCGGGCTGGTCTGCCCGGGACCCTTCGGGTCGCCCGGCCGTGGTCCTGCCTGGACCGCGGGATCGGCGTCCTGCTTGGGGCCCGGCCTGCTGGCCTCTTTGGGGCCCTACCCGAGCCCGGGATCATCCCTCCCGGCCGTCCGGTACGGCGCGCAGGCGTCGCAGGGCCAGCAGTCCGCCGATCCCGGGGACGAACGCGCTCCAGCGCGCCCCGGGCGTGCTTTGCGCCCTGGGTGTCATGGCCGCCGTGGCGATGACGATGAGGTAGGCCATGCCGTGCAGCGGGCCGGCGTAGGTCGTGATCGCCTTGGCGTGCACGGTGAGCAGGTTGGTCAGCAGAACCGCCAGCGTGACGGCCTCGGCGGCGGCGGCGATGCGCAGGGTCAGCACGCTCAGGCTCCCGTCTGCTCGCCCGGACGGACGATCATGAGCACGACGACGGCCGCCCACAGCAGGTTGTAGACGCCGGTGAGCATCGTCAGCGTACGGAGTCGGCGGCCGTCGTCGGGGACGTCGAGGGCCTGGCGCTGGCGGGGGTGGATCTGGGTGGCCAGCAGGGCGCCCGCGACGGCAGTGAGGATCATCGCCGCGATGATCCAGGTCTGCCCCATCCGTCCTTGCACACTGGCCAGCACGATCCCGGCCAACGGGACGATCAACCCGAACGCGGCGTAACCACCGGTGATGCGGTGCAGCGCAGCGGCTACGGCGGCACTGCGCTCCGCGCCGGCAGCTTTGGTAGAGCCGACGGCCGTGGCAGAGCCGGTGGTGGTGATGGGCGTCGTGGATGCGACAGGGGCGTAACGGGGGAACAAGCTCGACGCGACCGCCGAACCGCCGACGAACACGATCCCCGCCAGCACGTGGATGGACAACAGGACATGATTCATGGATCGCCTCCAACCTTCAGTGTGACTGAAGCCTAGCCGAAACCTTCAGTCCCCCTGAAAGCCGACCTGTCATTCGGGACTGCGGCGCACCCGCGCCCGCGCCTTCGCCTTCGCCCGCGCCTTCGCCTGCGAGGCCATCGCGGCCCGGCTGCGCGTCCTGTATGCCCGGCTTCCACCACCTGTGCGTCTTGTATGCCGGCTTCCGCCGCCGGATGGCCGACCACGTCACCCGCGACCAGCAGGTCGGCCGCATCCCCGCCACCCTCGCCCCGTCCGATACGGCGCTTGCCCTGGTGGCGCTGGCGGAAGGGCTGGCCGCCTACGTGCTCACCGGAGTCACGTCCGCGACCACCGCCCGCGAGCAGGTGCTGACGGCCGTCGCAGGGCTCCACCGCTGAAGCGGCGACGGAGGGGGCAGGCGGCGGAGGCGGTGCGGTGGGGGGCAAGAGGTCAGGGGGTGGGGAAGGCGGTGCGGATCGCTTCGCCCACCTGTTGCTGAATCGGGTCGGCGTCGGGGCCGAAAAGGCGTTCGTCGACCTTGGTGATGGCCTGGGCGGCCTCCCGCAGGAGGCGTTGCCCCTCGGGGGTGAGCTCGATGGTCGAGGCCGACCCCGCCCGCGCCGTACGGTCGCGCACCAGCCCCGCCTGGACGAGCCCCTTGACCGCCGCGTGCACGCTCTGCACCGAGATGCCCGACATGCGGGCCAGGTCGCTGAAGGACGCGCCGGGCACACCGGCGATGTGTCCCAGCAGCCCCAGGCGGCTGATCGTCAGCTCAAGCGGCGCCAGCTCGGCGGAGAGCTCCGTCTCGACCCGCCGCGCCAGCGTGAGCACCACGATGGAAGTGCTCGACACGGGCGGTCCGTTCTCGATCGTCACCGGTCCAGTCTCGTCTATCCGGCCGGGACGGCGCCCGCCGGTCACCCGCGCGGCGGGTAGACGGTGTGTAGGAGATCGTGCCGGGGGTGAAGGGCGCGGGGGGTGAGGGCCGGGGTGAGGGGGTGGCCTGCGGTGGGTGGTTGGAGGGGGGCTGTAGTCTTCTGGGCGTTTCCTGGGGGAGTGGGGGAGCGGCGTGCCGCTGGAGCAGGTTGTGGTGTTGCTGGCGGCCGCGGCCGGCGCCGGATGGGTCGACGCCGTCGTGGGCGGCGGCGGGCTGGTGCAGCTGCCGGCGTTGCTGATGACCGGCATGCCGCCCGTCCAGGCCATGGCGACCAACAAGTTCTCCTCGGTGTTCGGCACGGCCTCGGCCGCCGTGGCGTACGCGCGCTCCACCAAGATCGACCGTCAGGTGGCGTTACCGGGTGCGGCGCTGGCCGTGGTGAGCGCCGGGCTGGGCGCGTGGGCGGCGGCGGCGATCTCGGCCGACGTGTTGCGCCCGGTCGTGATGGTGGTGCTGCTCGGCGTGGCGGCGTTCGTCACGTTGCGCCCTTCGATAGGCGCCCTGCCGCAGCCGCACCTGCGGACCGACGGCCGGGTGGTGGCGGCGGTGGCCGCCGCGGGCGTGGGCATCGCCTTCTACGACGGCATCATGGGGCCGGGCACCGGCACCTTCCTCATCATCGCCTTCACCACCATCCTCGGCCTGGACTTCGTCGCCGCCTCCGCCTCGGCGAAGATCATCAACGTGGGCACCAACCTCGGGGCGCTGGCGGTGTTCGGGCTGCAGGGCCACGTGCAGTGGGCGCTCGGGCTCGGCATGGCGCTGTGCAACGTGGCCGGCGCCCAGCTCGGCGCCAGGATGGCGATCAGGCGCGGCACGGCGTTCGTCCGGGTCGTGCTGTTGTGCGTGGTGGTGGCGATGGTGATCAGGCTCGGCTGGCAGCAGTTCGGCTGATCCCCGGCACGCTGCTGGTCCCCGGTACGCCGCTGGTCCCCGGCGCGCCGCCCGCGATCGGACGCCTAAGACCGCAGGGCGGGGGCCGTCAGGGCGACGAAGGCCGCCATCAGCGCCGGTACGGCCAGCGCCCGCGGCAACCCGGCGAGCTGGGCCACCGCCCCGATGATCACCGGCCCCGACAGGAACCCCAGGTACCCCACGGACGCCACCCGCGCCAGCGCCCGCCCGGCGAAGGCCGGGTCCCGATGCCCGGCGGCCGAGAACACCTGCGGCACGATGCATGACAACCCCGCCCCGAAGCAGCCGAACCCCACCACCCCGGCCACCGGCCCCGCGCCGAGCAGCGCCAGCCCGAGCCCGGCCGCCGCCAGCAGCCCGCAGCACCGCACCAGCGCCACCGGCCCGAACCGGGCGGCCAGCCGGTCGCCCGCCAGCCGTCCCGCGGTCATCGCGATCGAGAACGCGGCGTACCCGGCTGCGGCGAACCCCGCCGAGGAGGCCAGGTTCTCGCGCAGGTAGACCGAGCTCCAGTCGGCCGCCGCCCCCTCGCCCACCAGGCAGCAGAAGGCCAGCACGCCGAGGAACAGGATGCCCTTGGGCCGTCCGGACCCCGAGCCGCCGGCCGGCAGGGGAGCGGGCGTCGAGCGCAGCGCCCACCGCCAGGCCCACACCGCCAGCACGGCGATCACCGCCCCCACGCACCCGAACGTCACCGACGGCGGCAGCCCGGCCTGCGCGAACAGCCCGCCCGTCGTGGCCCCGGCGAACCCGCCGACGCTGTAGACGGCGTGGAAGGACGACATCACCGGCCGCCCGCAGGCGCGTTCCACCTCGACGGCGTTGGCGTTCATGGACACGTCCAGGACGCCGTGGACGATCCCGAAGACCAGCAGCGCGGCGGCCAGCGCGCCCAGGCCGGGGGCGAAGGCGGGCGGCACCAGCACCACGCCCTGCAACAGGGCCGCCGGGATCATGACGCGGCTGCTGCCGTACCGGTCCACCAGGCGGCCGACGGTCGTCATGCCCGCCACGGCGCCCGCGGCGATGGCCAGCAGCGCCAGGCTGAGCCGTCCCGCGTCGAGCCCGAGGGCCTCCTTGATGGCGGGGATGCGGGCCGTCCAGGTGCCGATGGCCAGGCCCGCCAGGAAGAACAGCAGGTAGACGGCCGTCCGTTCGCGTCTCATCCGGCCTCCTTGACGTCCACCCCGGCCGCGAGGAGCGCGTCACGCTGCTCGGGCGGCACGCCGTCGTCGGTCACCACGACGTCCAGGCGGGAGATCGGGCAGACCGCGCCGAAGGCCGTACGGGAGAACTTGCCCGAGTCGCAGGCCACGATCACCCGCCGGGCGGCGGCGATGGCCGCCCGTTTGACCGCGACCTCGGGCAGGTCGTGCGCGGTCAGACCGTGCTCGGCCGACAGGCCGCAGCAACCGATCACCGCGGTGTCGAAGCGCAGCGCCGCGATCGAGTTCTCGGCGAGCGGGCCGGTGACGTTCAGCTCGCCCTTGCGGACCTCGCCGCCGGGCAGCACCAGGCGCACCCGCGGCGCGGCGGCCAGCAGCGAGACGGCCTGCAACGCCAGCGGCAGCACGGTCAGCCGCCGCCCGGTCAGGGCGCGGGCCACCTCCAGCACGGTGGTGCCGCCGTCCAGGACGACCGCCTCCCCGTCGGCGATCAGCGCCGCGACCTGGACGCCGATGCGCTGCTTGGCCTCCACCGCCTCCCGCTCGCGCACCCCGAACGGTGGCTCCTCGCCGCGCAGCAGCAGGGACAGCGCCCCGCCCCTGACCCGGCGGACCACGCCCTGCTGGGCCAGCTCGTCCAGGTCGCGCCGGATCGTCATCTCCGACACGCCGTGCCGCTCGGCGAGCTCGGTCACCGAGACGCTGTCCTGGGCGCGCAGGGCGTTCATGATGGCGGTCAAACGTTCCATCTGTTCATACAAACACCGAAAATGTGCGCAATACAATGACGAATATGCGTGCCAGCCGCCTGCTCTCCCTCCTCCTGCTCCTGCAGACGCGGGGCCGGATGACCGCGCCCGAGCTGGCCGCCGAGCTGGAGGTGTCGATCCGCACGGTCTACCGGGACGTCGAGGCCCTGTCGGCGGCCGGCGTCCCGGTCTACGCCGACCGCGGACCGGCGGGCGGCTACCAGCTCCTGGACGGCTACCGCACCCGCCTGACCGGGCTGACGGCCGAGGAGGCGTCCTCGCTGTTCCTGGCCGGGCTGCCGGGACCGGCCGCCGAGCTGGGGCTGGCCGATGTCGCGGCGACCGCGGAGCTGAAACTGCTGGCCGCGCTGCCGCCCGAGCCGCGCTCGCACGCCTCGCGCATGCGCGAGCGTTTCCTGCTGGACGTGCCCAGCTGGTACCGCTCGGCCGACGACGTGCCGCACCTGAGCGACGTGGCCGAGGCGGTGTGGGAGCAGCGGCCGCTGCACATGACCTACCGCCGATGGGGGCAGCGGGAGGTCGACCGGGTGATCCACCCGTACGGGCTGGTGCTCAAGGGCGGCTCCTGGTACCTGGTCGCCGCCCCGCCCGAGGGCTCGCCGCGCACCTACCGGGTCTCGCGCATCCTCACCGTCGAGCAGCTCCCGGGCCGGTTCCGCAGGCCGGAGGGGTTCGAGCTGGCGGCGTTCTGGCGGGCGTACGCCAAGGAGTTCCGCGAGCGCATGTACACCGCCGAGGCCGTCATCAGGCTGGCGCCCGGCCGGGAGGACCTGCTGGCGTACACGATGGGGTCCGACGTGGTCGCCGCGGCGCTGGCCGCGGCGGGCGAGCCCGACCCCGAGGGCTGGCGGACGCTCACCGTGCCGGTCGAGTCGCTCACCCACGCACGCTGGCTGCTGCTGCGCATCGGCGCCGACGTCGAGGTGCTGGAGCCGGCCGAGCTGCGGGCGCTGATGGCCGAGGCGGTGGCCGGCCTCGGCAAGCTGTACCTCTAGATCAACTAGCCAGGATAAATCGCGAGAAAAAGGCCGCCTTCTCTGTCAGCATGCCCAGCATGTACCTTCTGGCTTTCGTCGGCGCGTGCTTCCTGGTGGCCATGGCCCCCGGCGTGAGCACCGCCGTCATCCTGCGTCAGACGCTCCGCTCCCGCGGCTCCGGCCTGGCCGCCGCGCTGGGCAACGAGACCGGCATCCTGCTGTGGGGGCTGGCCGCCGCGTTCGGGCTGTCGGCGCTGCTGATGGCCTCGCAGGTCGCCTACGACGTCATGCGCGTCACGGGCGCGGTCGTGCTGGTGGTGATGGGCGCGCAGGCGCTGTGGAACGCGCGCCGGGGCACCCCGCCGGTGGAGGTCGAGGCGGTGGCCGGCCTGCGCGGGTCCTACCTGTCGGGGCTCGGCACCTGCCTGGCCAATCCCAAGGCCGCGGTGTTCGCGATGTCGTTCCTGCCGCCGTTCGTGCCGGCCGGGCAGAACGTGCCGCTGACGCTGGTGACCCTCGCCGTCGTCTGGGTGCTGGTGGACACCGTCTGGTACGGCCTGCTCATCTGGACCGTCGCCAGGGCCAGGGACTTCCTCGGCCGCCCGGCCGTCAGGCGCCGCCTGGAGCAGATCTCCGGCGTCGTGCTCATCGGCCTCGGCGTCCGCCTGGTCCTGGACGCGCGATGACCCGCTGAGCGGCGGGAGATCGTGGACTACCGTTAGGGCATGACCAACGACCTGGCGTCCCTGATGAGGCAGGCGCAGGACGACGATCCGCTGCTGGCCCTGCACGCCACCACCGCGCTGCGGCGCGAGATCGAGCGCCTGGAGGCCGTCCAGGTGCGCCGGGCCAGGGTGGCGGGCCTGCCCTGGGCGCAGATCGCCGACGCGATCGGCGTCAGCAAGCAGGCCGTGCACAAGAAGTACGGCCGCCGCTGATCACGCCCGCGTCCATCGGGCGGCGAACCAGCCCAGCACGATGTTCCAGGAGTAGCCGCGGCGGATGCGCCCGGCCACGTCCGGCGGCAGGGTGTTCAGGCCGCGGTGTTCGAGCAGCACCCGCGTGCCGTCCTCGACCGCGGTGAAGGCCACCTCGATCTCCATCCGGCCGCCCGGGTTGAGCAGGTCGGCCCAGACCAGGCGGCGGGGCGGCTCCCAGTGCACGATCCGGCCCAGGTCGGCGTGGCCGCCGTCGTCCCACAGCTCGCGCAGGTAGCCGTCCTGGAAGCGGATGGCCACCGCGCGGGCGGGATCGACCCAGCTGTGGCGGCCGCGCACGTACCACTGGTCGATCTCGTCGGTGAACATCCGGAACGCGGTCGCCGGATCGACCGGCACGACGACCGCCGCCCGCACCGTGCTCACCGCCCGCGCTCCACGTGGTCCTTGAACGAGCCGAGCTGCTCGGCCCAGAACGCCTGCACCTGGTCCAGCCACGCCTGCAGCGCCGCGAACGGCTCCTGGCGCAGGGTGTAGAGCCGCAGCCGGGCGTCCTCGCCGCCCGCCTCCGCCCGCACCAGGCCGCCGGCCCGCAACACGCGCAGGTGCCTGCTGAGCGCGGGGGCGCTCATCCGCACCGCCTGGGCCAGCTCGCCGGCCGGGCGCGGGCCCTCGCGCAGCAGGTCGATCACCTTGCGCCGGGTGGGGTCGGCGAGGGCGGCCAGCGTGGCGTCCAGGTCGTTAACGTCGTTGTTAATCTTTGCCTGCTTCCGTTATGGTGTTGATGCTTAACGATAACGGCAATTGTTGCGGGGAGACGTGCATGAGTGTCCAGCTGGGTTACTACACCCTGTCGGTCGAGGACCTGGAACGGGCGGCGGCCTTCTACGGGCCGCTGTTCGGCTGGGAGTTCAGGCGCGAGCACGAGCGCTACCTGCACGTCACCAACACCGACGTGCCGATGGGCCTGCGCGCCGGCGGCCGGTCCGCGCAGCCCAACCTCTACTACCACGTCGAGGACATCGACGCCGCCGTCGAGCGGGTGCGCGAGCTCGGCGGCACGACGGGCGAGGTGTACGAGAGCAAGTCCGGCCGCGGCTGCTCCTGCACCGACGACCAGGGCACCGAGATCAGCCTGTGGCAGCCCGCCCCCGGCTTCGAGTGACCCTCGCCGACCTCACTGCCTAGGTAGGCTTCGCCGGTGACGACAGACGTGTGGCGCATCACCGGCCAGTCCCAGATAGACAGTTATGTCGGTAGGTGGGTGGATCTGGCCGTGCTGCTGGTCAACGAACTGGCCGTCACCCAGGTGCGTGGTCGTCCCGCCGGGCCGCCGGCCGACCGGCGCGCCGCCCTCGACGCCGCCTTCGTCCAGCATGGATGGACGCCCAGCAGAACGCTGACCGGCGCCGACGCCGACCGGCTGGCCGGGGTGGCCGACGAGCTCCGGCCCGCCTTCACCGCGAGCCCCGCCGCGCCGGCCGCGCTAAACCGGGCCCTGCTGCGGCACGGCGCCGTGCCCAACCTGCACGGCGACCCGCCGGTCCTGGCCTTCCACGGGCCCGCCGCCGGCCTGGTGGACGCGTGGGCGGCCGACACGGCCACCGCGCTGGCCATGGTGATCGGCGTCGGCCAGGGGGTGCGGCTGCGCACGTGCGAGGCGGCGGCGTGCGAGCTGGTCTTCTTCGACGCCACCCGCAACGCCTCGCGCCGGTTCTGCGGCCTGTCGTGCCAGAACCGCGCCAAGGCCAGCGCCTACCGCGCCCGCCGCCGCACCTGATCTACAACGTAAAGGCGTCGGGCCGGGCCGGCCGCCGCCGTCAGTGCACGGAGAAGCCGCCGTCGACGAAGAGCAGCTGGCCGGTGACGAACGCCGAGGCGTCCCCCGCCAGGAACACCGCCGCGCCCGCGAAGTCGCCGGGCACGCCGTTGCGGCCGGTCATGTGCCGGGCGGCCAGCTCCTCGACGCGGCCGGGGACGGCCTGGGCGGGCTCGGTGAGGGGGGTGAGCACGAATCCGGGGATGATCGTGTTGACGCAGACGCCGTGGGCCGACCACGCCTCGGCCTGCGAGCGGGTGAGACCGGCGACGGCGGCCTTGGCCGCGCCGTACACGCCGCTGTGGCCGAAGGCGCTGATGGACTGCTGGGAGCCGACGTTGATGATGCGGCCCCGGCCGCGCGCGGCCATGCGGGGGCCGAAGTGCTGGCCGAGCAGGTAGGGGGCGGTCAGGTGCACGGCGATGGTCTGCTCGTAGTCGCCGGGGGTGAGCTCGGCCATGGGTTTGCGGATGTTGTTGCCGGCGGCGTTGACCAGGATGTCGATCTCTCCGGCGGCGGCGCACAGGCGGGCCAGGTCGTCCCGGTCGTGCAGGTCGGCGCTGACGGCGGAGGTGGTGACGCCGTGGGCGCGCAGCCGCTCGGCGGCCCGGTCGAGCTCGGCGGGCCTGCGGGCGGCGAGGACGACCTCGGCTCCGGCCCGGCCGATCGCCTCGGCCATGGCCAGGCCGATGCCGGAGCTGCCGCCGGTGACGAGCGCGCGGCGGCCGTGCAGGGAGAACAGGTCGCGTAGATAGTCCGACACGACCGCTCAAGCTAGCACCAGCCGCGGGAACGCGGACGGGCGGCGTCGGTTGCCGGAACGGCGAAGGAGGGCTAGGCTCGTGAGCTCGACAACACGAGAAGCGGCTCCACAGAGCTCCCGCAAAGGAGTATAGCAGGGAATGGCTAATCGTCAAGATGGTCTCGCGGAAGCCCTTGACAGCGAGCAGCGTACGGTCCGGTGGCTGTACGCCAGGCTCGACGCGGCCAGGGAGCGGGCGCAGGCGACGCTGCGCCAGGTGTACGCCGGCGGCGGCGCGCTGGGCACCCGGCAGGCGCGGGTCGAGCGCGAGGTGACCGCCTCCGAGCAGGCGCGGCGGCTGGCCCAGCTCAACGCGGTCGAGCGCGGCCTGTGCTTCGGCCGGATCGACGACTCCGGCGGCGTCAGCACGTACGTCGGCCGGATCGGGCTGCGCGACGAGGACCACGAGTCGGTGCTGATCGACTGGCGGGCCCCGGCCGCGCGCCCGTTCTACGTGGCCACCGCCACCGACCCGGGCGGCCTGGTGCGGCGCCGCCATCTGCACCTGAAGGACCGCACGGTGGTCGGCATCGACGACGAAGTGTTCGACCTGGACGGCATGTCCGACGGCGACCGGCGCACGCTGGTGGGGGAGGCGGCGCTGCTGGCGGCGTTGCGGCGCGGCCGTACCGGCCGGATGGGCGACGTGGTGGCCACGATCCAGATCGAGCAGGACCGGGTGATCAGGGCGGGCCTGCAGGGGGCGCTGGTGGTGCAGGGCGGGCCGGGCACCGGCAAGACCGTCGCGGCGCTGCACCGGGCCGCCTACCTGCTCTACACCCACCGCGACACGCTGGAGCGGCGCGGGGTGCTGGTGGTGGGGCCCAACCCGATGTTCCTGCGCTACATCGGGCAGGTGCTGCCGGCGCTGGGGGAGACGCAGGTGGTGATGGCCACGGTGGGCGAGCTGTTCCCGGGGGTGCGGGCGGTGGCGGCCGATCCGCCGGCGGCCGCGGTGGTCAAGGGCGATCTGCGGATGGCAGAGGTGGTGGCCGCGGCGGTGGCCGACCGGCAGCGGGTGCCCGCGGGCGATCTGGAGGTGGAGCTCGACGGGCTGCGGCTGCGCGTGCCGCACGCGGTGTGCGTGCGGCTGCGCGATCGGGCGCGGGCGGTGCGCCTGCCGCACAACATGGCCCGCAAGCTGTACGTCACCGAGCTGCTGAAGGAGCTGGCCAGGGCGGAGGCGCGGGCGCTGGAGGAGTCGCTGCACCTGGAGGAGCTGGCGGTCGACGACCCGGAGCTGGCCGAGCCGCTCGACCTGGAGGGCGATCTGGACGAGACGGACATCGCGCTGGCGGCCGAGCGGCTGTGGGGGGAGGAGCCGGTGCGGCGCGCGGTGGCCGAGCTGTGGCCGGAGCTGACGCCGCAGGAGCTGGTCGCCGATCTGCTGTCCGCGCCGGACACGTTGTGGTCGGTGTGCCCGCCGGGCCTGGACTGGACGCCGCTGGTGCGGCCCCGCGAGTCGCCGTGGACGGTCGGCGACGTGCCGCTGCTGGACGAGGCGGCCGAGCTGCTGGGCCACGACGACTCGGCCGACCGGGTGGCGGCGAGGCGAGCGGGGGAGGAGTGGGCCGAGCAGGAGTTGTACGCGCGCGAGGTGCTGGAGACCACCGGCCTGCTGGAGGAGGGCGTCTTCGACCGGGCCGACGTGCTGGCCGAGCGGCAGGCCGACGACGGCGCGGGGCTGACGACGGCCGAGCGGGCGGCGGCCGACCGCACGTGGGCGTACGGGCACGTGATCGTGGACGAGGCGCAGGAGTTGTCGCCGATGGCCTGGCGGACGGTGGTGCGGCGGGTCCCGGCGCGGTCGCTGACCGTGGTGGGCGATTTGGCCCAGACGGGGTCGGCGGCGGGGGCGCGCTCGTGGGCGCAGGTGCTCGATCCGTACCTGGAGGGGCGCTGGCGGGAGGAGCGGCTGCTGGTCAACTACCGCACGCCGGTGGAGATCATGCGGGTGGCGGCCGACGTGCTGGCGGCGGTGGCGCCGGGGCAGGAGCCGCCGGAGTCGGTGCGGGACGGCGGCGACGAGCCGCGCGCGGTGCGGGCGGCGGTGGCCGAGCTGCCGGCGCTGGTGGCGGCGGAGCGGGCCGAGCTGGGCGCGCGGGGCGAGGGCGGCCGGTTGGGGGTCATCACCCCCGACGGGCTGCACGCGCGGGTGGCGGCCCTGTTCCCGGGGTCGGCGGACCTGGACGCGCCGGTGGTGGTGCTGACGGTGACGCAGGCCAAGGGCCTGGAATTCGACGGGGTGGTGGTGGTCGATCCGGCGGGGATCCTGGAGCAGTCGCCGATGGGCGGCCACGACCTGTACGTGGCGGTGACGCGGGCGACGCGGCGGCTGACGGTGGCCCATGAGGGCGAGCTGCCGTCGATGTTGTCCCGCTTGAGATCTACAATGTAAAGCCGCTGGCCCGGTGACGTTCCCTCGTAATTCAACGAGAAAACAGCAACGATCGGGAGCGCCCCGGGTGGGTCATTCGTTGTAGAGCTTGTCCGCGACTTCGCGGATGCGGCGGGTGGCGTGGTCGAGGGCGCGCAGGGTCTCGGTGTCGAGGTGGGACATGATGCGCTTGTAGTGTCTGAGGCCCGCGTCGTTGATCTCGGCGATCAGGGTGTCGCCGGCGGGGGTGAGCTCGACCCGGCGCACCCGGCGGTCGTTGGGGTCTTCGTGCCGGCTGACCAGGCCCTGGGCGACCAGGCGGTCGACGATGCCGGTGACGGTGGCGAGGCTGACGCCGAGGGTGTGGGCGAGGTCCTGGCCCGAGGCCGAGCCGTGCGTCGACAGCTGCATGACGACGCGGAGCTGCCGGATGGTGAGGTTGGAGCTGAACAGGGGGGACTGTTGCTGGGTGAACAGTCTTCCCAGGTCGCGCTGTGTCTCGGTGATCCGGCGGATCAGGTCTTCGCGGTCGTCGCTCACGCTCACCTCTCGCTTCCTGAGAAGGTTATCAGGAAAGCTGGATCAGGCTAAATATTCGTATAAGGCAAAGTGTTAGTCTGGGGCGAACTTTGGAGGGGAGCCTATGACCGCTTTCGCCCGGTTGAGTCTGGTCAACCGCAGTCTTGTGATCTTGGTGGCGGTCGTGATCACCGCGTTCGGCGCGTTCACGATTCCGCAGTTGAAGCAGCAGCTCCTGCCGTCGTTGGCGTATCCGGGCGCGTTCGTCATCGCGCCCTTCCCCGGCGCCTCGCCGGAGATCGTCGAAGACCAGGTGACGAAGCCGATCGAGGACTCCTTCCAGGGGATCCCCGGCATGGAGCAGATGACCTCCACGTCGAAGGAGGGCATGGCCCAGATCCAGGTGGCCTTCGAGTACGGCACCGACATCGAGGCCTCGTTGAACAAGATGCAGCAGGCCGTCGCCAGGATCACGCTCCCGCAGGGCGTCGACCCGCAGGTGGTGGCGGGCAACACCGACGACATCCCGGTGCTGGTGCTGGCGGTGGGCGACGGCGGCGACGAGCGGGCGATGGCCGACAAGCTGCGCCGGATCATGGTGCCGGAGTTGCAGAGCGTGGAGGGGGTGCGCGAGGCGGCGGTCACCGGCACCCGTGACGAGGTCGTCACGATCGAGCCGGACGTCAAGAAGATGGCGCTGGCCGGGGTGTCGGCGGCGCAGATCCCCGAGGTGCTCAAGGCGAACGGCACGCCGATCCCGGCCGGGTCGCTGACCTCCGACGGCAGGTCGCTGACCGTGCAGGTGGGGTCGCGGGTCGACTCGCTGGAGAAGCTGAAGAACCTCTACCTGACCCCCGCGCAGCCCGCCCAGCAGCAGGCCCAGTCCCCGGCCCAGACGCCGGGGCAGGCGCAGGGCCGTCCGCAGGCCGGGCAGCCGGCCCAGACGGGCCGGGCGGCGCTGCCGCAGCAGGTGGCGCGGCCCAAGCCGCTCAAGCCGGTCAAGCTCGGTGACGTGGCCGAGATCAGGCGCGGCCTGGCCGACGCCTCGACGATCACCCGTACCGACGGCAAGACGAGCCTCGGCGTGTCGGTGACGATGACGCCCGACGGCAACGCGGTGACGATCTCCCACGAGATCCGCGAGAAGCTGCCGGAGCTGACGCGGTCGCTGGGCGACTCCTCCGACACGCAGGTGTCGGTGGTGTTCGACCAGGCGCCGTACGTGGAGGAGTCGATCGAGAACCTGACCACCGAGGGCCTGCTGGGGCTGGCGTTCGCGGTGCTGGTCATCCTGGTGTTCCTGCTGTCGGTGCGTTCGACGCTGGTGACGGCGGTGTCGATCCCGCTGTCGGTGGTGATCGCGCTGCTGGCGCTGTGGGCGGGTGACTACTCGCTCAACATGCTGACGCTGGGCGCGCTGACGATCGCGGTGGGCCGGGTGGTCGACGACTCGATCGTGGTGCTGGAGAACATCAAGCGCCATCTGGGTTACGGCGAGGCCAAGCTGCAGGCGATCCTGACCGCGGTGCGGGAGGTGTCGGGGGCGGTGACGGCCTCGACGCTGACGACGGTGGCGGTGTTCGCGCCGATCGCGATCGTGGGCGGCATGGTCGGTGAGCTGTTCCGGCCGTTCGCGGTGACGGTGGCGGTGGCGTTGCTGGCCTCGCTGGTGGTGTCGCTGACGGTGGTGCCGGTGCTGGCGTACTGGTTCCTCAAGGCGCCGTCGTTGTCGCCGGAGCAGGCTCGGGCCCAGCGTGAGGAGGCCGAGGCCAAGGAGCTGCGCAGCCCGTTGCAGCGGGCGTACCTGCCGGTGCTGCGGTTCGCCACGCGGTTCAAGCTGGTGACGGTGCTGATCGGGGTGGCGGTGTTCGTCGGGACGATGGGCCTGGCGGGCGGTCTGCGGACGAACTTCCTGGACTCCTCCGGGCAGAACACGATCTCGCTGACGCAGAAGATGCCGGTGGGCACCGATCTGGCCACGACGGACAAGGCGGCCAAGAAGGTCGAGGGCGTGCTGTCGGGGCTGGCCGGTGTGGAGACGTACCAGGTCAACGTGGGTGGCGGCAACGCCATGCAGGGCGGCGTGGGCGGTGGCGCGGACCGGGCGTCGTTCTCGGTGACGGTCAAGGACGGCGCCGAGCCGGCGACGGTGGAGCAGCAGCTCCGCGAGAAGATCACCGGTCTGTCCGGGGTCGGTGAGGTGACGGTCGGCGGCGCCGGCGGGGGCGGGTTCTCCTCCGACACGGTGAGCGTGATCGTGCAGGCGCCCGACGCCGAGTCGCTGCGCACGGCGACCGAGGCGGTCAAGGGTGCGATGGGCCAGGTGAAGGGTCTGCGTGACCTGTCGTCGAACCTGGAGGCCAGCGCGCCGCGCATCGAGGTCGCGGTGGACCGGGAGAAGGCGGCGGCCAAGGGGCTGTCGGAGGGTCAGGTCGGCCAGGCGGTGGCGCAGGCGTTCCGCGGCGCGCCGCTGGGTCAGATCACCCTGGACGGCCGCAGCAGCGACCTGGTGCTGCGCGGGGGCGATGCGCCCGAGGACGTCAAGGCGATCGAGGACCTGAAGCTGCCGACGGCGGCGGGGCTGGTGAAGTTGTCGTCGGTGGCCAAGGTGGAGCAGGTGGCCGGTCCGACGCAGGTGACCAGGATCGACGGTGAGCGTTCGGCGACGGTGTCGGGCAAGGTGGAGGCGTCGGATCTGGGCACGGTCACCCAGGAGCTGACGACGAAGATGAAGTCGGTGGCGCTGGGCGCCGGCGCCCGGTACGAGATCGGCGGCGCCTCGGCCGACCAGGCGGACGCGTTCTCCGACCTGGGCATGGCGATGCTGGCGGCGATCGCGATCGTGTTCATGATCATGGTGGCGACGTTCCGGAGCTTCGTCCAGCCGCTGATTCTGCTGGTGTCGATCCCGTTCGCGGCGACCGGCGCGGTGGGTCTGCTGGTGGCGACCGACACGGCGATGGGCGTGCCGGCGTTGATCGGCATGCTGATGCTGATCGGCATCGTGGTGACGAACGCGATCGTGCTGATCGACCTGATCAACCAGTACCGGGATCAGGGGCTGGGCGTGGTCGAGGCGGTGATCGAGGGCAGCCGGCGCAGGTTGCGGCCGATCCTGATGACGGCGGTGGCCACGATCTGCGCGCTGACGCCGATGGCGCTGGGGGTGACCGGGTCGGGCGGGTTCATCTCGCAGCCGCTGGCGATCGTGGTGATCGGCGGCCTGGTGTCCTCGACGCTTCTGACGCTGGTGCTGGTTCCGACGTTGTACACGGTGGTGGAGCGGGTGAAGGAGCGGATGGGGCGCAAGCCGTCCGCGCCCAAGCACGAGGCCAAGGTCCTCACGCCGACGTCGTGAGCGGAGCACCCCGGCGCCGACCTCATGCGGCGCCGGGGCCGGGGTGGGTCGTGGGGGGGGGGGGGGGGGGGGGGGAGCCCCCCGCCCCCCCCCCCCCCCGGCGGGGGGGGGGGGGGGGGCGCCCGGGGGGGGGGGGGGCGCGGCGGGGGGGGGGGGGGCGGGCGCG